>JAAUSP010000110.1 GCA_012032575.1 Anaerolineales bacterium | reverse complement strand
ACCCCTACACCGTCGGCCTGATGGGCTCGATCCCCGCGATGGACGACACGCGCGAGCGGCTGCTGCAGATCGACGGCGCGATGCCGCGGCTCAATGCCATTCCCAGCGGCTGCGCCTTCAACCCGCGCTGCCCCCAAGTCATGGAGCGTTGCCGGAGAGAACGTCCGGAACTGCGTCGGGCCGGGCGCACGCGCGCCGCCTGCTGGCTGGTCGAAGAGGGGACCGCGGCGTGAGCCCCCTGGTCGAAGTGAAGGACCTGGCGAAGACCTTCGACGTTTCGCCGCCGTGGCTGAACCGGGTGCTCGAATCGAAGCCGCGCCAGTTCGTGCATGCGGTCGATGGCCTCAGCTTTTCCATCCGCAAGGGCCGCACGCTGGCGCTGGTGGGCGAATCCGGCTCCGGCAAGTCGGTCCTGATGCGGACCATCCTCGGCCTCGTCCCGAAGCGGGCCGGGACGATCAAGGTCTTCGGCCAGGACCTCGACGCCGTGTCGCCCTCCGCGCGGACCGAGGTCGAGCGCCGCTGGGGCGTCCTGTTCCAGATGGGCGCGCTGTTCTCCTCGCTCACGCTGGAAATGTCGGCAATGGCCTCGGACACTTCGCCGGCGTTGGCGCTCATCTCTTCGGTCGCGGCCGAGTTCTCTTCAACCACCGCCGAAACCTGTTCGATAAATTCGCCGGTGGTCTGAGCCACAGTCCCCATCTGAGTGGCTAATGTGCGGTTCTCGCTGGCGACCTGGGCCACGGCCTCAATAGCCTGATCGAGTTGTTGCGTCGCCTGTTGAACGGCTGCCAGCGCGGTCAGCGCAACCTCGATCTGCTTGGCCGAATCAGCCGTGCCATTAGTAATGACCTCAAAGGCAGACCCCGCCTGGCGGGTCAAGGTCACCCCACCCTGAACATCCTTGCCGGCCTGCTTCATCGCTTCGACGGTGCTTTCGGCCCCGTTCTGGACCATCTGGATCATCTCGCGGATTTCCTTGGTGGCGAGGGAGGAGCGTTCGGCCAGTTTGCGGACTTCGTCGGCGACGACAGCAAAACCCTTGCCGTGTTCCCCGGCGCGGGCAGCTTCGATGGCGGCGTTGAGGGCCAGGAGGTTGGTTTGGGAAGCGATGTCGTCAATGGTTTCGATGATGGCCCCGATTTGAGTGGAGCGTTTACCGAGGTCCACCACACTTTGGGCCAGCTTTTCGGTCGCATGCCCAAGCTGGTCTATCCCGGCAACCGCCTCTCGGGCCGCCTGCTGACCGGATTGGGTCGTTTGCAGATTGGCCTTGATAAAGGTGGCCACCTGGTCTACCTGGGTGCTGATTTGTTGAACCGCGGTTTCCAGGGCCAGCCCGGACTTTTTGGCCTGGGAGACGGCTTCGTTTTGGGCCTCGGTGCCACGGGCAACTTTATGGATAGAGGTGGTCAGTTCACCGACTGCTTGAGCTGTTTGGCCAATAGAAGAAGCCTGTTCCTGTGCCCCTTTGGCGACACCATCAATAGCCCGCACCATCTGGTCCATCGAGCCAGCCGTTTTGGTGATGGAGTCGGCTTGTTGTTGGGTGCCGCGAGCTACCTGCTGCATTGTGTTTGCTACCTGGGTGGTAGCATGGCTGGACTGTTCAGCAATGGCCAGGATTTGCTCGGCAGCACTGCCGACTTTTCGAGTATTTTCAGCTACTTGACCAATCAAGTGGCCCAAAGTAACAGTCGTTTCCCCAAAGGCTTGTCCGGTTTCCTGGAGGCGGCTAACGATGGTATTAAACGCACGGCTCATCTGCCCGATTTCGTCCTGCGATGTTACAGGAAGTGGCTCGGTCGTAATGATCAGACGGCGGGTTAGATCGCCCTGGGCCAACATCTTTACTTCCTGAACCAGGGCCAATAAATCCACCTCGGCTATGTTTTGCGCTATTTTGGTCATTTGCCGCACCGGCTTGGCAATCTGTCCGGCGGCTAACCACAGCAGCCCCAAAGCTACGGTGGTCAATAATAAGCCGATCCCAATCAACCGCCACATCAGAGTGGTGGCCTCGGCGATGAGTTTTTGGGTGGGGATGATAATATTGACCGCCCAGGGCGTGGTGGTCTGGCCAAAATGAATGGGGGCATACACTTGGAAGTAATCGTCTGAATGCTCGGTGATCAGTTCTCCCTGTTGAAGGCGAGTCAGTTTGCCGCTCTCCAAAAAGTCCGGGTAAAGCTCTGTGATAGATTGACCTACCAGCTCAGGTCGGCCTGTGGCCCCGGCAATCAGTCCCTGGTTGCTGATCAAAACCAGCGAGGCTGACTTGTCATACAAATCAAGCTGATCGGCCAGAGTCTGAAGAAAATCAATCTGGATATCAATACCGGTAATACCGTAAAATTGTCCATCAACCACAATCGGAACAATTAATGAACTCAGCAGTACATCCACGCCTGCCACTGGATAAATATAAGGGTCAATAATAGTCTCTTGATGTGTTCTTCGGGCAATTAGGTAATAATCGCCAGCGCCTTCAACCTCGTAATCCACAAGAGGCTCCAGGATGATTTTACCTTCTGAATGAACATGGTAGGGGATGAAGCGCCCGGTCTCATCGTGACCGAACGTGCCGACAAACTTAGCATCTTGCCCATCAAAAGCATTTGGCTCCCAAAGGGTGTAGGCAGCGAGGAATTTTGGATTATCAGTCGCAACTTGCTTGAGCATCGCGTTGACCTCAGCTCGACTCAGTTGGATTTGTTCGGTTTTGACTGCCGTTAAAACCTGGGCCAGGGTGCGGGCTGCATCCAACGGTACTTCTAGTTCACTGTTAACAGATCCTGCTTCAGTTTGGGCTACAGCAATCGCATTATCCTCGGCCGCTTTCAAAGCAGTCTGGCGTACCGAGAAGGCGGCGTAAGCGATGATGGCTGCCGCGACAAATAGCAAACAAAGTCCAACCCATAAAGCAATCTTCATTTGAATGGATTTTAATTGGAATTTCATAGTAAACCTTTCTTTTCTGTCTCTATTCTTAACCCGTAGATCGGGTGAATTTTATAGAATTAAGCAGGTACTAATGTTTACCGTTGCCATTGCCATAAACGGCCGGCACAGGTTAGTAAACTTCCGCCTCATAATCATAACTTATTGAAGCCGGTGCTCTTATTGCCATTGTTGGCTGGGGAGTAATGTCATTCATCATCAGAAACAGTTGCAGCGTAAAGATTCTGCGCTCTCGGTCAACAGGCATGATAATTAGTATCGGCACGTGAAAAGTTGTAATTTATAAAGGAAAGGTAAAGATTGTATTAATGTTTTGAAATACAAACGGGGAATACAGAACTAAGTTTAACTCCCCCGGATGGCCGGGGTTGTAACTCTGGGTGATTGCCTGCTTGACTTAAGCAAAAGCGAGATGGAAGGTCGGCTGGACTCTGCTAAAAGCCTTCTCTCGCGCTCAGAGAAGGCTTTTCTTATGATGAATAGGGGCTTTCAAATCTGCTCAAAACGAGAGGCGTTCAATACAAACAAAGTGGCCCGATGGCTGCCATCGGTAGGGGCGGGGCCGCAGGCAGCTTTGATTACGGCAATGGCGGCGTCTACTTGTTCGGTCTCGACGCCGATAATCAGCGTCGTGTTGCCCTGCCGGAAAAATGCGCCGGTACTGGCAATGCGGGTGGCCCGAAAGTCTTGCTCAATCAGAGCACTGCTGACGGCATTGGCGTCGCTGTCGCGGATAATGGCAATAATTAGTTTGAACATGGCTAAAATACCTCAAAGTGTTCCACATCACAGATAAAAACCGTTGCGCCGCCGACTTCTACTTCGATGGGGAAAGCGGTCAGATTCGGCGGCGCTTCGAGATAGTAGGTGGGCATGAAGGTGGTCCGCTGGTGGCAGGTCTGGCGCAGCACCTCTAAAACCTGGGCTAACTGCGGCGCTTGTACGGCAATCCACAGGGCCGTATTGCCCTGCCGCAAAAATCCCCCCGCCGAAGAAATCGGCATGAGGCAGGGCAGGTTTAGGATTTTCAACCGATCCAGGGCTATGTTCGTATCCTGGGCCTGGATAATAGCTAGGACAGCTTGCATCGTTTCCTCCGTCCTTCTCATGAATTAGGCGTGTGAATCAAACGGGCCGGACCACCGGGACCACTGCTGATAACCCGCTGGACACCCGGCAGCCGGCCGGCGCGAGCAGCGACGGTTCCGACGTGGGTACCCTCGCAGATGAGATGAACGTTGGGGCCGGCGTCAATGGTAAAATAAACCGGAATCCCCTCGCTGCGCCACTGCAAGACAGTGTGAATGATGGTCATCGTGGCGGGGTTCCAGTAATAAAGCGGGGGGTGGCTGGTCATCATAACCCCGTGCATAATCACGGCATCCTCTTCGATAACCGGCCCCAGCGCGGCCAAATCACGAGCCAGCAAAGCCTCGCGGCAAAGCTTCAACCTGGCTTTGACCCCGGCCACCGCGCCGCCTGGAGCGAGCTGGTGGGGGCCAGGTGATGTCCGCCGGTTGACCCCACAGCTTTATGCTCCTGGCTGACCACGACAATCACATCCTGCAAATCCCAATGCTCCGGCGGCGCAATGCTCACCGCCACCGAACTCGCATCGCTGCCGGTGGTCCACTGGCAAAAACCACCCGGCACCGAGCGGCTGGCTGAGCCGGACCCGCGCCGGGCCAGCCGGGAAAGACTCGCTTCATCCAAATTCAGGCCGGCCGCCGCCGCCCCGGCCAGACTCAACGCGGCAAAAGCGGACGCCGACGAGGCGATGCCGGCCCCGGCCGGAAAATTGTTGCTTGACTCAACCCGGGCAGACCAATCCAGACCGGCCTGCTGGCGGATCAAATCCAGCACCTCTGTCACCCGTTCCAACCCCGCCCCGACAACCGGCTGCTCGTTCACGCTCAGGGCATCGCCGCGCAGTTTTGCCGAAAAAGTGACAGTGGTGACGGTGCGCAACTCACCCAGGTTCATCGAGAGCGAGGGGTTGGCCGGCAGGCGCAAACGGTTATCCTGGTTGCCCCAATATTTGATAAAAGCGATGTTCGGGTGGGCCTGGGCGGTGGCTGTATGAATTTTGGATTGTTGTAGTGTCATTGAAGTTTATTTGTCCATTATATTTGCAATTTTTACAAGCGGTCCAAAAACCGGACGCAGATAACGCAGATTTACCTGATTTTCGCTGATCTTTTAAATAATCTGCGCAAATCTGCGGAAATCAGCGTCAATCAGCGTTCTAATTAAATATGCAAAGCGGTACACGGAGAATTTGAGATAGTCTCAAATTATGTGCTTGATGGACTAAATGGGACCCGGATGACACGGATCGATCTGATTTTTAATTTTTGATCCGCCGAATCCGTCCAATCCGCGTCCCATACTTTTAAGCACAAAATTCAATACTATGTCGAGAATTTTAGCATGAGCCGGTGAATATGGCGAACATTCAACCTTCCAACTTTCCTACTTCAAATGCTCGGCTAAAAATTCAAGCGTCAGCCGGTAGATTTCAAGGGTGTCTTTGTCGCCGCCGTCGGCCAGAAGATAATGACTGGCCCCGTCGAAGAAATAGGTTTGGTGGGCCACCCCGATCTGGGTCAGATGGGCCGACAGAAGTTCGCTCTGCTGAAAGGGCACAACCTCGTCGGTGCGGCTGTGCATTATTGCCAGGGGGGGAAATCGGGCAGGATATGATACGCGCCGGAGTAGCGCCAGTAGCGCAGCGGCTCCCGGTCGGGCAGGCCGAGTGCGACCAGGACTTGATCGAGGTCAAAGGGCGGAATGTAGCTGCGCTCTTCCAGACGGCGGCGCATGTCAAACAAATCGGTTGGTGGGCCGAGCAGCAGGGCGGCCTCATAGTGGGGGCTGCGCTGGAGCAAACGCTGTACCAGCAGGCCGCTGTAGCTGCCGCCCAGAACCGCCAGCCGGGCGCCGTCGCTGCCGGGGAAACTGCCCGGCCCGGATAAAGGCGACGACTCGCTCCAGTTCGTCAATGTCGGCTTCCAAATCCAGGCTGTAAGCCGGGCCGAGGGCCACCACCGCGTAGCCCGCTGCCGCCAGCGGCAGGCTGGCGCAGTCCCAGGAGGCGGCCGGGCCGGGGTAGACAACCATCAGTACCGGCAGTCGGCTGGTTGTGGTGGTGGTCAGCGGGGTGTAGTAGAGGGCCGGTTGGCCGGGTTTGCCATTATTGTCAAAAGTGAACGGCTGGCGATTGGCGGTCGCTGGGAGGGGATCGGCGCAGGCGGGGGTGCTGGGCGCGGCGAAGCTCAGATTCTGGCCGGGGGTGAGCGAGCGGGCCGGTTCGGGGGGCAAGATGATGTCGGCTGTGGTGGTCGTTTCCGGGTTGATAGTGACCCAGCCGACCGCCTCGACGCTGTCAAATCCGGGCGCACCGGCTACAGGCCGGTACTGTCCGGTGGGCACATTAGTAATCCGATAGCCGCCGTCAGCCTCGCTGCGAGTGCTGTAGGTTGTGCCGTCCCACCTGGAAACCAACACCCATGCCCCTGCTATTGGCTGGCTCTGCATGTCGAGCACGACCCCGCGCAGTTCGCCCGGCTCGCCCGGCTGCGGATAGCCGGTCTGCTGCCACCACCAGCTCAGGGCATGATATTGCAGGGTATTGCGATACGGCCAGACCGAGGCGCTGTCGGTGGTGACTAGCCAGAACAGCAGCACCGCCACAAGCAAAACGACCAGGGCGATAATCCAACGCAGGCGGAATTGGGGCATGAAAGACCTCTTGACCACTTTTGTTGGCCGGATTATAGCACTGATGGCTGGAATGAAACCTCACCAGTCAGGTTCGGCGTTTTTGCTCCAACTCCAGGGTGAGTTTTCCAGCAGGGGGTCAATGGTGCTGATACGGCGAGCCTCGGCCAGAGCTTCGGCGGTTTTATCGAATAGATTCAGGCGCAGGTAGGCCAAAGCGAGGGTCAGGTGGCAGTTGATGTCGTCGGGGGATTGGCCGGCGGCCCGGCGATAGTGCATGGCAGCCAACGCCCACATGCCGCGCTGGCTGTAGTGATTGCCCCGGTGAACCAGGGTTTTGCTTGTTTTAACGTCGGGGTCAACTCGCAGGATCAGCCGGTATTTGTCATAGGCAAAATCTTCGCCCAAATTGAGAATCATAAAAAACCAAACAATGCCCAGCAGAAACATAATGCCGCCACAAAACATACTTCCACTGGAGCGGAGGCTTGAGATCAAAACATTTGCCCCGGCCTGGGCCATCAACAGCACGGCGGCGACAACATTCAAATAATAGAGAATCCGCCAGCGTTTGAAATAACCTATCAGAATGACGGTATAATAGGCGGCGATTAATCCCAGGGCCGTCAAGACCCCATAAAACAGGCCCGAATTACGCACAGAGTGATCATCCAGGCCCAGCAGCACGAGGAGAACCATCATTACGACGATGACAGCGATATTAATGCCGACATTCCACATGAAAAAATAGTAGAGCTTGGAAGGAGTCGCCCGACGCGGGATATGAATCCACAATTTTTTATGGCAGGCAGGACAGTGCTGGTCGTTGGGCCGGGTACGTTTGGCGCAATAGGGGCAGAGATATTCATTGGCAAACACATCTTCCGGGGCATCGCGCTCGGCAGGGTCAATCGGTTTTTGACGGGCGGCAAAATCCGACTGAAGGAGCGAAGCGGCGATGGAGGCATGCTGCCTCAAATGGCCGGGTTTGAGCGGGTCAGCCGGACGCGCTGTTGTGGGTGGGGCTGATTTTTTAGGCTGGGGCCGAGGGGATGGTTTTGGTGGAACTTCGGCGGCTGTTGGCGGGGGCGGCGCGGCAGGCGAGGCAGACGGAGCGGCGTTCTTTTGCAGCAGCAGCAAACCCTGGCGAGCCGCCTCGTTATTGGGGTCGAGGGTCAGCACGTTTTCCAGGCAGGCTTCTTTATCGGTTTTGCTCTCGACCAGCCCGCTTAGCCAGAGCCAGGCTGTTACATTGGTCTCTTCCAGGGCGATGACCCGTAACAACAATTCGCGGGCCTGTGAGCGTTGACCGGCTTTGGCCGCCGCAATCCCAGCCTGGAGTAAACTCCTGACTGTAGCCGCTGAGGGGTCTGTCGGTTGGGTAGGGTTCATAACCGGCTCCGCTAATTCTGGATCAGGTACTTCCATTATCCGCAGAATCGGCGGCGGCGTCAAGGGGGAAGGAAATCCCAGCGGAAAAGTAGGCGTTATTTACATCGTTTGCGTCGTTCGTTTGACCGCCCGGTAGTTGGCATCCAACGCCGGCCCCAGCAGCAGCAGGGCCATAATCCGGCGGGCGATGTGTGTGACCTCGTGCGTTTCCTCCGACTTGAGCGGCCGGCCCAAAAGCGACGCTTCGCGGCAGGACAGCCATTTCTTCAGCACCTGCGACCCGCCTATGGAATATTCCCATACGTTGCGCGGAATATTGGCCCAGGAAGCGGCATTGTTGAAGTAAATGTCCAGAGTGGTTTCGCCCAGAATCTCGCTCAGTTGGTCCAGACTGAGGCCGAGCGCCGCTGCCCCCTTTTCAAACGCGGCCTGCTCGTCGGCGGTGAAAGGACGTTCTAGCGGCTGGCTCTGGTCAGCGGAAACAGGTAGTTCGCTATCAAAATCGGGCGAGTCGTCTTTATCGGGCGAATCGTCTTCAATTCGACTCATAACGCCCACAGTTTTGAGGTCGGGGCGAATCTGGCCGGCAGTGATGCCGGGGACAGTTTTTCCGTATCCAGCAGGGCGGCAATTTTTTGACCCATCGCCGCCGATTTTTGCAGCAATTTGAGGGTGTCAGGCAGCGGCAGGCGCGGCCAATCCTGACGCAAGGCTGCTCCATTTTCTGCCCGATACTGAGGGGCATACAACACGGCCAGGAGATGGTAAAAGAGTGTTTCGACCGCCTCATTCGCTCCCACATCGGCCAGATAGCGCCTGGCTTTTTTGGATAGATTGGGCTGAATCCCGTATTCTTTGGGGAGATGGGCAAAAAAGGTGCCGTTGGTTTCGAGGTGCAGCCGCAGTGGAAAAAATAAGTCCGACTCTCTAACAAATACTGGGAGGCGGGGCGTGAGGTTACAAAGGGGGGATCGAAGCCTCCTCGATGTTTTTTGGCCGCTGCTAACCAGAGGTTGCCCGGTTTGACCTGGCGAAAATAGTCGAGCTGCTTTTTACTGAGCGGTTTTGTTTCTAACCCCTCAAACCGCCAGCGCAAATCAAAGGGGCGGTAACAGAGGCGAATAATCTGGTGGTTCAGCAGCCGCTTCTGCTGAAGCTGGTCCCCCTGAGCCTCAACACCCGACGGAGTTTGCCCAGGAATTAGCTTTGAGCCAACTTCTACGGTGAAATACTCCTCCATCCGCCGGACCAATTGCTCCCGGTCAATATCCAGAACTAGCTCATCCCGGTCGGGCCGAACTCCGGGGAATGAGGTCAAAAAGAGTTCGGGCAGAGAAAACCAGGTAAGATATGGATTTTGTGGGTCGTTTTCATGTGGCTGCATGATATTATCGGGATATTTTTATGGTAAAACCGGCGCTTTGTCAAAAAAAGAGACGCTCCAGTTACGGAGCGCCTCTTTTTAGAGAAAGGAGAACAAAATGAAGGAGAGAAGAAAGGAAACCAACTAACGATGTAACCTCATAATAGCACGGTCAGGTTTGATTTCGGTTTGAAAAGAATAACTGCAACCTTAAAATATTGGAGTGAATAAAAATCTATAAAGGATTGGCCGGTCATTTTAAGATTCCGCTGAGTGTTAGTATAATTCGTCTAATTGTTGACAAAGGAAAATAGTAAATGACTGATGTGGAATCTGTTGACCCGCTCCCGGTTTCGCCCGTTTTAGATCGGGAGGCGCAGTATCGCCTGGCCCTGGCCTGGGCCAATCAGGGCCGCCAGGATGATTTGCGCGGCTTTGATTTAAGCGGGCGTGATTTGAGCATGGTTGATTTGATGGGGGCTACGCTGACCGGCGCGAATTTGAGCCATGCCAAGCTGGTCGGCGCAAATTTGATCGAGGCCGAGCTGCAAGGCGCTGATCTGAGTGAGGCCTTGCTGCAAGACGCTGATCTCAGCAAAGCCAAACTGGAACAGGCCAATTTGACCCGGGCCAATCTGCATCAAACGCTGCTTATCCAGGCCAACCTGAGTGGGGCCAGGCTAAGCATGTCGAGCATGCTCGAAGCGAATCTGATCGGGGCCAATTTGACCGACGCCGATCTGCGGCTGGCTCAATTAGGCCGGGCCAGCCTGAAAGGCGCAGAGCTGACCGGGGCCAATCTGGCCGGGGCGGTGCTGGTCGAGGCTAATTTGGCGGGGGCCAGCCTGGTTGGAGCCAAAAATTTAACGGGAGCTAATCTGGAAAAAGCTAATCTCAGCCGGGCTAATATGACCAAAGTCAACCTGGCCGGCGCGTTTATGAGTGAAGCCTTTTTGGCCGAAGCCGATTTAACCGAGGCCAATCTGGCCGGTACTTTTCTGGCCAAGACCAAACTGACGCGGGCTAATTTGTCCAAGGCTAATCTGGCTGGGGCTTTTTTGGCCGGCGCAACGCTGAACGGAGCCAATCTGTTTGGCGCGATTCTGCGCGGGGCGGTTCTGGCCCGCGCCAATCTGTTGGAGGCCAATCTCAGCCGGACTATTCTCGACGGCGTTATTTTGACCGGGGCGGTTATGCCCGATGGGTCTCGGCATGAGTGAGCGGAAGGTTGGAAGGTTGGAAAGCGGAGTTTAAAGGCTAACCCTCAATGAACAAGCTGCTTGATCCTCACAACCATGTATTTGAACTGGCTCGAACGGGACAGCGGCTGCCGCCGGGTCTGGCGGCGGTGCCGTTGAGTTTTGTGTTCGTTCTGGTGGCCCAGTTTGCGGGGGGACTGCCGGCGATTTTTCTGATTTTAGCCTTGTCACTGCGCGAGGCTGGCCGGGCCTTATCGGCGGAACGACCTGAAGAGTTGATGCAGTTCCTCATGCCCAATACGGCGCTGGAACTGACCATTCTGCTCATCCTGTCGTTTGCACCGATTTTTCTGCTGCTGTGGGGTTGGTTGAAGTGGTACGAAAAACGACCCTTCTGGACGTTGGGCCTGGAACGGCGTGGGGCGTGGTTTTACTATTTGCGGGGGGTGCTGGCGGGCCTGTTGATGTTTGCGCTGTCGGTAGGGGTATCGGCGGGCCTGGGGTTTATGGCGGTGGAAGAATCATCAGCCGCCCAACCACAAGGATTGGCTGCGCTGGCGGGTGTGCTGCTGGTCTTTTTGGGCTGGACTGTCCAGGGACCAGCCGAGGAAGTGCTGGCCCGTGGCTGGTTATTGCCGGTCATCGGGGCGCGACACAAACCGATCTGGGGCATTATTATTTCGGCGGTTGTCTTCGCAGTTTACCACTCGCTCAACCCCAATGTCAGCCCGGTGGCATTTGTCAATCTTTTCCTGTTTGGCCTCTTTACCGCCCTGTATGTGCTTTACGAAGGCGGATTGTGGGGTGTGTTTGGCATCCACGCCGCCTGGAATTGGGCGCAGGGTAATGTGTTTGGTTTGGAAGTCAGCGGGCAGCCCGCTGCCGGGGGCACGTTGTTTAATTTGATGGAAGCCGGCCCGGATGTTATCACCGGCGGCCCCTTTGGCCCCGAAGGCGGCCTGGCTGTTACCGTGGTTTTGCTTATCAGCAGTGGGGCAGTTTGGCTTATGAGCAGGCGGGGAAATAAGAAATAAGAAATTAGAAATTAGAAACAACTCTATCCTCCAATCTCCAATCTCCAATCTCCAATCTTCCCCCCATTTCCCCCTTGACAATCTTCAGCTTGCCAGCCATAATACCCCAACTTATATAAACGATGGCCCGGCTAGCCGTCAACTGCCCCGCTTTGGCTAGGCCACCAGCCACAAGCTTGGGTCGAAACCCCACCCCTAACCGCTTCAACCGCATTGATGATACCTGTGCTAGCTGTGCTTTCATCTTAACCTACGCAGAGTCCACGATTTAATGGGGGAAAGTCCGTATAAATTCATGACCTCTGCTTGAGAAACCGTGTAACTTAACAGGAGATGGAACTGCATGTCTGACGCTACCGCCAAACTTAAAGAACAATTAGCTGCCCAGCAGTACATTGCCTCCGACGAGATAACCACCGTTGTTTATCTGGCCGAGAAGCTGGGCAAACCTATCCTCACCGAGGGACCGGCCGGGGTGGGCAAAACTGAATTGAGTAAAGCCTGGGCCGCCGCCACGCAGCGCCGGCTGATCCGGCTGCAATGTTACGAAGGTCTGGATGAAACCAAAGCCCTGTATGAGTGGGAATATGCCAAGCAGATGCTTTACACCCAACTGCTGCGCGACAAG
Organism: Anaerolineales bacterium; assembly: GCA_012032575.1. The sequence continues at coordinate 4,179 of JAAUSP010000110.1, read as the reverse complement.
CTCCAGGATGTGGTGGGCCAGGTGGCGTCGCTGCGCGAAGCCGCCGACCGGATTGCCGCCGAGGAGGAGGTTTTCTTCTCCGAGCGGTTTTTGCTGCCCCGGCCATTGCTCCAGGCGTTGACCTCGCCGGAGCCGGTGGTGCTGTTGATTGACGAGATTGACCGCTCCGATGTTGAGTTTGAAGCCTTTTTGCTGGAAGTTTTGAGTGATTTTCAGGTCAGCGTGCCGGAGTTAGGGACGATCAAAGCCAAACACCAGCCGACTGTTTTTTTGACCAGCAACAACACCCGCGAACTCAGCGAGGCGCTCAAGCGGCGCTGTCTCTACCTCTTCCTGGATTATCCCGATGTTGAAGCCGAATTGAAGATTGTGCGCCTGAAAGTACCCGACCTGGCCCCCGAATTGGCCCGTCAGGCGGTGGAACTGGTCCACCAACTGCGGGGTATGGATTTGAAAAAATCTCCCTCTATCAGCGAAACTCTCGATTGGGCGCGGGCGCTGGTGCAGTTAAACACCAAAAATCTCGACGAAAAAACGATTGAAACCACCATGACCGTGCTGCTCAAACACGAAACGGATATTACCCGCGCCAAGCGTGCCCTGGCTCGCCGGGGTACCAATGGCGGGACTACTAAACCCGGCCCCGGCGGTTTTGACGCCGACGATTTTGGCAACTATCGGATGTTGGGGCGGAAATAACGTTGAACGTTCAACGTTTAACTTCGTCAGGAGGACACGATGGAACAACGCATCATTGACTTCATCGCCGGGTTGCGCGCGGCGGGGGTACGCATCTCTATTGCCGAGAGTGAGGATGCTTTTAATGCCACTCGCTGCATGGGTATTCTCGACCGGACCGATTTTCAGGATTCGCTGCGGACAACCCTGGTCAAAGAGGCGCTGGACCGGCCTATCTTTGACCAGATATTTCCGCTTTACTTTGGCAGCGGCGGCCCCCCCCTGCTCAACCTGACCGATGACCTCTCGCCCGAAGAGAAGAATTTACTGGCTCAGGCCCTGCGTGCGCTGCTTGAGCAGATGCGTCAGCAGCAACAGCAGTCTGGCAACCAGCAGATGCAGCGGGGGGGACCCTCTTCACCGGAGAACCAGCTCAACAATTTGATGGAGCTGCTGCGCTGGCTGTTACAGGGGCAAAACCCCAGCCAGCAGGAACTGGATCAACTTGGTCAGCAATCCGGTCTGCCGACGGCGGACTCGCCCTACCAGCAGCGCTGGATGGAACAGCGCATGTTTCGCCAGATGGGTATGGAATTATTACGGCAGTTGATGGAACAGTTGCCCGAACTGCTAGCCCAATTGGGCATGAGTCAAAAAGCCATTGACGAGCTGATGAAAGGGATGGAGGAAAACCGCGAGGCGCTGGCCGAGCAAATTGCCCAGCACGTGGGGGCCACTCTGGCTCGCCAGCGGGCCGAGAACCAGCCCAATCAAAAGCAGGAAGCGGCTGATTTGATGCACCGCCCCTTCAAAAATTTGAGCGAGAGCGAGGCCGAACTGCTGCGCGACGAAGTCCGCCGCCTGATCTCGCAGTTGCGCAGCCGGGCCGCCCTGCGCCGCAAGCACAGCAAAAGCGGCACGCTCGACGCCAAAAAAACGCTGCGTTCTAACCTGCGCTACGGCGGCGTGCCAATGGAACTCAAATTCAAAACCCGCCACCTCAAGCCCAAGCTGCTGCTCGTCTGTGACGTTTCGACCAGCATGCGGGCGGTGGTTGAGTTTTTGCTACGCATGATCTACGAACTGCAGGACCAGGTTGCCAGTGCCCACAGCTTTGCCTTTATTGACGACCTCAACAGCATCAGCGAGGATTTTGCCGCCAATACGCCCGATGTAGCCATTGAAGTCGTTTTGACCCGGCTGCGCCCCGGCTACTACAACACCGACCTGGGCAACAGCCTGAATACCTTGATGATGCAGTATGCCGGCACGATAGACCATCGCACCACCGTGATTTTTGTGGGCGATGGGCGCAACAATTACAACAATCCCCGCCTGGATTTGATGGACCAGATCAAACGGCGCAGCAAACGGGTCATCTGGCTCAACCCGGAACATCCCCGCCAGTGGGGCACCGGCGACAGTGACATGCTGGCCTACCAGCCTTACGCCACGGCGATCTACCGCGTCAGCAACCTCGCTGAATTGGCCGAGGCGGTGGATAAGCTGCTGACCGCGCATTGAGTTGACAAAGATTGTTTTCAATTCAGCCCATTGACTAGAAGTGATGCGTGATACGTGATGCGTGATTCTTTACGAGTCACGCATCACGTATCACGCATCACAATTAAAACAGAGGTTCAAAAAACGCATGTTTCACAGCGGCGGCTGGGGAGCTTACCTCAGCTACGACGAAAAAAAAGATCAACCCCAAATTAGCTGGGCGCTGCTGCGCCGGGTGTGGCGCTATGCCAAACCTTACCGGCTCAAAATTGTGGGTCTGCTGGTCACGATTTTTACCATCACCGGCCTGAGTTTGATACCGCCCCTGCTTTACCGGGACCTGATTGACCACGCTATCCCTAACCGGGATGTGAGCCGGTTGAACTGGCTGGCCCTGGGCATGATCGGAATTCCAATTGCCAACGCCCTGATTGGGCTGGGCCAGCGTTACCTCAGCGCTACCATCGGCGAGAGCTTGATTGCCGATTTGCGCAGCGCCCTGTTCAACCACATGCAGCGTATGGGTCTGCGCTTTTTCACCCACACCAAAACCGGCGAGCTGATGAGCCGCCTCAACAACGACGTGGTCGGGGCGCAGAGCGCCTTGACCGGCACGTTCATCACGATTCTGACCAATATTGTCACTGTTGTGACCACCCTGTTTATTATGTTTTCCCTGGAATGGCGGCTGACCCTGCTCAGTATAGCAATTCTGCCGCTGTTCATCCTGCCGACCCGCCGGGTAGGGGCTAAACTGCGCCAAATCCGGCGCGAAAGCCTGGACTTGAACGCCAAGATGAATGCGCTCATGAACGAAACGCTGAATGTGGACGGCGCACTGCTGGTCAAGCTGTTTGGCCGCCAAACCAATGAAATGGATAAATTCCGCGAGCGTAGTAGCGGGGTGGCGAATATCGGGGTGCGTTCGGCCATGGTGGGACGCTGGTTTTTTATGGGTCTGGGATTGGTCAGCGCCATCGGTACGGCGGTGGTGTTTTGGGTGGGCGGCCATCTGGTGTTACAGGGCGCTTTCACCATCGGCACGATTGTGGCCTTTGGCTCGTATCTGGCTCAACTGTACGGCCCGCTCAGTTCTATCACCAACGCCCACATCGAATTCGCCACCAGCATGGTCAGCTTTGAGCGGGTTTTTGAAATTATAGACCTGCCCCTGGAAATCGAGGATAAAGCCGAGGCGATCAACCTGACCCAGGTGGCCGGCGCAGTCGCCTTTCAAGATGTCTCCTTCAGCTACACCGACGGCGGCGACGGCGGCGCGGGCAAACTGGGGTTAAAGGCGGAAGGCGGAGGGCGGAAGGATGAAAACGGAAAAGAAGAACCTTCAACCTTCAACCCGCTCCGCGAACCTTCAATCTTCAAAATCTCCTCCCGCACGATGGCTCTCCACGACATCAGTTTTGAGATTGAGCCGGGGCAGTTGGTGGCCCTGGTCGGTCCCAGCGGAGCGGGCAAAACGACGATCACCTATTTGCTGCCGCGCCTGTATGACCCTACGGCGGGCCGCATCTGCCTCGATGGGCACGACCTGCGTGATGTCAGTCAGAAATCGCTGGCTCAGACGATTGGCATGGTCACGCAGGAAACATACCTGTTTCACGACACCCTGCGGGCTAATCTGCTCTACGCCAAACCCGACGCCACCCAGGCCGAAATCGAAGCGGCCTGCCAGGCTGCCAATATCCACCATTTTGTTGCCAACCTGCCCAGCGGCTATGAAACCGTCGTCGGCGAGCGGGGCTACCGCTTGAGCGGCGGCGAAAAGCAGCGGGTGGCCATTGCCCGCGTCATTCTCAAAAACCCACGCATTCTGGTGCTGGACGAAGCCACCAGCAGCCTCGACAGCCAGAGCGAGGCGCTGATCCAGGAGGCTTTGGAGCGCATTATGCAGGGCCGGACCAGTCTGGTCATTGCCCACCGGCTCAGCACCATCCTGGCCGCCGATGTGATTTTGGTGATGAACGAAGGCCGGCTGGTCGA
>JAAUSP010000109.1 GCA_012032575.1 Anaerolineales bacterium | reverse complement strand
GGAGGAAGAGATAGTTCCCCTCTCCCTTTGGGAGAGGCTGCCGAGTGTGGAGCACCCAGCGTGGGGTGAGGGTTATTTATTAAAATAAGGGGGGGAAAATGATACTGCAAGCTGTTCGACTTCGTTTACAGGTTAGTCTGCTTATTGTTCTGGTATTAGGAGGGGTCGGGTTGATCCTGCTGCGCCCTGGCCCGGTTTATGCCGGAGGGGTGGTTGGTACAGGCAGCGCGGCAAGCTGCACCGAAGCTGCGTTGGTGGCAAAACTGGCCGGGGGTGGCAGTGTAACCTTTAACTGCGGCAGTGGAGCCACAACAATCACCCTGACCTCTTATAAAGAGATTAGCGATGATACAAGTATCAACGGGGGCGGGTTAATTACCCTGAGCGGCAGCAATACCTTCTTGTTTCAGGTCTTTTTTGGTAAAACGCTGACCCTGCAAAACATTACCCTGACCAACGGTCAATCCAATGTGACCGGGGCCATAGAGAACTTTGGCACGACGACCATCATTAACAGCCAATTGACCAATAACCGCTCGACCAACACCGGGGGCGCTATTCTGAACCACGGTACCCTTAATTTGGTCAATGCCACCCTCTCAGGTAACAAGGCGACTCAAGACGGCGGCGGCATTTATAATAACAGTGGCAACATCAACATCAACAACAGCCAGTTATTAAGCAATGTTATCAGTGGAACCACCGGCACCGGCGGCGGCATTTCCAACAACAACGGCTCGTTGAGCGTGCAGGGCAGTACCTTTAAGGGCAACAGCGGCTTTGACGGCGGGGCCATCTACGTGAGCAGCGGAGCGACAGCGGCTTTGACGGCCTCGCTCATCATCAGCAACAGCGCCGGCTACGGGGCGGGGCTTGAGAATAATGGGACTGCTGTGATCAGCCAAACCACGATCACCCTTAATCGGGCTACGGTTGGGGATGGCGGCGGTATCTGGAATCTGAATGGACAGCTCACCCTGAATGACTCGACCGTTAGCCATAACACCGCCACCACAACCGGCGGGGGCATCAGCAACTACGGTAATAATCTCACCCTGAGCCGGGTGACAATCAGCGGCAATACAGCGGGCAGCACCGGTGGGGGTATCCATAGCACCGCTACGGCCTCGCTGGTTAACGTCACTCTAAGTGGTAATCAGGCCACTGCCCCCAGCGGCGGCGGCGGCATGTACCAAAACGGCGGCAACGCCACGTTGAACTTTGTGACTGTTGCCGGCAATACGGCCACATTCGGGGCGGGGGTTTATAATGAGTCGGGCCCGGGGACGATGACTCTGCGCAATACATTGCTCACCAACAACGTCACCGGTAACTGTGATGGCGATGTAGCCTCGCAGGGCCACAATCTTTCCAGTGATACCAACTGCGCCAACTTTACCCAAACCGGCGACCAGCAAAGCGCTTCGCTGCCGCTAGGACCACTGGGGTACAATACCGGCCCTACCCTAACCCACTTGCCGCTTAGCAGCAACCCGGCCATCAATGGCGGGGTCTGTGTGGGCGGTGTTACAACCGATCAACGCCGGCTCAACCGGCCTTATGAGACCATCTGTGATGTTGGCGCGGTGGAAGTTCAGCCTTTGCTGGTTTATATGCCGGTAGTGTTAAAGAATTTTTAACGACAACAGGAGATACCGTATGAGTATCCAACCATCCAACCCATCCGCTAAAGTTCTGCGTCACGTTGTGTTGTTCGCCTTCAATGAAACGGCAACACGGGAGGACATTCAGGGCATCGAGCAGGCGTTCAGCGCCTTGCCCGGCCAGATTGAAGCGATCCACGATTTTGAATGGGGGACTGATGTCAGCGTCGAGAACCTGAGCCAGGGGTTTAGCCACTGTTTCCTGGTGACGTTCTTAAGCGAAGCCGAGCGGGACAGCTACCTGCCCCACCCGGTCCACCAGGCTTTTGTCGCCCGGCTGCAACCATTTCTGGCTAAAGCGTTGGTGTTTGATTACTGGTCGGGGTGAGAGAAAGAACGATTGTTGCTACCAGCAGAATAGTTCGAGGGTGATACGTGATGCGTGATGCGTGAAGATTTTACGCATCACGCATCACGTATCACGTTCCTCCATCAACTGGCCGAAGTAAACCCCAAGGTTTTTTTAATTCTGCAACTGGTAAATGGTATGGTGCAGCGGCTTGAGGGCGTGGTAAAGCTGCTGGTAAACCTGGCGGAAGTTGCGATCATACAGCGCGGCTTCGGCGGGGTCTGGCTCGACCAGGCGGTGCTTGTGGCGAAGCTGCTGTAGGGCTGAGGGCAGGTCGGCATACACGCCGGCGGCCAGACCGCCCAGGATAGCCGCGCCCAGGCTGGTGGCCTCGGCGACGGTGGCGACGGTGATGGGCCGGTTGAACACAGCCGCTTTGATGCGCATCAACAGGGGGTTGCGGGTGCTGCCGCCAATCGCGTAGATTTGGCGGGGCCGCACCACCTCCGGGTAGTCAAACAGGGGTTCCAGGGCATAGCGGCAGTCGTAGGCCAACCCTTCCAGGAGCGCCCGGAAGAGCACGCCCCGGCCGGCATCGGTGCTGAGGCCGATAAACGCGCCCCGGCCCTTGGGGTCGTAATGAGGCGTGTTGGCCAGGCGCAGATGGGGCATAAAGTAAACGCCCAGGCTGCCCGGCGCAACGGCTTCGGCCTCCCCAATCAACGTGGCATAATCCAGGTCACGACCCACAATATCCCTAAACCACTCCACACTGGCCCCCGACGTAAAGCCCGACGTTGTGGCATAGTATCGGCCCGGAACCGCGTGCGCGCCCTGAGCGTACCCCTGGCGGCACACCATTGGGTCGCTGATGGGTTGGTTGAGCGGGACAAAGACCGGCTCCGAAGTGCCCATCGAGTCCATAATATCGCCCGGCTCGATGACCCCAATCGCCAGCGCCCCGCAGATGTGATCGTGGCCTCCCGCGCCTACCTGGGCGGTGGTCGGCAGGCCGGTCGCGGCGGCGGCTTCCGGCGTGACCGGACCCAGGCGGGTGCCGCTGTCGCACAGTGGGGCAAACAGGCTGGGCGAAATCTCCAAATCTTGCAGCAACGCCGTATCCCATTCGCGGCGGCGCAGGTTCAAGGCAATCACCCGGCAGGCCAGCGAGTAATCGGTCGCCTGGACCCCGCACAGCCGGTAGGCAATATATTCGGCTACGTTGAGCCAGCGTACCGTCCGGCTGTAGGCCGCCGGCTCATTTTGTTTAAACCAGAGCAGCTTGCACAAGCCAAAGATCGGCTGTAACGGCATGCCCGAAATCTCGAACATGCGCTCCGCGCCAATGTTACGCTCCAGCCAGTCCACCTGGGGCTGGGTGCGCCGGTCAAACCAGGCCACGGAGTGGTAGGTCGGCCGGTTGTGGGCGTCGAGGGGAATGGCTGTTTCGGCCATGCTGGCAATGGCGATGCCGGCGATGCGGTCGGGCCGGTCCAGTTGGCCGGTGGCCTGGCGCAGCGCGGCAGCAGCGCCCTGCCACAACTCTTCCGGCTCATAGTGCGCCCAGCCGGGCTGGGGATAATAGGTAGGGGTGGCCACGCTGGCCTGGGTCACCGGCTGGCCGGTCAGGTCAAAGATAACGGCCTTGATGTTGGTGGTGCCCACATCTATACCGGCCAGCAAAGGGCCGGATTGGTTCTCGACAGGGGACAAGGCTTTCTCCGGGTATCAGTTAGACCGCCATAGCACCCTTCGATACGCTTCGCTACTCAGGATGCTGTAGTGTCTATTGGGTGTAGGGTTTCGGTCAATTTTGAAGCTGATAGATGGTATGGTGGAGTGGGCGCAGCGCCAAATAGAGCTGCTGGTAAACCTGGCGGAAATAGGTTTCATAGAGCGCCACCTGCTCGGCCAGCGGTTCAACCACGACCTCGTCCCGCTTCAATTGACCCAGGGCCGCGGGCACATCGGCGTACACGCCCGCGCCCAGTCCGCCCAGCAGCGCCGCGCCCAGGCTGGTCGCCTCGGTCATGGTGGTCACAATGACCGGCTGATTGAACACCGTCGCCTTAAGCTGCATGAGCAGCCGGTTGCGGGTGCCGCCGCCAATGGCGTGAATCCGGTGCAGCGTGCTTGTATCCATAAATTTCAGCAGCGAGTCAACCACATAGTGCGACTCGTAGGCCAACCCCTCCAGGACCGCCCGGAACAGGGTTGCGGGTTTGACATCGGTGCTGAGGCCGATGAACGCGCCCCGGCCCAACGGGTCATCATAAGGGGGATTGGCCAGCCGCAGGTGGGGCAGAAAACAGACGCCCAAACTGCCGGGCGGCACTTGCTCAGCGGCGGCAATGAGTGCGGCGTAATCACCCCCGCCAAAAATCTGGCGCAACCAATCCACGCACGCGCCGGAGGTGTACGACGCGCCAAAGACGTAGTATTGGCCGGGGACCACGTGGACGCCCTGGGTATACCCCTGGCGGCCCATCTCCGGGTCGGTGAGCGGCTGGTTGAGCGGCAGAAAGAGATTCTCCGCCGTGCCCAGCGAGTTCAGCAGTGAACCCGGTTCAGTCACCCCGACGGCCAGCGCCCCGCAGACATGGTCATGCCCGCCGGTCGCCACCTGGGCGGTGGTGGGCAGGCCGGTTATAGCGGCTACTTCGGGCAGGACCGGCCCCAGGCGCGTGCCGCTGACACATGCCGGCGCAAACAGGTCGGCGGGCAGGCCGACTTCTTGCAGCAGGTCATCGGCCCACTGCAAGCGGCGCAGGTCGAGGGCCATTGTGCGCGAGGCCAGCGAGTAATCGGTGGCCGGTACGCCGCACAGACGGTAAGCAATGTAGTCGGCCATATTCAGCCAGCGGACGGTGCGGGCAAAGGCGTCGGGCTGGTTCTCTTTGAGCCAGAGGAGTTTACCCAGGCCAAAGATCGGCTGGAGCGAGAGGCCGGTCATATCAAACAGGCGGTCCTTGCCGATGGTGCGGTCCAGCCATTCGATTTGGGGCTGGGTGCGCTGATCGAACCAGGCAATCACGTCGTAGGTCGGCTGGCCGTGGGCGTCAATCGGCGCGCCGGCTTCGCCCATACTGGCGGCGGCCACGCTGACAATGCGGCCGGGGTCGTCTATTTTCGCCACAGCCAGACGGATGGCTTCGACGGTACGCTGCCACAGTTCTTCGGCTTTGTAATAGGCCCAGCTTGGTTGGGGGTAATAGGTGGGGGTGGATACGCTGGCCTGGGCGACGGGCTGGCCGCTCATATCGAAGATAACTGCCTTGATGTTGGTGGTGCCAACGTCGAGGCCGACGAGCAGGGGGTCGTTAGATGTAGGCATAGATAATACTCTCAGGTTAGTAGAATAATAAAACCGGGATTGGGGGATGAGGGGATTAATAATATAACTTAAAAATCCCCCAATCCCCCAATCCCGGCTCTCAGTAAGCTTGTAGCGATACAGTAAAAACCTTTTACCCTTTGACCGCACCCAGAGTTAAGCCGCGCACGATGTAGCGTTGGGCCAACAGGGCCAGAATGGTCGGGGGGAGCATGGTCAGCAATACGCGCACGCCGACGTAGTGGAACTGGACGCCACGAGTGTGTTCAGCCCCGGCGATGATGACCGGCATAGGAATGGCCGATTTGTTGGTCAGCGATAGGGCAAAGAGGAATTCGTTCCAGCTAAAGGCGAGGCACAGAATCCAGGCGGCCACCAGTCCGGGGGCCACCAGGGGCAGGGCCACCTGAAGAAAGGCTTGAATACGGGAAGCACCGTCTACACGGGCGGCTTCTTCCAATTCGGAGGGCAGTTCGCGGAACATCTGGCTTAGAATAATCACCGGCAGGGGCAGGGTGAAGGTCGCGTTGAGCAAAATCAACCCCCAGACCGTATCCAGCAAATTAATCTGGCGCATAATCAGGAAGAAGGGAATGACAAACAAGACCGGCGGCATAATACGCTGCGAGAGAAACCAACTGGTCAAGCCGCTGTTGCTGGGCCGGTTGAACCGAAAGCGGGCCAGGGCATAGGCGGCCAGCGTCCCCAGGAAAGTGGACAGGGTAGCTGCTCCAACGGCAATCATGGTGCTGTTAAGAACGGCACGTTGAGTTTCAGGAATAGCCAGTTCAGAGGTCCAATGTTCCAGGGTCGGGGCAAATTGCAATACGGGAATCCAGGTAGGACGGAATGTTTCAGCCGGTTTTTTAATGGAGTTGATGAACGCCCAATAAAAAGGAAACAGAACCCAAAAGATAGCTACAATGACGATAACACCGTAAACAAGCTTGCCAGCCAGAGAGGTTTGTCTTTGGACCATAGCTCTACCTCGAAACTTCGTACAGATCGCGGATGCGACCAAACAACACTGAAATAATGATACTGACAATAATCAACATCAAAAAGCCCTGCGTAGCGGCATAACCATGATCGAAGAAGCGCAGGGCGGTACGGTAGGTAAAGAGACTGTACACTTCGGTAGCGCGGCCAGGTCCACCCAGAGTTAAACTGGAAGGAATATCAAACACCTTAAAGGCTTCGACCAATCGCAGCAGCAAGATAAGCCAGAGAATGGGGGCCATCAGCGGCATGGTGATGTGCCGAAAGAGTTGAAACCCGGAACTGCCATCCACTTTGGCCGCTTCGTACACATCTTCGGGCAGCCCTTGCAAACCGGCCAGGGCAACCAGAAACACAAATGGCGTCCACTGCCAGATGTCAATAATCATCACCGCGATCGGGGCCCAGGTAGGATTGGATAACCAGGGGGGAGGCGTTCCGCCCAGCGCGGCAACCAGGGCATTGACCGGCCCGTTGGTTTCATAAAAGAGGGTAATGCCCAGGTAGCCCATTGCTACGGGCGTGGCAAACAGCGGCAAGGTCATAATGGCCCGCCACACGTTTTTGCCCCAAATCTCACGGTTAAAGATAAGGGCCAGGCTAAAACCGAGCAACATCTCAACGGTCACAGTGACGGCCACAAAAGTTATCGTTACCCAGAGCGCGCCGTGTAAATTGGCGTCGGTGAAAAGGCGGCCAAAATTACCCAGGCCAACAAACTGATTTATTTTGCCATAACGGAAGCTGAAAAAGCTGGTATAAATGGCATACAGCAGGGGAAAAATGGTGAAGATAACAATCCAAACAACGGCAGGCAGTAAAAAAACATATTTCGTGTTGTCTTCCCGGTCGCCCCGTTTGACAGCACCACGTTTTTGGCCCTGCGCATCTTGCAGTTTTAGCTGGTCGGGTATTGACGCCACTGTAAAACCCTCCTGCCTGGAGATAAGACGTGCAACAATAAGGCGGAGATAAGCTGTTGCACTTTAATTTTTTGGAGTGCGGATTATAAAATCCGCACTCCAAAGTTTAACACAGTCCTAACAAAATGATAAATTATTCGTAACTACATGTCATTTCGACCGAAGGGAGAAATCCCTAATACCTGTGAAATGCTCTAGAGATTTCTCGGCCTACGGCCTCGAAATGACATTGGGACTGTAGTTACAATTATTCAAAGCCCAAGGAGGCTTTGTAGACTTCCATCTGTTGATCGCGGCCCAAGCGGTCGGTGATCTGCTCGAAATCAGCAGCGGTCGCCTTCAAGGCTTCTTCAGGTGAAGCCTGACCAGTCGCGGCTTCAGACAGGTGAATATCCAAAGCGGTCCAGTATTCAAAGGTGCCGGGGATACGCAGGTAAGGGAACTGCTGCTCGGCGTTGAAGTTGTCGTAGTAGGCTTTGGTGTAGTCTTTAATATCCTGTTCGTCCCAGCCGGCAGCCAGATACTCATCAATCTTGGCGGTACCTTCGGGCGGCAGGTAGTGGCTAAAGCGGCCAGGGTCAGCGCCATCCCAACCACGGGCGGCATAGACGGAGGATTTTTCCTTGGTGGCCATCAAAGCTAACAGATAGTAGGTAGCTTCCGGGGCGTCGGAGAATTTGGAGATGACGCCGGCCCAGGAACCGCCGGTGGTATTGCCGACCATGTTGGGGGCATCGGTTTTGACCCACTCACCGGTGCTGATGTTGTAATATTCGGTGGTGCCGGGGATGGGAGCCGCGCCGGTTTTGCCGGTCACAGCGCTGCCCTCTTGCTGGGCCAGAGCGCCCAGGTCACCCCAGGTGAAGGTCAAAGCGGCTTGCCCGCGCAGGAAGTAGTCCCAGCTTTCGCCGAGGCTCCAGCCCATCATCGCTTCGGGGCCGAATTGAATCAGGTCAACCAGGGTTTCCATGGCCTTAACGTGGCCGGGGCTGTCAACCAGCGGTTTCATGGTGGCGGGGTCAAACCAGTAGAGGTTGGGGTTGTCGGGACCAATCACAAATGGGGCCGAGAAGGACATGAAGTGGAACATGCCCTGGCCGCCAACTTTCAGGTGCATGGTCAGGCCGGAGTCGGGCGTGCCGTCGCCGTTCAGGTCTTTGCCGTTGAAATATTCGGCTACATCGCGGAATTCCTGCCAGGTCTTGGGTACAACCAGATCATAACCATATTTCTCTTTGAAAGCGGCCTGATGCGCAGCGTCTGCAAACAGATCGCGGCGATAGTACATCACCTGACCGTCGTGGTCATTGGCAACCATATACTTTTGGCCGCCATATTCAAGCAGAGCGCGGGGGCCGGGCTGAACATCTTCAATATCCCATTTGGGGAAGCGGGGGTCGTCATACCATTGGTCGTAGGGTTGAATAAAGTCACCGGCGACCAGGTCGCCCAGCCACCATGCGCCAGCGATAGAGGTATCATATTCGCCGGTCTCGGTGGTCATATCGGTGAGCAGTTTGGGGAAATGTTCGGCAAAGGGGACTTCAACGATTTCCAGCTTGGCGCCGGTAGCCGCTTCAAATTCGTCGCGGACTTCGTAGAAGGGGCCGGAGATGGGGCCTTTTTCGCCGGCAGTATTGACGATCACGCTAACAGTCTGGCCGGCAAAGGGACAATCATCACCACAGGGTTGGGCCACGACCGGGGGAACCAGATCGCCGGCCTTGACTGTTTCAGCGGCCTGGCCTTCATCCACAACCGGGCCGGCTTCTTCGGTAGCTTCGGCTACAGCCTCTTCGGCCGCTTGTTGGACTTCTTCAGCCGCTTGTTTGGCTTCTTCGGCGGCTGCTTCTACCTGCTCAGCCGCTTCTTCCGCCGCTTTTTGAGCCTCTTCGGCCGCTTTTTCGGCCTGTTGTTGAGCGCCGCCGCAGGAAACAACAATTAAGGCGGCCAGGACCAAAAGAACAAAAAGAGTAAATTTTTTTCGAAACAACATGGTTTTTCTCCTCCACAGTGAGAATTTAAATAAACGATTAAAACTACTCTTTACCTAAGACCTTCTACTGGTGTGATTTTTTGACCACCTCCTTTCAAAGATCGAACCGGCAGGGTTTATCCAATTCATTCGGAGAACAGAGATTGGAGATTATATAATCTCCAATCTCCAATCTCGTGTTAGTTATGGACGGGTCCTAATCTTTGAGATGACGCACGGCCTCGCTGACCGAACCGTTCTCGTGAATGATATGCCGTAAGGCACTAACCATTTGGTGGGGTTGACCGCTCTGCCAGATATTGCGGCCAAAGACTACCCCGACAGCGCCTGCTTCCATCGCCCCGGCAACCTGCTGTAAAACTTCCTCGTTGGTATCCACTTTGGGACCACCGGCGATCAATACGGGAACCGGACAGTTACTTGTCACCTGGCGGAAACCCTCAGCCGTGCCGGTGTAGTAGCTTTTAATATAATCAGCGCCATGCTCAAAACCCAAACGCGCCGCCGAGGCCATCGCTTCGGGCGATTTAGCATCGGGGATGCGGGGGCTGGGGCAAGGCAAGGCTTCAACCATCAAAGGCAGATTAGCTTTCATACATTCGGCCGAAATTCGGGAGACCAGGCGGTAAGTTTCCAATTCCACCGGGATGCCGACAAAGGCCATCAGTATGACACCATCCACCCCCAGCATCAGCGCGTCCTCGATGGTATGGAGCAGGCTCCACTCGGTATAAGCCAGCCAATCTTGATTATATAAACTGGGGCCGCCATCAAGGCGCAGGGTGGTGGGGATGCGTCCAACAAGTTTATCACGGTAGCGTTTAACCACCCCAAAAGTGGTCATCACGCCATCAACGCCAGCGGCTACAACATCATCAATGACTTTGCCAGGGTCTTCCAAACCCTCAATAAAACCATGCGTGCGGGCATGATCCATAGCCACAATAATTGCTTTATTATCAGGTGCTAATAACGACATTTTTGCTCCATTAAAGAAAGTTGGATAAATGGGGATGCGAAGAAAGGCTTTTCCATGAGTCGAAGTAAGCGCTTACGTAAGCGCTTTCGTTCACGCTTGTCCAAGATTAGCACAAAAATTGAGGCTTGTCAAATAATTGATAATGTTAAACCCAGGGGGTTCTTTTTCTTTTTCGCAGCTTGTCTGGCTGGACAGAACAGGGTTACTCAACGGTAAAATTTTCAAAAATTCTTATTGACACAATAGAACAAACGTGCTATAATAACGCCTGTTCGTTTAGAACAAATATTCTAAATTTATTTTTGTTCAAGATGGAGGTACAAAAAAGTGGTAGCCAAGGTTAAAGAAAACGAGGGTAAAGGGAAAGCATTAGAAGCCGCCTTGGGAGACTTACGCAAGCGCTTTGGTGATGGGGCGATTATGCGCCTGGGGGAACGGAACGAGTTGAACATCGAAACGATTCCAACCGGCTGTTTGTCGCTGGACATTGCGCTGGGAGTCGGCGGCGTCCCGCGCGGCCGGGTGATCGAGATTTACGGCCCGGAAAGTTCGGGTAAAACCACGCTGTGTCAGCACATTATTGCCGAAGCCCAAAAAACGGGCGGCGTCTGCGCCTTTGTGGATGTAGAACACGCCCTGGATCCGACCTATGCCGAAAAATGCGGCGTCAATATTGACGATTTGTATGTATCGCAGCCGGACACGGGTGAACAGGCCCTGGAAATAACCGAAGCGCTGGTTCGCTCCGGGGCGGTAGATGTGGTGGTGGTGGATAGCGTGGCGGCGCTGGTTCCGCGGGCTGAAATTGAAGGCGAAATGGGCGATTCGCACATGGGTTTGCAGGCCCGTTTGATGAGTCAGGCCCTGCGAAAACTGGCCGGCATCGTCAAACAAAGCAACTGCCTATTGATTTTTACCAACCAACTGCGTCAAAAAATTGGGGTAATGTTTGGCAACCCCGAAACTACCACCGGCGGGATGGCCCTGCGTTTTTATGCCTCCGTTCGGGTTGATATTCGCCGCACCGAGGCCATTAAAGACAGCGGCGATGTGATCGGCAATCGCACCAAAGTGACCATCAAAAAGAATAAGGTGGCGCCGCCCTTCCGCACCTGCGAGTTTGACATCATGTACAATCAGGGTATTTCCAAAGCGGGCGATATTCTGGACATTGCCACCGCGGAAAATATTGTCGAAAAGCGGGGCGCGTTTTATTCTTATGGCGAACATCGCCTGGCTCAGGGCCGCGAAAACGCCAAAACATACCTGGAAGCCAACCCGCAGCTTATGTTTGCCATCGAAAACCGGGTTCGTGAGGTGAAAGGGCTGCCGGTGCTCGATAGCCCAGCCTTTGCCGAAGCTTTGGAAGAGATGCCGGATATGCTGCTCTAAATCAAGCTTGATCCTATTTCTAATAGAAAGGCGCAACACGGGATGTTGCGCCTTTTTTGTTGGAGATTTGGTCTCTTATAAATTCGTAACGATTGCGAGACGATCTCTGCTTATCCTGAAGTAAAGTCTCCATAAAAGAAAAGACTCAAACAAAATTCAAACTTTTGCGTGGTATCATTAGGGTCGTAGAAGTAAAATTTATTAACATTTGCTCTCTCTAAAAACTGTGGAGTTGATTGCTTTCTAACCTTTTTCCTATTATTTTCTTATTAAGTTCCAAGTGTTTTAGAGTTTAATAGGAACAATACAAAGTAATGAACCAAAATACGGGGATTTTTTCTCCGTCTCCCCAACTCCAGGTTAAGCTCCATCTCATTAAATGATAATTCGGGTTTTTTCGATTTAAAATATACATTTTATGAAAAGTTTACGCCTTTGGATAACAGTACTCATTGTATGGCTTATTTTCTTCTTTAATGTGGAGCGGATCAATTCACCAATCAATATTCGGTCTTATACTTACATTTTTGTCGCCCTGGTTGCAGCGATCACCCTAATTCTACCTCGCCTCCAACGAAAACCTTTTTTAATGCTCCTCATCATCCCCGTGCCTATTTTTCTTGGGTTTAGAGCCTTTATAGAGCGGGGTTTCTGGTACGATAATTTGTTTACCGGCTATGCCCTGCCGCTGACTGTAACCCAGGTGAGCGCTATAATTTTAACCGGCTTGCTGGCTCGACAGATTCATTATGGCTTGCAAGAATTTGAGGATGTAGTCGCTAATATCACCTTTGGCTACGTCGGAAAGTTGCCCCGGCCCTTTTCCGAGGAGCAAGGCCCTATGTACCGTGAAGTGAAACGTGCCCGCCGTTATCACCGACCTCTGGCGGTGATTGCGCTCAAAGTTGATGAGCGTGATATAAAAGTGGTGCTGCCCCACATGGTCAAAGAAGTGCAGCACGCAATGATGCGTCAATATGTCCTGGCCGGCATCGCCCGGATTCTGGACAACAACATCCACGACTTCGAAACCATTGCCCTCCGCGACAACAACTTCATCCTGGTTTTACCCGAAATTACCGGCGAAGAAGCCGACCAAATTGCCCAAAAACTGCAAGATGCCGTGAATGAACAATTAAAAATTCAATTGCAGGTTGGTACAGCTAATTTCCCTGGTGAAGCCATGACATTTGAAAGCCTGGTAGAAACGGCCTTTAAAAACGCCCAACAACCTGATCAAGTTCTTACGACTCGAAAGCAGATGACAACTCCCCACAATCTAGGAGATATTAGATTATGAGTTGGATAGTACTTGAACGACCCGGCGTAAAACTGTATAATCCTTATTACAAAACCGCCAAACGCTTTTTTGAACTTATTTTGTGCCTGTTTTTGCTGCCTATCCTGGTTCCCATTGGCCTCATCGTTGCCCTGGCTATTCGGCTTGACTCACCCGGCCCCATTTTTTTTGTGCAGGATCGGGTTGGCAAGGGCGGACGCGTATTTAAAATGTTTAAGTTTCGCACTATGCACCACAATCTTAACAAAGAGGCTCATCAACTCTTTATGAAGGCTTTTGTTAACGGCAAAGCCAACGGCAAAGCAGGCCAGACAGTTTTCAAGCCCTTTAGCGCCAGCGATGTTACCTTTGTGGGCCGGATTTGCGCAAACCAGCCTCGACGAGCTGCCGCAACTGATCAACGTGCTCAAGGGGGATATGAGCCTGATTGGCCCCCGGCCCAATGTACTCTGGGAAGTTGAAGAATATCGCGGCTGGCACAAAGAACGCCTGGAAGTTTTGCCCGGCATTACCGGCCTGGCCCAGGTGCGCGGCCGGAGTTGCATCACCTTCGATCAGATTGTCGAGTATGACATCGAATATGTTGAAAAACAGAGCTTAAAACTCGACTTGCTTATCGTCTGGTGGACTATCTCTTCGGTCCTGTTTGGTAAGGGCGCGCAATAGCTTATTGCGGTACGCCAACGCTAAAATATTAAAATTCAAGGGGAGTGCAGGGCTTGCTCTGCACTCCTGTTTTTGGAGCGGATAATATGAGTTTTTACGTTCACCCCACCGCCGAAGTATCCCCCGAAGCTGTCATCGGCTCCGGAACACGAGTCTGGCATCAGGCTCAAATTCGCCAGGGAGCCAAGATTGGCGAGCAGTGTATTATCGGCAAAGGCGTTTATGTGGATTTTGATGTTGTAATCGGCCAGCGCTGCAAATTGCAAAATGGGGTTTTTGTTTATCATGGTGCTACCCTCGAAGACGGCGTTTTTTTGGGGCCGGGGGTCATGGTTCTCAACGACAAGAATCCGCGTGCTGTTACCCCAGATGGCGACCTCAAATCCGATGCCGACTGGCAGGTTAGCCCCACCCACATTGGTCACGGGGCCGGCGTTGGCGGCGGAGCTATTATTCTGCCGGGCGTCAGCGTGGGCCAGTGGGCCATTATTGGTTCGGGATCGGTCGTGACCCGCAACATTCCTGATTACGGCCTGGCCTACGGCAATCCGGCTCGTTTGGCCGGCTTTGTCTGCCCCTGCGGGCAGCGTCTCGCCCCGGCTGATACCACCTCAACCGATCAGGACACCGTCAAGCTGGTTTGTACGGCCTGTCAGCGCCAGATCTCCGTACCGGGGGCTGTCTATCGCCAGGTTCTGTAAGACTGCGCCAAAATCCCAAATTTTTGACGCTTCCTGAACGTGGGCGTACAATAGCCAGCCGAGGGAAGGATCAATATGGCGATGCCCAGTTCATCTGAACGGACCCCCGCGCCCATTATCACCTTAACCACCGATTTTGGCCGGCAAGATGGTTATGTCGGGGCGATGCAGGGGGTTATTCTATCCATTTGCCCCACCGCCCGCTTGCTCGACATTTCTCACCAAATTCCGCCGCAGGATATCCGCACTGCGGCTTTTGTGTTGTACCAGGCTTTTGGTTATTATCCAGTCCAGACCATCCATTGCGTGGTAGTTGACCCTGGCGTGGGCAGCAACCGGCGCGCTATTGCCGTCCGCACCAGCCACGGCATTTTTGTGGGGCCGGATAACGGGGTGTTCAGCCTGGTGCTGGCTGCCACACCGGTTAACGTACTGGAAGCCGTCACCCTGACCAACAGCAACTACCAACTACCCGGCGTGAGTGCCACTTTCCACGGCCGCGATATATTTGCCCCAGCCGCCGCCCATCTGGCTAATGGCGTCCCCGTGAGTCAGCTTGGGCCGCGTGCCATCAATCTGGTTCGGCTGGATTTTGACCCTAAACCCGACCCACAGAAATCGGCAGAAGCCGGACTGAACGAAACGGGCGACCAGGCCAGCCGAGTGATCCATATTGATCGCTTTGGCAATTTGATTCTGAGTTTGACCCGTCACGATATTAGCGACCCCGAACAAGTTACCTTCACCATTGGTTCGCATGTGATCAAATCACTCCAGGCCACGTTTGCCGATGTGGCCGAAGGTGAGCTATTGGCCTACACCGGCAGCAGCCGCGATCATATTGAGATAGCCATTCGCAACGGCAATGCCGCCCAATCTCTGGGGTTACAGGTGGGCGACGTGATTACGGTGAATATGGGCTAATCACTCCGTCAGCCAGGCGACGGTTTAGGCGTTGTCTGGGTGTGGGCCGGGGGATGGCTGGCCGTGCGTCTCCAGCCATGTAATTGTGCTACCCTTATAAAAGGTCCAATCCAACAAGGGTCGGCAGCCTAAAATATTCAACCCGGTTACTTTAACAACAGGTATAACAGACACTTATGGAATCGTTCATTATCGAAGGAAACGCGCCGTTGGACGGGGTTGTTACCCCCAGCGGCAATAAAAACGCGGCATTTCCCCTTATTTCAGCCGCCCTGCTCACCGACAAACCGGTTATGCTGCACAATTTGCCCAACATCGGCGATGTGCGGACCATGCTCAACATAGTCGAAGATTTGGGCGTCGAAGTGACCCGCCACGACGCCCACAATGTCACCTTGCGGGCGGGCAAACTGCGCACCACCACCCCCGACCCGACCCGCTTTGCCAAAATCAGAGGGGCGCTGGTGTTAATGGGGTCGCTGCTGGCCCGCGAAGGCGAGGTCAGGCTGGCCCAACCCGGCGGCGACCAGATTGGCCGGCGGCGGGTAGACACGCACATTATGGCCTTGCAAGCCCTGGGGGCCAGGTTTGAGTACAACGGCAACTTTGTTTTAACCGCCCCGGAGCTGCGCGGACAGGATATTTTACTGGATGAAGCCAGCGTCACCGCCACCGAAAACGCCATTCTGGTCGGCGTGATGGCCGAGGGCGAAACCATTATCCGCAACGCCGCCTCGGAACCGCACGTACAGGATTTGTGCCTGATGCTCAACCAGATGGGGGCCGATATTCGTGGCGTTGGCTCCAATACGCTGACAATCCGCGGGGTCAGGTCGTTGGATGGGGTTGAATACACCCTGGGCCGGACTATCTGGAGATTGGCAGTTTATCGCCCTTTCGGCGGTGACGAAGGGCGAAATTCTGATCAAAAACGCGGCCCCGGAGCATTTGCGGATGACCCTGATGGTTTACGAGCGGCTGGGAATTGTCCCCCAAATTCGCGGCCAGGACCTCTTTTTGCCCGACAATCAGTTATTGGTGGTGATGCCCGACATTGGCAATGCCATCCCCAAAATTGACGACGCCCCCTGGCCGGCCTTCCCCGCCGATATGATGAGCGTGACCCTGGTGGCTGCCACCCAGGCTACCGGCACGGTGCTGTTTCACGAAAAAATGTACGAGAGCCGGCTGTACTTTGTAGACCGGCTGATCAGCATGGGCGCGCGCATTGTTTTGTGCGATCCCCCACCGGGCGGTGGTGCAAGGCCCCAGCACCCTGCGCGGCGACGCCAGGGCATCTCCAGCCCCGACATCCGCGCCGGCATTGCTCTGCTCATCG
>JAAUSP010000108.1 GCA_012032575.1 Anaerolineales bacterium | reverse complement strand
ACGGGAAGCCCTATCATCAGGAGCTGGCCGCGGCCGACTGGCGCAGCCCCGCCGAGTTCCAGGGGGTATCTGCTGCAGGTGCTGGAGGGAAAAGTGGTCCTGCCGGCCGCCTTGGACGCCTGGACTGGTTCCTCGGAAAAGAGCTGGATTCATTACATCGGCGGCCAGCTGCGTCTGCGGCAGGCAAACCCCGAGGGGGCGGAAACGCTGATCGAGCAGGCCGCCGCGCCCTTCTTGAGTTATGAATTGGGCGAGTACCTGGAAAGCGTCCGCAGCCAGCACGAGCAGATCATTGACACGGTCAACCTGGACACGGTGCAGTTTGCCGGCTGGGATAAACAGGCCCTCAGCCAGGCCGAAAGCCTGGTCGCCGACTTCAGGACCTTTTGCGCCGTGCATCAGGACGAACTGATCGCCCTGCGTATCTTTTACCAGCAGCCCTTCCGCCGCCGCGAGGTGACGTTCCAGATGGTCAAAGAGGTGCTGGAACGGCTCAGGGCCGAGCGCCCGGCCCTGGCCCCCCTGCGGGTCTGGCAGGCCTACCAGCAGTTGGAAAAGGTGGATAGCCGCAGCCCCAAAGAGGAGTTGATTGCCCTGGTCGCCCTCATCCGCCGCGTGACTAACCTGGACGAGGTGCTGACCCCCTTTGACCAGACCGTAGACCGCAACTTCAAGCGCTGGGTCTTTCAGAAGAACGCCGGGGCCGAGCACTTTAGCCCGGCCCAAATGGATTGGCTGCGGATGATCAAAGAGCACATCGCCGCCTCAATCCATTTTGACCGGGACGACCTGGACTACGCCCCATTTGACGCCCACGGCGGCCTGGCTAAAATGTGGCAGTTGTTTGGCGAGGAAATGGATACGATTATTGAGGAAGTGAATGAGGCGCTGGCGGCGTAAAAACGCAAAAGACGCAAGAGACGCAAGAGGTCTTTTAATTTTTAAAACGCTTGCGTCTTTAGCGTCTCTTGCGTTAAAAAGAGTCAAGTTGAAAACAGAGCAAGCAGGTCGCCCGGCTGTAACACGCGAACCAACTTATCTTCAAAATCCTTCGGATTGCGGGTAATCAGGTATTGCGCTTGGGCATTGAACGCGGCTGCCATCTGCACCGCATCTTCAAAATCTTTCCAGCCCAGGCTCATGGCCTGGAGGATAACCTCGCGATCTACGGCAGCGACATCAAACACTTTCAACAACTTGGTGAGGTTCAGAGTGGCCTGCGGCTGCCCCAGATGTTTGGACAGCAGGTAATGCAGGGTGGTGATGGTGTGGGCCGCCAACAAACCTTTGACCCGGCCCTGCTCGACCAGCACCCAGACGGCGGCGGAGACGGTATAGTGCGGTTCTCTTTTGGCCAGCACATCTAACACCAGATTCGCGTCAACTAGAATACGCGGCTCACTTGCCATACTTTTCCTCAAGGTAAGCCTGATGGTCTTTCAGGGAGGTGTCCGCCGGCAGAATGCCGCTCAGCTCTTTTAGAATGGGCGAGGCCGGCACATCTGCTTCAATCTTTAAAGACTGTAGAAATTCGGCGACCAACTGCGATACCGTCGTATGGTAATGTTGGGCGTAATCTTTGGCGGTCTCAATGATCGGTTTTTCAATGCGCAGGGTTAACTTTGTTTTTCCATTTTGATGACTCGTTTTATAATAAACCAGGGTTGACGTATATTTTAGCCGGAACGGTACGTCAGTCAAACCTAAAGCTTATAATTCTGGCAGAATTAAACGCAAGAGGCGCAAGAGACGCTAACGTTTAAACCCGCTTGCGCCCCTTGCGCCGCTTGCGCCTTTGGCGTTAAAACTGGAAACCTGTCATGACCAACCCCAACACACCGCCAACCGATTTACCCAAAGGGTGGGTTTGGTGGAGAAAAGCATCGCCTGTACA
The DNA here is from genome assembly GCA_012032575.1 of Anaerolineales bacterium. The sequence goes on along the minus strand of JAAUSP010000108.1, from coordinate 14,679 downwards.
ATGATAAACGACCTTGATAAAGGAGGGCCACGATGTTTGAACAGACCGAACATTTATACATTGTCAAAAATACCGAAATTTTAAGCGGTGAACCTATTATCACCGGCACACGCACGCCGGTGCGGGCGATTGTGGAAATGTGGCGGCAGGGGGTTGACCCCCAGGATATTCCGGGCCGCCTGCCCCATCTGTCGCTGGCCCAGGTGTTTAACGCCTTAAGCTATTACAGCGACCACCAGGTTGAAATTAACGCTTACATTGAGCGTAACCGTATCCCGGATGAGTTGATGACCCTGCCGGAGCAGCCGCGTGAGTCAACCTCTATTCATTGAACTGTATCTGGATGAAGATGTTGATATTTTGGTGGCGGATATCCTGCGCGGCTACGGCTTTACCGCCGAAACTACAAGAGACGCCGGCCAACTGGGTGGCAGCGATGTGGCCCAATTGGAATATGCCGTCAGCCACCAAAAAACTCTGCTCACCCACAACCGGGCCGATTTTGAGGCGTTGGCCGCCGCTTACTTTGAGGCCGGCCAACCCCATTACGGCCTTATTTTGGCTGCTCGCCATGCCCCCCACGAAATTGTGCGGCGCTTGCTGCTCATTCTCAACCATGTTACCTGGGAAGAGATGCAAAACCAGGTACGATATATTTAAAAACCCGCTTGCGCCCCTTGCGCCTCTTGCGTCTTTGGTGTTAAAAATTAAAACGCAAGAGACGCTAAAGGCGCTAAAGGCGCTAACGTTTAAACCCGCTTGCGCCCTTTGCGCCTCTTGCGTCTTTTGCGTTAAAACTGGAAACTTGTAATGACCAACACCGACACACAGACAACCGATTTACCCAAAGGGTGGGTTTGGACAACAATAGATAACATTGCTTGGGTTACGAAACTTGCAGGATTCGAGTTTACGAAATATATCAAGTATCAAGAGTCGGGTCCAGTAAAAGTTATCAGAGGCTTAAATGTTGGCTATGGCGAGTTTAGGGATGAGAATTTCAAATACATTGATATTGAGACATCTGATGGTTTGCCTCGCTCACAACTACGTGGCGGAGAGATATTAATTGCATACGTAGGTACAATTGGCACCGTGGCGATATTGCCAAGAAGTAATCAGCGGTATCATTTGGGACCGAACGTCGGCAAGATAGTTCTTGACGAGTTGGTATCTAACCCACAATTTGTGATGTATTATCTACTTTCTTCCTCCGGCCAAAAACAAATTCATAGCAAGTCGAAAGCTGTAACACAAAGTTCATTATCAATGGGTACAATTAGACAATTTACCCTTCCCCTCCCCCCCCTCGCCGAGCAGCACCGCATCGTCGCCAAAATCGAGGAACTGTTCAGCGACCTGGATCATAGCATCGCTGCCCTGGAAACGGCGCAGGCACAGCTCAAAATCTACCGCCAGGCCGTGCTCAAATACGCCTTCGAGGGCAAGCTGACGGAGCAGTGGCGGCAGCAGCACACTCCACCCCCCGCCGCCGAACTACTCGCTCAAATTCAGGCCGAACGCGCCCAAAACGGCAAACCGGCCAAATCTCTGCCCCCTCTAACCGAGTCTGAATTGGCCGAGTTGCCGGGTCTGCCGGAGGGGTGGGTGTGGACTAAACTCTCTGCCATTAGTGATGTGTTGGGTGGCTTAACTAAAAATTCAAAAAGGGAAACGCTCAATCTAAAGGTTCCATATCTTCGTGTTGCAAATGTGTATGCAAACAAACTAGATCTGAAAGAAGTTCACGAAATCGGAATTAATGAAAGTGAATTAAACCGCGTGTCTCTCTGTAAGAATGACTTGCTCATTGTTGAAGGAAATGGAAGTATTGACCAAATTGGTCGAGTAGCAATTTGGAATGATGAGATAAAAGGTTGTGCCCACCAAAATCATATAATCAAAGCCAGACCACTTTTAAATTTTAGTTCAAAGTTCATCCTTTACTTTTTGCTTTCTTGGACTGGACGTAATTTCATTGTCAGTGTAGCAAGTTCGACATCCGGGTTACATACGTTGAGTCTGTCCAAAGTAGAGAATTTGAAAATTCCTATCTGCTCACTCGAAGAACAACAAGCCATCATCGCCGAAATCGAAGCCCGGCTATCGGTGATAGACAAGCTGGAAGAAACCATCGAAACGTCGCTGCAACAGGCGGAGGCGCTGCGGCAAAGCATTCTCAAGCAGGCTTTTGCCGGGAAGCTGCTGCCGCAGGATGCCCATGATGAGCCGGCTACACTTTTGCTGGAAAGGATTAAAAACGCAAAGGGCGCTAAAGACGCTAGAGGCGCAAACGTTTAAATAAAAAACGCTGGCGTCCCTTGCGTCTTTAGCGTCTTTTGCGTTAAAAACCCCATGAACGAAAACGAACTCAGCCGCATCATCTACGAGTGCGCCATCGAAGTCCATCGCACCCTGGGCGGGCCGGGGCTGCTGGAAAGCGTTTACGAAGAAGCCCTGGCCTGGGAACTGGTCCAGCGGGGCCTGAAGGTTGAACGGCAGGTGGCTTTGCCCATTCGCTACAAAGGGCAAACTCTGGCTTCTCCCCTGAAGATTGACCTTATTGTGGGCGAAAAAGTGATTATTGAGTGTAAAGCCACCACCCAATACCATTTGATTTTTGAAACTCAATTGCTGACTTATTTGCGACTGACCGGCCTTAAGTTGGGGCTGGTTATCAACTTTGGCGAGGCGTTGGTCAAAAACGGGATTCATCGGGTGGTGAATGGATTGTAAAACGCAAAAGGCGCTAAAGACGCAAGAGGCGCTAACGTTTAAAAATTTTTGCGCCCTCTGCGCCTTTAGCGTTAATCATCACCACAGCGTCGGAATCAGGCTGGCGGCTTGCAAGTTACGGTCGGCTGTCACCAGGGTGGCATGTTCGGCCAGGGCGGTAGCGGCAATCAGCCGGTCAGCCGGGTCCTGGTTGATGGAAGCGGGAAATTGGGTCGCCAGGATAGCGATGGGTGGGGTAATCGGCTGGACCCGCACTTTGTTGGACTGCAACACCAGATTGATGAAGGTCAACGGATCGGTCTGGACCTGGACCCGGCCTTTTTGCAGGAGCATAGCGATTTCCCACACGGAAATATCGCAAATGATCAGGCCGTCGCTTTGATTGGCCTGGGCAATGGCCGTCCGCGCTGGTTCGGAGAGACGCTCCGGGGCCAGGGCATCCCAAATAATGACGTGCGTATCCAGGACAATCATTCGGCCTCGTCCCAACGTTCGCCCAGCGGTGAAAGCACATCGCCCACAACCGCCGTCTGGCGGAGCCGGTCTAACTCTTGCCGGGCCGCGGCCTGGGCGAACTCAGGCGGCACCAGGCGGGCCACTTCCGCGCCGCGTGAAGTCAAGGTGACAACTTCGCCGTTTTGAACTTTTGCAAAATAGATCATCTTCGCTCTAAATTCGCTAATACCAATGCTAATCATATTGCCTCCTTGCAGGTGATTACTGTACAATCTAATTGTACAAGAGTGCAGAGATAAACGCAAAAGACGCTAAAGACGCAAACGGTTAAAAATTTAAAGAACTTTTGCGTCCTTTGCGCCTCTTGCGTCTCTTGTATAAAAAGGAACCCATATGACTCAAACCAGCGCCATCGTCTCCAAAGTCTGGAGCTTCTGCAACGTTCTGCGTGATGCCGGCGTCAGCTACGGCGATTACCTGGAACAACTGACCTACCTCATCTTCCTCAAAATGGCCGCCGAATACGCCAAACCGCCCTACAACCGGCCCATTGATGTTCCCGCCGAATGGAGTTGGGACAGCCTGCGCGGCAAAAAAGGGGCCGAACTGGAGGGCCATTATGTCACCCTGCTTCACACCCTGGGCCAGAAACCGGGGATGCTCGGCCAAATCTTCACCAAAGCGCAAAACAAAATTCAAGACCCGGCCATGCTCTTCAAAGTGATTGATATGGTGGACAACGAAAACTGGCTGCTGCTGGGCGCGGATATAAAGGGCGACATTTACGAGGGCCTGCTCGAAAAGAACGCCGAGGATACCAAAAGCGGCGCGGGCCAATACTTCACCCCCCGCGCCCTGATTAAAGCCATGGTCGAGTGCGTCCGCCCGGAGCCGGAAAAGGCCATCGCCGACCCCGCCTGCGGTACCGGCGGTTTCTTTCTGGCCGCCTATGATTACCTGGTCAGCCACTACGCCCTCAACCGGCAGCAAAAGGAGTTCCTCAAGCTCCAGACCTTTCGCGGCAACGAGATTGTCGCCAGCACCCGCCGGCTGTGCCTGATGAATATGTTTCTGCACAACATCGGCCAGATTGACGGCGAGTCCATGGTCGCTCCCACCGATGCCCTCATCGCCGATACCGGCGAGCGGTTTGATTACGTCCTGGCCAATCCCCCCTTTGGCAAAAAGAGCAGCATCACCGCCACCAACGAGGCCGGCGAGGAAGAACGGGAAGATTTTATCTACAACCGCCAGGATTTCTGGGCCACCACCTCCAACAAGCAGCTCAACTTTGTCCAGCACATTCGGACCATGCTCAAAAGCACGGGCCGGGCCGCCGTGGTCGTGCCGGATAACGTCCTGTTTGAAGGCGGCGCGGGTGAAACCGTCCGCAAAAGCCTGCTGCAAACCACCGACCTGCACACCATTCTGCGCCTGCCCACCGGCGTTTTCTACAAGCAGGGGGTCAAGGCCAACGTGCTCTTTTTCGACAACAAACCGGCCAGCAAAGACCCCTGGACCCAGGCCGTCTGGATTTACGACTTCCGCACCAACATCCACTTCACCCTCAAGAAAAATCCCTTGCAGTTTGAAGACCTGCAAGACTTTGTGACCTGCTACCAGCCCGACAATCGGTTCGGGCGGCAGGAAACGTGGTCGCCCCACACCCCCGAAGGCCGCTGGCGCAAATTCAGCTACGCCGACATCATCGCCCGCGACAAAACCAACCTCGACATCTTCTGGCTCAAAGACAAATCCCTGACCGACCTCGACAACCTGCCCGATCCCGACATCCTGGCCGGTTCGATCATCGAAAACATCGAGGCGGCGCTGGAGGGCTTCAAGGATTTGATGGCGACGATCAATGGGGTGAATTAAGAGGGTGGGGGCTGTGATATAGATTTGGAGTTGAGCAAAGACCTGACAGGTTTTGAAAACCTGTCAGGTCTGGATTAGCTGCTACGTAAAAGCCACATTTAGCCCGGTGCTGCTGGAGGTCCGATCCCGCCGTAGGGTTGACCCCTGGGCGATGGTGGCGACTGCCCGGCGACGTTCGCGGCGGGCCTGCTCCAGCGGCTCGGTCACTTCCACCTGGGGCCAGCGCCGGTCCTGGCCGGTGGTCATATTCCACAGTTCGGTCATGGTCCGGCTCAAGCGCTGCTGGAACGCGCCCGCCAGACCGGTCAGGTCGGCAGCCCCATGCGCTTGCAGGGTTTTGTCCAGAGCCAGACTGCCCAGCACCGCTGCCGTCATGCCCATCGCGTGGACCGGATTGAGGGTGAAGACGGCGTCGCCGCACACCAGCAGCCCTTCGAGGTGACGGGGCAGGCGTTCGTAATGACGCGCCCGGTTTTCGGTGCGGCGATAGCCGCGCGGCTCGGTCAGCGGTTCGGCGGCACAGAGAGCCTCATAAAACTGCGGCACGGCCAGGCTGCGGGCAAAGGCCAGAAACCCGGCTTCGCTTGTCGGCGGATGGTCGCCGGCCATGCCGTGCAGGGTCACGTGCCAGCGATCGCCCTCGATGGGCAGAATCACCCCGCCGCGGGTGCTGTGGTGCGGGGTGGGCCGGACATACAGCGTTTTCCAGCTTTGCCCAAAATTGACCGGGCGGCGGTAAAGGCGGCTGCTGTAGCCGGTAAAAGCATTGACCACACTTTCCAGGGGCGGCGTATAGCCCAAGTCGGCCAGCCACTGCGGCGCTTGCGAATCGCGCCCGCTGGCATCCAGTACCACATCGGCGGCCAGGGTAGCTTCCTGAGCCGGCCAGCCGCCCCGGCAGCGCAGGCGTACCCCGATTATCCGCCGTTCTGAGCGGTCAACCAGCAGGGCTTCGACCCCGTGGTTCGAGAGAATCCGCACCCTGGGATGGGCGGCCACCCGGCGGTAGATCGCGCTTTCCAGCAAGGGCCGGCTGCTGCTCAGGGTCAGCAGTCCCGCCTGCTGGCGCATCTGGTGGTACTCACCGGCCACAAAAACGGCCATTTCACTCCCGCCATGCACCGCTTCCGCGCCCTGGCTGATTAATTCGGCGGTCAGGCCGGGGAACTGTTTTTCCAAAAGCTGCTGGCCCCGCACCGGCAGCGAGTGCGCGTGATGGGCCTGGGGCACGCCGCGCCGAATCTGGGGAATGTCGAGCTGGCTGTCACGCTCGATGATGGTCACTTCGGTAAAATAATCGGCTAAAACCCGCGCAGCGGTCAGGCCGGCAATTCCACTGCCGATGACCACAGCCCGGCCAAAGGCCGGATTCGACAGGGTTTGAAGGTTTATTGTTTTGGGTGTCATAATTTATCCTCGTTGCAAAGATAGTTCCAGTATAGCCGCAAACCGTTGCTCACTCATCTGCCAAAAGATAGGTGTGAGGGTTTAAATCGGTTATAACCGCCGGTTTTACCTGGTTTATGTCACTGCAAGCCGCAGGCCAAGCAGTCCCCCCTCTGAAGCGGAGATTGCATCGGCCTATGGCCTCGCAATGACCTTAGCCGGATAAATAACAAGGCCACCCTTACGGTGGCCTCATACTTCCAAGCCTGCCAACACTATACCGTGCCGGCGTCTTTTATTCGTTACGGTTGGCGTTACCGAACCAACTTTGTTACCCGCTTTTCTGCCGCTGCCACTGCTCGACCTGTTCTTTAATTATCTCCTGGGCTTCGGGAGTCATCTCCCGCGCCTCAATTTGACCGCCCAGCACTGCTTCCAACTCTTGGGTCAACTCCAGGCAGGTCAGCCCCTTCACCCCCCGCACCAAAAGCTGAACCTGACCATCCTTACCAATAATCACTTCAATCTCTTGCAAATCCATCTTTCAATCTCCAATACCCAGAGGGCACAATGTCTCCAATCTCCAATCTCCAATCTCTAATCTCCAATCTCCAATCTCCAATCTCTAATCTCGCTACGCCACCCGCCGCAGCACCAGCCGAATCTGGCCGTCGTGCGCTTCTTCCGTAACCAGATTAAAGCCCTGAGCTTCCAGTTTAGTCCGCGCCGCATGGTAGGCATAGCGCTGCGTCACCTGCTGCTGAAACTCCTCCCGCTTGGGGCCGCCGATGCCCCACCAGTCAGCCACCATCTCATACGAGTCGCCAGCTTTGCGGAAGCCAATCTCCCGGCCCAGAAACCCGCCCGCGCGGACTTTGATCTCGGCCTTGGTTTGGGCAGCAGCAAAGCCGCGCACGTCAACCTCGCCCTCTTCGTAACTATAACCCAAATCCTTGAGCGCCTGAAGCAAAAACTCCTTCTCGACCATGTGGGTTTTTATCCGGGTAAAATGGGACATTTTGTTTTACCTTTCTGGGTAACTCGAAAACGTGTTGCATCTTGCGTGTTCCGTTTGATTTATTTTCTTAACGCAAAAGACGCAAGAGGCGCAAATGTTTTTAATATTTTCCCTTTAGCGCCGTTTGCGCCATTTGCGTTTAAATTTCTTACTTAACCCAAGTTGCTACCTTCAGGTGAAAAATCATCCTGAGTGCGCGCAGCGCGTATCGAAGGGTGATTTTTTCGCCGCAGACACCCTTCGATACGCCTTTTCAAGGCTACTCAGGCTGTGTCCTGAGCTTGTCGAAGGGATGCCTGCGGCGAAAGGTGGCAACTTGAGTTACTTAAAAATCAAGATGGCAGCTAAGGCTTTAAGCGTAAATCCGAGGGATTCCTCCCTGCGGTCGGAATGACATGACCAGACTCGGCGGTCTGCGGTCGGTGGTCGGCGGTCGTTCATGTTAGCTTGACCACCGGGGCAGCCTGGTACAATAGCCGCCCGGTCTGCAAATCCCGCGCGGTCAGGAGCAGCCGCTTGTTGGCATCTACCGAGAACTCGACCTCAAAGCGGGGTTGGCCGCGCTGAGCCGGGGGGTCGGCTACCAGGAAGGTCGGCTGGCCTTCGTTCATCCAGAACAGGTTGCGCCGTTCCGTCTCATCCGGCTCGACCGGCATGACCCGTGCCGCGCCGCTGGGGTCAAAAACCAGCTCGACCGGCTGCCCGCCGCGAGGCGCAGAATCGCCCATCTCAAAAATAGCCAGGCCCAGATGAGTCTGCCCGTCGTAAGCGGCTTTGATGGTCAGCCGGGCGACCGCTTCCGGGGTGGGGATAAGGTGTGCCCCGCGCCACGAGGGGCCGATAATCGTAGCCGCCCTGATCGCGCCGGACATGGCGGATGGCGTAATCGTGCTGGATGTGGTCGTAAAAATCCACCCCAGCCACAAAAGCCGCCGCCCCCCGCGCAATCGCATCCAGCGGACGGCCCAGCATCACCCGTTCCCGGCCAAAGATGCGCCGCAGGGTGCGCTGGACCGAGGGAATGTGGCTGGTGCCGCCGACCATCAGCACGGCCTTGATATGTTCTTCCAGATAGCCACGTTCACGGGCGCTGTTCAGGGCGCGGCGCACGGTCTGGTCAATCTGGCGGTAGGCGTCGTGCTCATCCAGCAGTTCTTCCAGGCGGCCGCGAGTCAATTGGGCGGTCAGCGCCGTACCGGTGGCCGGGTTGACCACGCTGATATCGGCCCGCTCCTCGAAGGAGAGGCGCTCTTTGGCCCGCTCACACTCGACCAGCAAAGCGTTGCTAATCTGGCGGACCTCCTCATCGGCGTCGCTGCGCCGGTTTTGACGCAGCGCTTCCTGAAAAATCCACTGGTCCAGGGTGGTCCCGCCCAAATCGGCCCCGGCCTTGCCCAGCACCCGGCAGCGCCGCCCGCTCTGGCGCTGCGGTTCGGCTTCGATCAGAATGGCCGAGACATCGAGCGTGCCGCCGCCAAAATCAAAAATCAGGTAAACGTCGCCGGGCTGGATGGGTGCGCCATAGCCCAGAGCCGCCGCCGACGGCTCGTCAATCAGCCGGAAGCGGGGCATCCCGGCAGCTTTGGCGATCTCGCCCAGCCAGTCCTCGTAATGCTCAAAGGCCTCGACCGGCGCGGTGAAGGCCACTTCCTCCTGGCCCAGATTCAGTTCGGCGGCGGCAAAGAGGAGCACGCTCGACAGGAAATCCCGCCCGGCGTCAAAGGGCGAAAGCTGCTGCCCGTCGAGACGCAGCTTGAGCGGGCTACGGTTGACAATGTAGCGCTTCATCCAGCGGAAGGTGCGCGGCGAGCCGTACAGATTTTGCTGCAACACCTGGCTGCCAATCCAGCGGCGGCGGTCTGCCGTATAGTGGATCAGCGACGGTATCACCGACGCCGGCCCGTCCGTCCTGTTTCGGTAGACCCGGCCATAATCGGGCACATGCAGCAGTTCAGCCGCCTGGGTGGACTCGTTCCAGACGGCGACAACGGTATTCGAGGTTCCAAAATCAATGGCCAAACGGCCCGGCATGGCGTATCCTCTGTGCTTTCTGCTTGCTCATAGGCGGTCTGCGACCACCGTTCGGACGATACCAAGTGCTAAATGCTCTGGAATTTTACCCTGATTCATCATCCCGACAAAATAAAGATTTCTCCCCGCTGCGCGGGTCGAAATGACACGGGGTTGGCTATTCCAATTCAATATCAAACTCACCCATTTTGATCCGGGGGGCGTCATCCAGTTCGATGGCGTGGCGGAAACGGTGCTGCAAGATAGATTCGGCGAATTCCAGGGCGCGGCGGGCCGGTGGTGAGAGTTGGGACAGGCGGCTCAAGCTGTGGAAGGTCGCAAGGTGGGCCGGGGTGGCCTGCCCGAAGGGTTGAGCCAGCAAGCGAGGCGCAGCCAACGGCCGCAAATCCCACAGAGACAGAGCCGCCTGGGCGCTGCCGACGACCATAAAGGCTTCGTCGGCGGAGACGTGCAGCGACGTGGCCTGTCCGCCCGGCGACTGGACCTGACCCAGGGCGTCATAGTCGTCGTTTAATTTTCTAAAATCAATGTGGCCGCCGGCATCGGCGCAAATGATAACCTCCTGGGTGGGCAGCACTTCCAGGCCGACCAGCCGCCCGTAACGGGCCGGCCACGACTCCCGTGGGCGTTTAAAGGGGCCGGGGCTTTTGCGCTTTAAGACAATCACCTCGCCGCTAAATTGGCCCACCAACAACATCTGGGCATCCGGCGCAAAGGCGGCGCAGCGAGCCACCCCGGACCCGCCCGGTCCGCGCTCCGTTAGTTTTAGTTCAGGCAGGCCCAACAGGTCTACCCCCCCGTGCAGTAAAGCCGCCTCCTGGCCGCCGGGCGCAACCCGCAGCGCCCGCGCCCAGAAGGAAAGATTACGCTGTTTTACCTCGCGTCCGGCCGCTGCGTCCCACAGGCTGATCCGCTGATCGCGCCCGGCCGAGAGAACGTGCTCGTCGCCTACGGCAGCCAGGGCGGTAACGGAATCGGCGTGCTGGCCGAGGCGCTGCAAACCGTGAGCTTCATCCCAGCGATAGAGGGCGCACGTACCGCCGCCGGTGGTGCGCTCGGCGCAGAACAAGACATTGTGGGCATTAAAGACGACGCTGCCAACGGAATGGTCAAAACCGTTCAGCAAATGTTCGCGGGCTGCCCATTGAAAATTCCACAGAACCACTTTGCCCTGCCCGGTGCCGAGGGCCAGTACCGGGCGGCCCGGCGCAAAAGCGACATCGTTGATCCGGCCCGGCGCTCTGGCCTGGGCTTGCAGAAGCGCCGGGGGAAAAAGCCGCGCCGCCTCCAGCCCATTTTCCGGGGAGTCAGTCTGCACGAGAGCCATCAGGCGGTCAAATAACCCCTGCTCTTCCGGTTCAGCGGGTCGCCACTGCTCGCCGGTCAGGGTTACAACGATCTGCCGGCTCCACTGAAAGGGGGCTTCAAAGGCCAAAGCCCACAAATCCGGCCATTCCCGGTTCAGGGTCAGGGTATGGGCCAGCAGGTCGAACTCGCCGGTTTCCATTTGAGCCAGGCGGGTGCGGTAGTCGCTGCCGGTGATGATGGGCAAAAATTCGCTGCGACCGGCCTGGCGCATGCGCTCCAGGAGGCGCTGGCGCAGGATTGGCGCGGCGCTCTGGTAGAGGGTGCGCAGCAAGCGGCGGTCGAAATCGAGGCTGTCGTAACGTGCCCACTGGTCGGTTAAAAAGAAAAAGAGCGCTCGCTGGGCCGGTTCCTGGGGCGCATAGCCGGCCTCAAGCGCTGCTTCACGGGCGGGCGGCGAGTCCTGCTCGACGACCAGGCGGCACAAGGCTTCCTGGCTGGCAGGGTGGGACAGCCGGCGCAAAACCTGTCGAGCCTGAGCCGCCAGATGCGGGTCGGCATCGGCGGCGGCCTGAACCAGCGGCTCGACAACTTCGACCCGCCCTGCGGCCAGTTCGGTCAGGCAGCCGGCCTGCAAAGCGGTCAACACTTTGAGGCGCGGCGGTTTGGCAGCGACCCAGCCCTGGTTGACTATCAAAGCGGTCAGGGCGGGATGGCGCATCCCGGCCCACATTTCGCATACGGCGTCAATGGAGGCCGGGTTGGTCAGGCGGCTCATGACGGCGGTAGCGGCCTTCGTCGTCCGCTGGTCATAGTCCAGCACGACGGTTTCGGCCAGCAGGCGGGCGCTAATCGGCGAGTCTTCCTCGGCCAGGATGCCGACAGCGTAGCGGCGCAGCCAGCCGCCAATCAGAGGCAGGCGGTTGTGCAGCAGGGCGGTCAGGCCAATTAGTCGAGCAGGAGTCATTGGGTTCAGGTCAAAAATTTGTAGAGGGTGGTCGAGCGATAAGTTTGGCCGGCCTTGAGCACCGTTGAAGGGAAGGTGGGCTGGTTGGGTGAGTCAGGAAAATGCTGGGTTTCCAGGCAGAAGCCGTAGCGATGCTGGTAAACTTTGCCGCCCTTGCCGATGTTGCCGCCATCGAGGAAATTGCCGCTGTAAAATTGAATCCCCGGCTCGGTGGTCCAGACTTCCATGATCCGGCCACTGCCTGGCTCGGAGACGCGGGCGGCCAGGGCTAGTGAGCCGTCCCCGTTATTAAGTACCCAGTTGTGATCGTACCCCAAACCATATTTGAGATGGTCATCCGGCTCGTTAATCCGCAGGCCGATTTTGGTGGGCTGGCTGAAATCAAAGGGCGTGCCTGCCACCGGACGCAGTTCGCCGGTCGGGATCAAGGTGCCGTCAATGGGCGTAAATCTGGCCGCGCTCAGGATAAGTTCGTGGTCGAGAATGTCGCCATTGCCCGCGCCGGCGAGATTGAAATAGGAGTGATGGGTCAGATTGACTACCGTATCGGCATCGGAGGTGGCGGTGTAATCGAGTTTGAGTTCGTTTTGCCGGGTCAGGGTATAGATTACTTTAACTAAAAGATTGCCAGAGTAACCTTCTTCACCGTCGGGGCTGAGATAGGTTAGTTCCAGAGCCGGGCCATCGGGTGTGTCCAGTGGTTTGGCGTCCCAAATGACCTTGTCATACCCTTTCAGCCCGCCATGCAGGCTGTTGACCCCGTTATTCTGAGCCAGGGTGTGTTCGACGCCGTTGAGCGTGAATTTACCCTTGGCAATCCGGTTGCCATAACGGCCAATCAGCGCGCCAAAGTAGGGGTGCGGGTTCAAATATCCGGCGGGGGTATCAAAACCAAGCACAATATCGTCCAGTTGACCGGCCCGATCCGGCACGTAGAGGGCCATGACAATGCCGCCGTAATTGGTAATTTTGGCGCTGAGGCCGTTTTGGTTGGTCAGGGTGAAAATTTCCATTTTTGTCTCCTCGAAAAATAAAGATGTGATGATGAGCGCGGCGATGGGGCGAGGGTTTTTCTTAACCTCATCGCCGCCTTCTCCTATGTCGGGTTGGTTATGATTGCATTATAGCAAGGGTGACGGGAAGCGGCTAATCTTCAATAGAAGGCCGTACCATAGAAGGCCGTACCATAAAAACTCGGTGACTTCGAGATATTTTTGGTGATTCCCCAAAAAAGCACCTTGTTGCAAAATCCAATAGTTCTATCAACAAATAATAACAACATTTTTATCTTCGGTAGCGTGCTCGGTCTCTTAAGCACCCTTTCAGGTTTCATATTGACATAAAATAAATGTCAAATATGAAACACTAAATCCGGTTTATTCCGATTTACACTTTGTTTCTGTCCATAAACTCAAAAACATCGCTTCACTACCCTATCTGGAACATCAATAGGATGACATAAAGTTCTATCTTTTGAAAATTTCTGCTATAATTCTTGCTGTATTCTAAAAATGGTTGTGGAACATGGTTAAGCGGAAATCCAGTTTGGGTAGCACAACTTCCCTAAATCAAGCCGAGCTGTCAACTCAGGCCATTGCGCCCCTGACGTCAATCCTGCCTGATCCAGGCCAACCGCGACGGCTGCTCCCTGATGATCTGATTGGTGCGGTTATACAAGGAAGTTTAGCCCCTGTTGCCGCTATCGAAGCGTGGCTGCGGCGAGCCGAAAGCGACACGGCTGAAGCTGCCCTACGGCAAAATGTTCGGGAACTCAAACGTCTGGCCGACAGCATCGCTCAACACGGCCTCATTAGCCCCATTTCGGTGCGTCTCCCCGGTTCTGAAGAAGCAGTTCCCCCAGAAATCACCTATTTTATTGTTACCGGCGAACGACGTTTTTGGGCCCATGTTTACTTGCTCAGTCAGGGCCGGCAAATTCAGGCAGGGCAGACGGTTGCCAGTCCTGAAGAAATAAAAGTTACTTTAGCCCCACCGGGCATTAGCATTAGAGCTTATCAGCTTATTGAGAATCTGCTCCGTGAAGACCTGAATGCCATTGAACGGGCGCAAGGGATGTGGGCCTTACGATATGAAATGTCCGGGGTGAACTATAGTTCACCCCCCTCTAGCCAGCCTGAAATCGAAGAGGATAGTTCACTTCCCTCCCCCGACACTGAGGTGAACTATAGTTCACCTCAGTTGGTACCGTGGGCCAGGGTTGAAGAAACGCTGGGAATTTCTAAGCGCTATCGGATTTTTGTTACGTCCGTACTCAATTTAAGCGATACTGCTCAAGCACTGGTCGCCGGGCATAATTTAGCCGAAATGACCATTCGGCCTATTACTCAAAAACTTAAAAACAAACCGGACTTACAAGTTAAAGCGTTAGAGCAACTGATCGAATGGCAAAACAGTGAGGAAGAAGAAAGTCCGGGGCAGCCTATTGTGGCTTCTATCAAAGAGTTTGTTGACAAATTACTTATTGATGAATTAATTCAAACAGAAGCCCAACCCGATGAAGCTGTCCCTCTCAAACGACCACGTTCGGTCTCCTCAGCGCCGGTGATCCGTTTTCGGGATAAGGTGCGTGAAACACTGGATTTCCTCAACCGGCTGAAAAAGACCGACCGGGTTGAATTAGCCAGAGCCTTGCAGCGGGGCGACTATGCCGATGTGATGATTGATTTGCGGATTTTACGCGAGCAGATTGATGCGATTCTGAGCACCGTTTCAGAATCGGCGGATGTGACAATGATCCCCCCCACCATAGATGAAGCCGCCTCAACCGGGGAAGACCTTTCAGCGTGATGCTCCCTCGGAAATACGGAGTTGATACGTGATGCGTGATGCGTGAGGATTTCCGGCGGAAATCCTCACGCATCACGTATCACTTTGTCCATCA
>JAAUSP010000107.1 GCA_012032575.1 Anaerolineales bacterium | reverse complement strand
GGCGGCAGCCCTCCTCGGTCATCGGGACAGCCGCCACCGGGGTCTGCGCGGCGGGCGCAGCGCTTTGTCCCCCCAGTGAACAGGCCAGCAGGGTCAATAAGACCAGGCTAAGGATCAAAACGATGACCTGCCATGGCTGTTTGAAGGGGTACTGTTGCTTGTAAAGATGATTATTTTTCCTCATACACGTCTCCTTTTAGGATTCTGAAAACTGGGGTCAGTTTCTGCTCTGGATGGCAATGTTGTTAGATGAGCAACCTCGCTATTGTTTTCGGATTGAAGCAGCAGTTCGGTCGCATCCAGAAGTTTTTTGGCCTGAATTCCTTCGATAAAAGCGACGTCTGCACCGGCATGACGAGCGGCTTGCTGCTGGGCTTCATTTTCGACCAGCACAATAATTCGGGCTTGAGGCCAACTGAGCCGGATATTCTGGATCGCTTCGATTAGCTTTTGATCGCGCACATCCGCATCCAGCAGCACCAGCGCCGGGTGTATCTGTTTGAGCAACTGTCGGGCAGCCGGGTAATTTTTGGCGCGTTGCACCGTCTCAACCTGGGGGAGAGATTGTAGCAACACCAGCAAACTATCGCCAATCGGATCAATTTTGGCAATAACGAGGGCTGTCACCGGTTTTGCCATTGACCTTACTCCTGCCGTAAGGGTTAAACCCGTATTCTACCAGAAATCATCAATTCTGAGAACTACCCCGAAAAAGGTTTATATTTTGAAATAGAAAGGGGAGAATATGGACGCCAAAGGTAGAGTATAACCGACTTCAGCTCAAGCCACATCCAGAAAAAGACGCATCTTGAGGAAAGAATTTTACTCAGGCTGTATAGGTAAAATTACTCAGGAGAACTCAGGGGAACTCAGAGGAACTCAGAGGAACTCAAGGAGAACTCCACGAGTTCCCACGAGTTCCTGTTTTTACTCAGGGATAGCGGCATCATCGAGGCTGGCCCAACCCTTTTTAAGGGCATACAGGGCGGCCTGGGTGCGATTGGCCAGGTGCAGCTTATTGAGGATATTACCGACATGATTGCCGATGGTGCGCTCGCTAACCACCAGTTGTGTTGAGATTTCCTGGTTGGTTAAGCCCTGGGCAATGAATTTTAAAATTTCCACTTCTCGTTCCGTTAACGGCTCGGTGGTAGGCGGCAAGGGAGAAGGCTGCTGGATCTCTTGCATCAGTTTGATGGCAATGGTAGGGTGCAGCGACGGTTTGCCCTGGGCAACATCATAGATGGCCTGGAGCAGCTCTTGGGGAGCCGAGTCCTTGAGTAGATAGCCCAGCGCACCGGCTTTGATGGCCGGGAAAATCTTATCATCTTCCACGAAACTGGTGATAATCAGGATACCGATCTGGGGGGCCTGGGCCTTGATTTGTTTGACCGCTTCGACCCCGCTCTGGCGCGGCATTACCATATCCATAAGCACAATATCCGGGCGCAGGGCCAGGGCTTGCTCAACTACTTCGACTCCATCAGCAGCTTCGCCGATCCACTCCAAATCCGGCTCACTGCTAATCAAAGTGTATAACCCCTTCCGCACAATCGGATGGTCGTCGGCAACGAGAATACGGATGGGTTGGATTTTTGTCATAGCCTGTGCTCCATGACTCAGGGGGAACTCGTGGGAACTCATAGGAACTGATGAATTCCTCTTGGTTTCTATGAGTCCTCTTCCTCACCGGGTAAGGCAAATGGTACATCTGAATCATCAACAATGTAAGCAGTGGTTTCTTCTTTCATCCCCAGGCTTCGATCCCAGTTACCTTCTTTGCGCTGTGCCCTGAGACCCTTGATGAGTTGCTCCAACATATAAGTAGAGTCACCAAATAAGTGGATCAATTGCTCCCACTCGATACCTTTGATCAGATTCCAACGCTCACAGTCTTGAATCTGGCTGCCCAACTCGCCCAATGATCCCCGCGCAATTTCGCAAAAACGAATGTAATGCCCCAGTGAATTGCGACAGTAGCCCTCGGCAATATTGGCTTTGACCGAAGAAGCTGAGCCGAGCATTTGACTCACCAACTTTGAGTAGCGATACTCAAACCCTACTACCAGATAATGTACCAGATTAGCCAGTTCATCTGCCACCTGCCAGGCTAGTAAATTTTTGTAACCATAGAGCTTTCGGAAAGTCTGGGTTGTGTGTCCGGTATACTTTTGGTATTGGGCCATGCCCGTGCCTTTCCAAGCTTAAATTCGTGGGAACTTAGGAGTTCCCACGAGTTCCCCTGAGTTCCTACGAGTTCCCCTTTACCTTTACCTTTACCGTTGTCCCCATACCCGGCTTTGATTCAATGATTAACTCGCCTCCCAACTGTTCGGCTCGCTCGCGCATACTGACCAACCCCAAACCGGACTGGCCGTTTAATCGCTCCGGTTCAAACCCACAGCCATTATCATCAACCTCAATTTCGATCCATTCCCCCCTGGCCCGTACAAAAACGGTCACGGTTGTGGCGCGGGCGTGTTTTAAGGCATTGTTGAGCGCTTCCTGGGTAATGCGATAAAGACCTTTTTCAAGCTGGGGCGGCAGATTAATTAACTCTTCCGCAATCAGGCGTGCTTCTATCCCGGCCCGCCGTTCAACCGCCCCCAGCCGCTGGTGCAGTGCCCCCAGCAGTCCGGCTTGCTCCAGTACCGGCGGACGCAGCTCGTAAATCAGCAGCCGCATCTCTTTGAGGGATTGCTGGGCAATCTCGCCCAATTCGGTCAGAACGCTGTCCAAATCGGTCAGGCGACCCCGTTGGGCCAGCCGCCGCCAGCCTTCGGCCAGCAGGGTCAAACTATAGAGCGATTGGGTAACAGAGTCGTGCAGGTCACGGGCCAGCCGGTTTCGTTCTTCCAGGGCGGCGGCTGTTTGGGCCTGCTGATAGAGCCGGGTATTTTCCAGGGCGATGGCGGCGTGGGACGCCAGCAGTTCCAGCGTTTCCAGGTCATCGCTGGTGTAGGTGGCTAGCTGGTAACTCCGGACCGACAGCACGCCCAGCACCTGCTCACGTCCCCGCAGCAGCACGGTCAACCCCGACTGGGCAATCGCTGCGCCCTCCAATAATTCAAACTTGAACGCTTCCTGAGATATGGCGCTGTAATCGTCAGCCCGGAGCGAGGCCCCCCGGCGCAGTAAATAGTCGGCAAATGTACCCGGCAGAGGATAACGTCGGCCAGATTTGGCCTGGCCTTGATCTATCAGATATACATCCTCGGCCTCTTGCTCGGTTTCATTAATCAATGTTACCACAAAAACGTCGGCGGGCATCAGTTGGGTTACCGCCGCGTAAATGCCGGCATAAATCTGTTGCGGGACAAGACTGGCCGCGCTAATGAGTTGGCTGGCCTGATAGAGAATACTCAACTGTTCGTGGGCAGTATTAACTTGCTGGTACAGCCGGGCGTTACTGATAGCCGTTACCGCCTGATTGGCCAGGCTCTCCAGCACTTGCAAGTCTGCCTGATTATAGGCATCTGCCTCACTCCGCTCCAGGCTAAGTAACCCCATCGCCTCTTGCCCGGCCAGCAATGGTACGCCCATCCAGCTACGGATAACCCTTTCTTCAGTCCAATGCGGCCACTCCGGCTCTTGGATGACATCAGCGATAATCCGGGGCCGCCGGTTATGGACCACCAGAGCCTGAGGGCTGTTCTGGGCTAAGGAAAGCTTCCAACCAACCCGGTGGAAGCCAGAGCCGGCGGCTTCGACGATCACCAGTTCAGCCCCATCAGCCAGCCACAATGCCGCGCCATCATAGGGTACAACCCCTTGTAATTGGCCTAAAATGGCGGTAACAACCTGTTGCTGGTCGAGGGTGCTGTTCAGAACCAGCGCCACTTGCTGCAAACTCTCGGCAATCTGGCGCTGGCGGTGTTCTTGCGCTTCAATTTCTTTACGCGCTGTGATGTCGGTATCGGTGCCCACCATACGCACGGCCTGCCCCTGCTCATCGTGGATCACCTTGCCTTGCACCAGAACCCAGCGGGTCGAGCCGTCTTTGTGCAGCATCCGGTGTTCGTAGGTATAGTCAGGAGTCCGGCCTTCGATATGAGCCTGCGCCGCAGCCATAACGGCTTGACTATCAGCCGGATGAATATAGCCCGCCCAAACCGCGATATCGTTGGGAATCTCTTCATCGTTGTATCCCAGGATCGCTTTGATGGTGGGGTCTAAATAAAATTGGCCGGTTTGCAGATTCCAATCCCAAACGCCTACTCCGCCGGCCTGGGTGGCCAGACGATACCGTTCTTGACTGATTTTTAGAGCTTTTTCAATGCGCTGGCGTTCTGCGATTTCCTGTTTCAGTTCCTCATTGTGGACTCGATGGATTTCGGCTTCTTTTTTGGCTGCTTCGGTGTCATGGGCTACCTGGAGCACTTTCAAGCGCTGATCAGCTTTCTCGCCCAGAACGAGTTCTTTGAAAGCGTGATGCTGTTTAAGATGATGTAACGCCTGCGCAAAATCTCCCTGCTGTTCATATATCTCCGAGAGGAGTAAATGGCCTTTTAACAACTCGCTGTTGGCATGGATGGCTTGAGCGGTGGTGACGCCTTGCTGCACGTAATCCAGGGCAAAATCAAGCTGCTGCATCCCGCGGTGAGCCTGACCCAAATTATGCAAATTCAGCGACTCGTTAACTTTGGACTCGATTTTACGGGACAGGGCCAGGGCTTCTTCAAAATGGGCCAGGGCTTGCCTGGTATTGCCCAACTTCAGATATGCCTTGCCGATAAAGTCGAGTGCATATATCTCGAACAACTCAAAACCGGCTGCCCGACTCACTTTTAAACTGCGCAGACTATGCTCCAGCGCCAGAGCGCTGTTACCCAACGCCAGATATGTCTCAGCCAGATTGAGATACGACAGACATTCTATCCGGGCAAAGCTGATCTCGCTGGCTAATTGCAGATTTTGCTGTAGCGTTTCGATAGCCCGATTGTGGTCGCCCGTTTCAAAATAGATATTGGCCAGGTTGTTGTAGGCATTGGCGATAAGCCGTTTGTCATCCAGGTATTGGGCCGTCTCAAGCTGTTTGTATATATAGCTGAGTGATTCGGGGAAGTCGCCAATCTGGAAATATATCCCGGCAATGTGATCGAAAACGTCAGGTAATCCCTGAGAATGGTTGAGCGATTCAAAGATTTCTTGCGCTTTGAACAGTTGGCTCAGGCCGAGGGAGTGGTTGCCCAGCCGCATGTTGAGATAACCCTGGGTCCGCAAGCTGTAGGCCAAACCGATCTGATCAGACGGGGCGTCAGTGGCAGGCGACGTCGCCAGATTGAAGGCCGTCTCGCTGAGGGTCTGGGCACGTTTGAGATCGGTATCGCTCAGCAGCCAGGCCAGATTGTTGAGGAGTTCGATCTTTTGGCGCGGATTACGCTCAAAGCCATCGGCTGCCAGTTGTTGTTCCAATTGATAGATTTGTTGAGTGTCGGACATAAGAACATCGGTTGATTATCAAAACTATCGACTTGACGGACGGGTCAATTGTAATACACTTTCAACCCTTCGACCAATTTTCAAAACCTCTCAACTATCGCCACAATTAGCCATCAATTCTACATGTAAGGTATAATTCTGTGGTCGCACCTTGAGCCTGTCGAATGAGGACAGGGTTGGCCCCCCTCCGGGCTGTTCCGGGGAGCAGTTGGGCATCATAATAAAACAGGAGGCAAACGATGGAAATTTTTGAGGCGGTACAGACTGTATTAGCTGTGCGTAGTTATCAGGCCACTCCGCTGCCGGCGGAGGCTGTCCGGCGCATCGTCGAGGCGGGACGATTGACCGGCAGCAGTATGAACGGTCAACCCTGGCATTTTGTTGTGGTTGAAAACCGAGAGACGCTGCAAAAACTGGGGGCACTGGCTCAAAGCGGGCCGTATATTGCCCAGGCACCGCTGGCTATTGTGGTGGCGATTGATAAAACCCAATATGCCGTCTCCGATGCCAGCCGGGCCATCCAGTCCATGATCCTGACCGCCTGGTCAGAGGGAATTGGTTCTAACTGGGTTGGTTTTTTGGGTTTGGGTGAAGTCAAATCACTGCTGGGTATTCCGGCCGAGTTGGATATTATCGGGATGCTTCCGTTTGGTTATCCCACCCAGGCCGGCGGCCAGGGTAAGAAGCGGCGCAAATCGCTGGCCGAGGTGGCCCACCGCGAGCGATTCGGCCAGCCTTTTGAATAAGCCGGCAGTTTTAGGGGATAAAGCCGTCGGGGTCTAAAGCCATCATGGCTACGTATTGGTCGGTGAACTCGGGCAGTTTCTCCAGATCAATCTGTTCCGCCTGAGCTGCCAACTGTTCCCCGCGGGCAAAAACCTTCATCCGATAAAAACAGCGCCGCGCCCAACCCGGCCCCGTTGGCGATAGGCTGGACCACATCCGGGCGCACCGGCGGAATCATACCCACGCCCAGCACCGCTTCTACGTTGAGCTGCCCCCCAAAAGAGCCGGTCAGGATGAGTTTTTCCAGGTCGGCCGGTTTCAGGCCCAGCTCTTGCAGCAGCAGGTCAAGGGCGGCCCGAATGGCGGCTTTGGCTTTTTGCAGTTCGCGCACATCCCACTGTTTGAGGATCAATAGGGCGTCGTCGGTAAGGCTGACATAACGCGCTCCTTTGGGATGGGTTAAGACCCGTCGGCCCAGACGGGGCGGCTCCGGCACAATCCGCCCGCTCGGCTCGATCACCCCGGCCTGCACCAATTGATGGGTCAGGCTGAGCAAGCCGGAGCCGGTCAAGCCAATGGGCGGCTCATGGCCGATGGTTTCAAATACAAAATCGTCGCCGGCAAGCTTTACCCCGGTAATAGCTCCATCTACTGCGCGGCTGCCGCAGGAGATATTGACTCCCTCAAAGGCCGGCCCGGCCGCCGTCGAACCGGTGACGATACGCTTTCCATCGGTAACCATCACCTCGCCGTTGGTGCCCAGGTCAACCGCTGCCAGCGGCGTACTGGTCCGGTCAAAGTCAAAATAGGCCAGGCAGGCCAACGCATCGGACCCCACAAAACCACCAATGAGCGGCGGCAGCATCACTTGTGTGTGCGAGGAAAAGATGCCGCCCATCAGTCCGGCGGCATCCCGAATGGCAGCTTTGTGGTAGGGCTGAAAAGGTTTCACCGCCAGGGTATCAACCGGAAATTGGGCCAGCAGATGGTGCATGGCCGGGTTGCAGACAATAGTCACCCGCTCGACGCGCTGTAAAACTTTGTCGGGTAATTTGAGCGAATCAACCGCCTGATTGATTGAGGCCAGGGTCAACTTGTGCAGTCGTTCAGCATGGAGGGGCTTATTTCGCGCAGCGGCCAGCCGGGAGATCACATCCGCGCCGTAGACAGTTTGCTGGTTGAGGCTGCCGCCCCCGGCCACAACTTCACCGTTATCCAGCATGGTCAAAAAGGCCGCAACCGTGGTTGAACCCAGGTCAACGGCCAGGCCCAAAGGAACGTCTTTATCGCGCTTATAACGGTTGCTGGCCCGGAAAATTTTGTTCGAGTAGACGACAATCGGGGCCAGGGTCACCTGAGCCTCACCCACCAGCCGCGCCCGGCAAGCCAGGCGGTTACTCACCGCCAACTCGCCTGCGCTTAAGTTGGCCCGCTCGATCTCGTCGGGTGGGGCGGCATTTCCGTCCAGCAGAACCTTGCATTTGCCGCACGTGCCTTTGCCGGCGCAGGGCTGCTCCAGGGGCAGGCCGCTGGCGGCGACAGCCTCGCCCACCAGCGTACCAACTCCAACTTCCAGAGTCTGCTGTTGTTCACCATAAATGATGGTGACGGTCGGCATCACAGCCCCCGCATAAATTGGGCCTGGGTCAGTTCGCCTCCGGGCGGGATGACCAGAAAAGCGTCGTCGGCCAGGCTCAGGTCGGCGGCAATTTCGACCAGCCGGCGCACGTAAGCCTCTGATCCCAGCATTTCGTGGTAGCTCATGCCCCATCGGGCGCAATATGCGGCTACTTTCTGCGCCTGGGGGCGAAACTCGTCCAGGTCGGCCTGATTGTGAGCGACCAGGGTGATCCGTTTGTAATGCCGGTACTGCTGGTCCATCAGCCAGTCGGCGTCCTCTTCACCGTAAGTTTCAACCAGTTTTTCATACTCGGCCAGCGGGTTCGTCCCCGACTTCAACCAGCCCTTGCTTAGCCAGTACGTGCCCGGCGCGGTGTGGAATTCGCGCTGGTAAGCCTGATAGGAGCCGAGCAAAATGGCGATGCAGTCGTCGGTGCGGGGAATGAGCAGGGTATGCGGGCCGGCTTTGATGCCGTTCAGGCCGTTACCGCATAACCCATACCCCAGCACCACCAAACTGGGCGAGTCAATCCGGTCAATCGCTGCCTGCACGGTCAACCTGAGCTTTTTGGGCACAATGTGCAGCCCGTAATCCAGAAACGTGATTTGATTGGCCAGGTCGGTCGGCAGCAAATGCTCCAGCAAATCTTCAAAGACCTGGCAGGCAACAATAACGACAGGCAGGGGGGTGGTTTCGGGCACTGTGGCTCATCCTTCCTGTTGGCGCTGGCGGTAAGCGGCGATCCAGCTCATTCCATAATCATCCCGGCCCATGGCCAGGTTGGCGGCCAACACGGCCAGCTTCACTTCGGGGACCAGCGGGTTGGTGATGGGGCAGGTTAGTCCGGCGTGGATTGCCATTGCCATAAAAGCCGCGTTGAGATATTTGCGGTCGGGCAGGCCAAACGAGACGTTGCTGGCCCCCGCGGTGATATTCACCCCAAACTCCTTCACCACTAACTCAATCGTTTTCAGCGTCACCTGGGCAGCGTGGCTGTCAGCACCCAGAGTCAACGTTAGCGGATCAATCACCACATCGGCGGCGGGGATACCCAGTTGTCCGGCCCGCTCGATGATTTTAGCGGCGACGGCCAGCCGGGCTTCGGCAGTAGTCGGGATGCCGCTGTCGTCAATGCACAGGCCAATTACTGCCGCGCCGTATTCTTTGGCCAGCGGCAGGACTGCCTTAAGCGACTTCTCTTCGCCGTTGGTGGAGTTGATTAGCGCTTTGCCCTGGTAGATTTTGAGCGCCGCTTCGAGGGCAGCCAGATTGGCCGTGTCAATACACAGCGGCACATCGGTCACTTCCATCACCGTGCCCAGCACCTGGGGCAGCAGCACCGACTCATCCATGCCCGGCACCCCGGCATTGACATCGAGCATCGTCGCCCCGGCTGCCACTTGAGTCAGTGCGTCCTGGCGGATCACCTCAAAATCGCCCGCTTGCAGCGCAGCCAGTACATTTTTGCGGCCGGTCGGGTTGATCCGTTCGCCGATAATGATGGTCGGCTCGTTGCGGCTAATTTCGAGGGTTTGGCGGGCCGAAGAGACAAGCGTAGTTAGATTTTCGCTCATTTTACACCTTCCAGGATTAAATGGGGAGTTTGGGGGGTAGAATTTTTAATAAGCGGCTGGCGCAGACCGGCGGCTTCAATCAGCCGGGGGACGATGCTTTCCCAATGGACGGCCATAATGTGCAGGCCGTGAATGCCCGGCGTTCGCTTGAGCTTGTCCATGATCTCCAGGGCAATGGCTACACCAGTTTCTTCCTGGTCCTGCTTGTCGCCGGCTGCGTCCATCCGCCGGACCAGCTCGGGCGGGATGGCGACGCCCGGCACTTCTTCGGCCATAAAATGGGCGGCGCGGGCGCTGCGGAGCGGAATCAGGCCCGGCAGAATGTACACTTTGTCCAGCAGATTGCGTTTGTCCAGCGCCTCCAGCCAGTCGGTAAAGCGGTTATAATCGAAAATGGGCTGGGTTTGGATGAACTGCGCCCCGGCGTTGATCTTCTTTTCAGCCCGAATGGCTTCATATTGGGGCGGCGTGCCAAACGGCGATCCGGCAGCGCCCAAAAAGAACTGCGGCGGCTTTTTGATACTGCGCCCGTCCAGATAAATGCCTTCATCGCGCATGCGGCGTAATAACCACAAAACCTGAATCGCATCCAGATCGAACTGGTCGGGTTTGGGGATCGAACCGGGGCCGAAACGCTGATGGTCGCCGCTGAGACAGAGGATATTGCGGATGCCCAACCCGGCTGCGCCGATAGCGTCGGACTCAATGACCATCCGGCTGCGGTCGCGGGCCTGCAACTGCATCACCGGCTCCAGCCCCAAATCCAGGCAAATTTTGCTGGCGGCCAGGCTGCTCATTCGTGGCGAAGCCGAGGCGTTATCGGTGAAGTTGGCGGCGGCCACGTAATCTTTGAGCCAGCCGGATTTTTGCTGGATGGTATCGCTGGCAGTGTCGAGCGGGGGGGCAATCTCGGCGGTAATCACAAATTCGCCGCTGCGCAGCCGGGCTTCCAGGTTAGAGATGGGTTCGGCATAGGCTGGGGCATGATAGGCGGAGTCGCCCTGCCACCAGTCGGGCTGGCGCAGTTCATAAAAAAACTGCTCCCATTCCTGGTTGAATTTGTCACGGTTGGTAACGAATTCGATGGGGTTGGGTTTCTGCTCGCTTTCCCGCCACAGCCGGAAGGTGTCGAGCCAGGTTTCGTGACCGGCGCGGCGGCCATCAATCGGCGCGTTGATTTCTAGCAGCTTGTCCAGCCGGCCCAGTCGTTCGGCCCGTTCGTAGATTTTATACCAGGTGCAGGGGCGGGAGGGATCAACCTCACAGGCTTCGGGGCTGGCGCCGCCGCACAAACCGTTGCGTAATCCTTTGGGGCAGGTCATGGGGCAAATAAAAGCGGTTTCCTGCAAAATACAGTTGCCGCACATACGGCAGCCAAACAGGGCACCTTTGATGGCTTTTTCTATCGAGGTAAAAAGTTCCAGCGGCAGCGACTCGCGGCGCATCGGGCTGAAAGGGGGTTGATAGCGGGGCGGTGAAAAAATTGACATCTGTTCCTCCTTGAACCATAAGATTCCGGACTATTTTTGTTGAGTATAGTAGAAATTGAGGCAACAGGGAATGGTGATTGTGGCAAAAACTTGTATAATTTGGCCCACTATGGCTGTTGTCTCCCACATCACCTTCAATGATGATACTGCCAGTCCGTTGGGCCAGTTGATTGTCGCTGGTATTGTCCGCGATAGCCCTGGCCGCGCTCCTCAAAAGCCCATTCGGGTTTTGGATCATTATGGGGTTGTGTACATTACTGGCGGCGGCGGGCACTTTGCGGACGAACGGGGGTTTTCTCACCGTCTGGTGCCGGGTGATCTTATTGTTCTGTTTCCCGGAGTCGGCCACACCTATGGTCCCGGCGAGACGGATTTCTGGCACGAAATTTTTATTATTTTTGAGGGGCCGTTGTTTGAGCTGTGGCAGAACAAGGCCCTGCTCAACCCCCAGCGACCCATCCTTCATCTTGAACCGATTGATTACTGGTTCGCTCGTTTCAAGGAGACCGCCTGGTCGGTGACGCAGAGTGGACCGGAATACGCGTTGGTCAGGTTGTGCCGCTTGCAGCAGCTTTTGGCCGATATTCTGGTTTATGACCAGCAGCAGAGAAACGAACAGGTGGACCAGGTCTGGCTGTCCCAGGCAAAATCATTACTACAGGCCAACTTCCACACCAAACCGGATTTTGAAAACATCGCCGCCCAATTAGGCATGTCTTACGATGGCTTTCGCAAACGCTTCACCAAAAGCGCGGGCGTTTCGCCGGCCAGGTACCACACTCTCCGCCGCATAGACCGCGCTTGCGAGCTGCTGCTCAATGATAGCCTCACGGTTAAGGAAATCGCCCTTCATTTGGGCTTTGTGGATGAATTTCACCTTTCCAAGCGGTTCAAACAAATCATCGGTATTTCGCCGACCGGCTTCAGAAATTTATTTTTTCTCAATGAACGAAAAGCTTACCTGAAAACCAGAATGATGCCTGGTGTTTTTTAGAGATTCGGCAAAGTCAGGGTAAAGCTGGAACCGCGATTGAGGCCGGGGCTGGCGGCAGTTACAGTACCGCCGTGCGCCTCAATAATGGCCTTGACAATGGCCAGACCCAGGCCGGTGCCGCCGGTTTCGCGGCTGCGTGAGTCATCGGTGCGATAAAACCGGTCGAAGATGTGGGTCAGGTGTTCGGGGGCGATGCCCTCCCCCGTATCGGTCACGCTGATGTGGGTGGCGCGGGTATCCTGGGTTACGGTAAGGGTAATTGTACCGCCGCCGGACGTGTGCCGTACGGCGTTGGCCAGCAGGTTGTGTAAGACCTGGCGCAGGCGCGAGCCGTCAACCCGCACCGGCTGTAACCCCGCAGCTACCTTACAGGTAAGGCTAATGTCTTTTTCCTCCGCTATCGGCGCAAAGATATCCACGGTTTGACGAACCAATTCGGCCACATCGGTCTCTTGCAAGGCCAGCGACAACCGGTTGGTTTCGGCTTGAGCAATTTCATGCAGATCATTCACCAGCCGAATCAGGTGATGGGTCTGGCTGTACAGGTCGGCCAGAGTTTTGTTCGTCCAGGCGTGCCACTCTGTCCAGGGCCGCCCGCAGGTTGCCTTCCAACACGGTTAAGGGGGTGCGCAGTTCGTGAGATACATCGGCCATCATCTGGCGCTGCCAGCGTTCGGCCCGTTCCAGGTTGGCCGACATCTGGTTAAAGGTGTCGGCCAAATCCTTCACCTCTTTGCTGCCCTTCACTTTAACCCGATAGCTCAAATCTCTGGCTCCAATCACCCTGGCGGCATCGGCCAGGTGACGCAGGGGGGCGGTGAGGGTGCGGCTTAACCAGATGCCCAGCCCCACCCCCAAAACGAGGCCGACAATAATAGCCCGCAGGATCTCCTCGGAAAAAAGCTGCAAGGTCTCTATGATAGACGGGTTTTCCCCCAGGAAGGAGTCGTTGAAAACCTCTATCTCCCCAGGCGGGAACCGCTGGGCAAAGATATCCATCTTGGTTAGTGGGATGCGGCCATTAATAGATAGGTAAGTTTGAAGTGGGGGATCTTCCGCAGTCCCAAAATTTTCAAAATATATATCGAGTTTGCCGATTTGCTCGGACGACAAGACTTTAATGATTGTCTCCACTTGAGTCAGGGCTTCGGTCAGTGATGTACTGCTGGTTTGCACTGAAAAATAGCCATTGGGATAAAGGTCAACTTTAAGCGGCCTTATGCCCAGTTCTGCCAGGGTCTCAAGCAGGTGGTCAACTTCGGCGGGAGTGAGGGTTGGTGGTAGACCAGTCTCATCTTCCAGCAGGATGGGCGGGTTGAGCCAATTCTCTAAGAGAATCAGCGCCCCCGGCGAAAGTGAGACCAAAATAATGGCCAGGGTAATGGCCAGACTGAACTGCACCCAGAGTCGATTCATAGCTCACCCGTTTGCCACTCGGTGGCCAGGCGGTAGCCGATGCTGTAAACGGTTTGGATGTATTCCGGGTTTTTGGGGTCCGGCTCTATTTTTTGGCGCAGGTTCTTGATGTGAGTGTCGAGGGTGCGGCCCATGCCTTCGTAGGCGTAGCCCAAGGCTCTTTCCAGCAGTTCTTCGCGGGTAAAGGTGTGACCGGGGCTTTCCAGCAGGACTTGCAGCAGATTAAATTCGGTGGGGGTCAGCTCGACCGGGCTGCCGTCAACGTGCAGTTCACGCCGTTCCAGATGCAGATGTAAACCGCCCACCTGTAAAACGGGCGCAGTGGCGCGCTGACCAAACTGGCTGCGGCGAATCAGGCGCGGACGCGGGCCACTACTTCACCGGCGTTAAAAGGTTTGGTAATGTAATCATCCGCGCCCAGTTCCAGCCCCACGATTTTGTCGGTATCTTCCACGCGGGCGGTCAGCATAATGATGGGCGTAGCCGCCAGAACCGCATCAGCGCGGATGGTGCGGGTCAGGTCGCGCCCGTCGCGGTCGGGCAGCATCAAATCCAGGATGAGCAGGGCCGGTTTTTCGCGGCGTAAGATGGGTAGAACTGTGCTGCCATCGTAAGCCACCAGAACTTCAAACCCGGCCTGTTCCAGGTATGTGCGCAAAACGCGGGCAATTGAGGGGTCGTCATCTACTACGAGAATGTGTTGTTTGGTCATAAGCGGTCTTTTCTGAGGATGTTGTAGTCTATTTGTATCACGAATACCCCGAATGAACGAATTTTACGAATACATTTGATAGGGTTAAGCAAAAATTAGCGTCATTTGTTTATTCGTGACATTCGTGATCTAGATTTCCTCCCTACCGCCACGAAAAAAGCTGTTCGTGGACGCCGTTGTAAGCAAACTGCAAATTGCCGCTGGTTTCCGGCGGCAGGAAGGGCCGGGCATTGCTGCCGTCGGCATCCATAATCCAGGGCTGCCATTGGCCGGAACGGTTGGTGAGGAAAAGCAGTTGTTTGCCGTCGGGCGACCAGGCCGGGGCGGCGCTGCCGGAGGTGCGCTCGTTGTAAGGATGGCCCGTGGTCAGGCGGGTTAAGTCTCCGCTGGCGGCGTCAACCGTGTAAATTTCCCAGTGATCGTGTAGCCAAAAAGTTACAGCCACCTTACGGCCATCAGGGGAGAAAACCGGTTTGAACATCTTGGCTGGCAGCGAGAAGAAGGGAAAATAGACCCCCCGGTTGAGGTCCAGTTGGATCAAGCCGCTGGCCGGGGTATAGAAAACTACCCGCCAGGAATTGGCCGGGTCCCAGGTAGGGCCAAAGGAGTATTCTTCTGCCGGCAAGTCTTGAAATTGGCCCGTTTCCACAGTCACTTTACGGAGCTGCCAATGCAAATCTGCCTGCATTTTAAAGCAGACGCTGCCATCACCGCTGCGGTGAACATCAAAGGCGTTGCCGGGAGTCTGGTCAATAGCATCATCCTTACTGTAACATCGTCTTTCCTCGGTTTGCCGCCCCCCTTTCTGGTGATTCAGAATAATCTCTTTCCCATCGGGCGACCAGGTGGGGGCTTTGGGTTCATACATTTCACCCAAAATAGCCCGTTTCTCCCCGGTTTTTAGATCCATCACCCACAGCGCTCCCGTTTCAGAGGCAAATGTGCCGCCATTGACGCCGTGGTAGGTGGTATAAGCCAGTTTGGTTCCATCGGGCGAGAGGGCCGGGTCAATTCCGGTGTCAAGATAACGCAGTTGGGGCGGGGTGGAGCCATTCAGGGCCGCCCCCTCGACGGCATAGATTGGCCCACCGCTGTGGGGCTGGATGATGACGGTCCCAGTGGGGTTGATGGGGATCGGGGCATAGTGGTTGGCCTCAAACGAACGGGTCAAGCCGGGGTCATTGCTCACCCAGCCGGTGCGATTATCCGGCAGTCGCACCAGCCACCAGCCGGTGGCCGGGTTTTGTTCGATGGCGGGGATGATTTGGCCCTGATTGAGCTGAGCAATTTCGGGATAACCGACTCCCGGTCCCACCCGTACATTCAGTTGAGCCGCCGCTACGTAAAGGCGCTGGCTTGAGGGCTGCCGGATTTTAACGGTAACGGTAATTGCCGTACTGTTGGGCGGCGGCGTGTTGGGGTCGGCCGGTTGGGCCTGAGTTAAATCAGAGCTGCCGCTGACCCAGCCCGTTTGTCCATCGGGCAGGCGGATCAGCCACCAGCCGCTTTTGCTGTTTTGCGAAACCACTTCCACTATGTCCCCTTGTTTAAGTTGGGTTAGCACCGGGGTGCTGTCGTTTGGCCCCATGCGGACGTTGAGTTGAGCCGTGACTACACTTAGCTTGACGGGTTGGGGACCATCGGCCAGGGCCACACCGGTGAAGGTGAGCAGGATTAGCCAGGCAAGCTGGAAAAATATTATTTTTTTCATTTTTCTACTCCGATACGGTTATATTCCCCTCTGCGGAGAACATGCCGAATTGGTCTTCATTCAAAAACGAGTTGAGCTGACCTTCCACTTCATCGCCCTCCTGCAAGTCGGGCGAGTGAACTACTGTCCATTCCCCCTGAGCCAGACCCGGCTCAACCGGCAGGGTGAGCAGTTCGTTGTTGCGATAGACAGTCAAGGTTGCGCCTGTGTCACCCTGTTGAAGGGCGGTGGCGGGTACGAGCCAGGCGTCTTTCATCGTCTCGTCCATAAAGCTGACCAGGGCGGTCATGCCGGCGCGAATCCCGGCCGCATCTTTAAGCTCAAGGTCTACAGTTACGGCATAGCTGATCAGGCCGTTATCATTCTGGGGCAGGGGCGAGATGTAACTGACTTGCCGGCAAAGGTGGCGTCGGGCACAGCGTCCAGGGTGATGCTGGCGGCCCTGGCCGGGCGTAGCCGGTTGATTTTGGCTTCGGGTACGTTGACAGTCAGCTTGAAGGCTTGCAGGTTAGCCACCATCACCATCTTATCGTTCACCTCGGCTGTTTTGCCGGCCTGGGCCTCAATGTTGACTACCGTACCGGCCAGGGGCGCGGCCAGTTTGGCGTTGGCCAGAGTGGCTTCGGCCTCGGTCAGGGCCAGCTCTTTTTTCTGTACTTCCATTTTAGCTTCGGCCAATTTATCGGCCTCGGGCGGGCCGGTCAGCTTGTCCAGTTCTTCCTGGGCTTCCGTTACTTTAAGCTCTGCTTCGGCTAACTCTTTGGGCGTGGGTTTCTGACCCAGCTCGGCCAGTTTTTCCTGGGCTTTCAGCGCCTCGGTGTAGGCGCTGCGCAAATCTTTTTCTTCAGCCGGTTGGACGGCTTTGTTGTAGGCAGCTTTGGCAGCTTCATAAGCAGTGGTGGCCGTTTCCAAAGTTCGGGCACGTTCTTCGGCAATTTCAAAATTGCTGCG
>JAAUSP010000106.1 GCA_012032575.1 Anaerolineales bacterium | reverse complement strand
GGCAAAGAGTCTGGTGAAAAACCTGTATCGCTTTGAACCCAGGCACTTCCAACCCGCAGATGGCACTTGATCTGAGGCAACAATTTCATAGCAGTAATCAAAGTCGGATAGTCACGGTATGAAAGTCCAACGCTTTGGATGTGATCACGCTCATGGAGAGGAATCTGCTCTTCATAGGGTGCAAAAAATTCGGTATCCACTGGAGTATTTACGGCAAGAACTCGATCTTCCTCCAAGTCAAGCGTCTCTCGTAACACCGCAGCTTCCGCTTGACTAATAGCGATGATCTTATGCCAGCGATGATGTAAGCCTAGCCACTTAATTAATGACAATTTTTTGGTAGATAGGGGGTGGTGCATAATAACGATATGTCTTACTTGTCGGTTCAAGAAAAAGGCCAGTGGAATACCTACTCGCTCCGACAGACTCAAGACGGTGTCATATCCCTGGGTGCGAACCAAACGAGCCACATACATTGCCTGAGAAAAATCTATTCGAAGCTTTGCCGCTAACCAACTCATTATCCTGTTTTCATTAATGCTGTTGTAATCAACATACTCCGAAGCAAATCGTTCTGATAACTCGAGATAGTCAACCCGCTGATGTTTGCCGGATTTGACCTCCTGACGAATATTCTCAGCCGTCTTATTGGTTGCCACAATTAAAGGTCGCATTTTTTACCCTCATTGATAATCATTTCCACTTAGACGGGACCACTGCGCAGGAGTTATCTTACCCTGTATTTGAGTTTAGTATTTAGGCAAAAAACTTTAAGATATGCCTGGCTATAGTCTGAACTGTATCAGAAGATAAGTGTGGATAGAGCGGCAAAGACAACACCTGTGCGGCCAGTTGTTCTGTAACCGGTAACGAACCGAGGCCATATCCCAGGGGAATATAGGCAGGCTGCAAATGGATAGGCATTGGATAGTGAATGGCTGTAGCGATGCCACAGGTTTTTAGATAAGCCTGTAACTCATTTCTCTGTGGACTGCGAATAACGTAGAGATGATAGACATGCTGACCCTTTTCAGGATCATTTGGCAACACCAGCGGCGTTTCATATAAGAGTTGGTGATATAAGGCAGCCAGCCGGCGTCGAGTTGCATTCCATTCATTAAGCCGGGACAATTTTACCCGTAGAATAGCTGCCTGGAGTTCATCCAGGCGGCTATTACTTCCAGAGGACTCGCTAATGTAACGCTCACGCCAACCATACTGGCGTAGTAAGCGCAGGCGGTCAGCCAATTCTGAATTTGAGGTTACAACCGCCCCCCCATCACCAAATGCTCCCAAATTTTTGGTAGGATAGAAACTGAAAGCA
This sequence comes from Anaerolineales bacterium, assembly GCA_012032575.1. The sequence goes on along the minus strand of JAAUSP010000106.1, from coordinate 15,318 downwards.
GCCAAATGCCCCCAACTGCCCACAGGCCGACCCCGGTACAGAGCGCCATGAGCCTGAGCACAATCTTCCACTACATACAAATTATGACGCTCTGCTATATCCATAATCGAAGCCATATCGGCCGGATACCCATATAGATGTACCGGGATGATCGCTTTAGTACGCGGTGTAATAGCGCTGGTCAACAAATTAGAATCAAGAACACAACTATTGACATCCACATCCACAAATACAGGTCGAGCGCCGGTAGACTCTATGGCGGCTACAGTAGCCACTGCAGTATGGGCAACAGTAATCACTTCATCACCAACGCCAACGTCAAGCGCTTGGAGAGCGAGCCGAACAGCATCGGTACCAGAGGCCACACCAACCGTCTCAGATACATTGCAATAGGCTGCGAACTCTTGCTCAAACTGGATGACTTCTGGACCAAGAATATACCAACCACTTTTAAGCACACGCTTTATAGCCGTGTCAAACTCATTCTGGAGTTGGTCATAACCGGGAAGAAGATCACAAAATGGGATATTCATAGATAATGCTCTAAATGTTGCTTATAAAAAGCAATTGTTTTTGTCATTCCTTCATTCAAATCAACCTTTGGAGACCAGTTCAGTTTTCCAAGAATCTTACGATAATCGCCGTAATAATCGCCAATATCAATCGGCTTTCGATCTGGCGGAAAAGGAACAATCTCATAAGATCCACTGCCATTGATATCTATCATAATTTAGCTAAATTGGTCAGATTAATCGGATCATTTCCACCTAAATTAAATATTTGACCGTACGCAACTTCATTGGCGGCTACAAGCAACAAGGCATTGACGACATCATCAACGTAGTTAAAGTCACGCACCTGAGTTCCATCTCCAAAAATTTGGAGTGCTTGCCCTTCTACCAATTGCCGAATCCACCAGCCCACAAATGTCTGACGGGCATCTTTGACCCGCATGCGCGGGCCATAAGTGTTCGTCAGTCGCAAAGAAACAGTCTTCAGACCGTACACCTTGTGGTAGACAAGGTGATACCACTCCCCGGCCATTTTATTGATGCCATTTACATCTACAGGAGCCTGGATATGTCGCTCATCAACCGGCAAATATTCCGGTTTACCATAAATCTGGCGGGTACTGGCAAAATAATTTTTGCAGCCGGATTATCATAACGGCAAGCCTCCAACAAAGATAATTGGCTGCGAGCATTGATATCAAGGTCGGTATATGGATCCGTCATACTATCCGTATGGCTCGTCTGACCGGCCAGGTTAAAGATATAATCTTGTCCTTTGACCAAAAAATTCATCCCATGCTGGTCACGAATGTCAGCAATGTTGATCCTCAGACAATTTTTGATATCGTGAATATTAAAAATGTTTCCGCCGTAAACAGGGATCAGTGAATCTACCAGGATGACTTCTGCGCCAAGCCCTACTAAACAATGAGCCAGGTTAGACCCAATGAAGCCTAGCCCTCCTGTAATAAGCACTTTTTTTTCTGCAAAATATTTTTCGGAATCTTCCATGATCCTAAGTTTTTTGGTGTGTTAGATAATAATAGGAACGATCTATTCAGACCTCACGCAATTTGGCAGCCAAATAACGCAATGAAACCACCGGGCGTCCCTTCTGACCCTGGCTAATCCAGCGTAACAAATGGTGGATAACAATTTTAAGGGCCGTGATACCATAAATTAACAATTTGAGCAACCAAGCAGCCATATTGCCATAGTGTTTGCGAAAAAAACGCACTCGGCTTTGATATAAATCAGCTTCGCGTTGGGTACGGCGGCTTTCACTACTGGCTCCACCCAGATGAACGATTTTAGCAGCCGGGTGATACCAAACCTCCCAACCATGCTGTCGCATCGTGTAACACCAGTCCACCTCTTCAGCGTACATAAAATAGCCTTCGTCCAATCCGCCCGCAGTTTTAACAGCTTCGGGTCGAACCAACAAACAGGCCCCTTCTACATAATCCACTGACTGGGGGCCTTTATGTGCTTCGGGGCCATGACTGGGATACCAGCGCCCGAAAAGCCGGCGGCCTATCCCTGACAGGATCAAAAACTCTTGCCATAAACCAGGAAACCGGGTATGGGAGGCCTGAAAACTGCCGTCGGCATTAACGAGGTGCGCCCCTACAATTCCTGCCTGAGGCTGAGCCTCAGCAATTGCAGCAATGCCGTAAGCGAGCCGGGTGTGATAAAGGCATCACTATTGAGAAGTAGCCAATAGCGGCCCTGACTGACTGCCATCCCCTGATTATTGCCTTTGGCAAAGCCAACATTATCATGATTGGCAATCAGGCGAACCTGGGGAAAATGCTCACGCAGCATAGCCTGGCTGCCATCGGTTGAGGCGTTGTCTACCACAATAACCTCAAGAGATAAATCAGCCGCATGCTGAAAGATGGTATTCAGGCAATCGACCAGCAGATCGCGGGTATTCCAATTAAGAATGATGATAGAAAAATCAGGTCTGGACTCATCTGGATCTTGCGCTTGAGAAGCAGGAGCGGAAAATTTAAGGGTTTGAGTCATAGTCATACCTCAACCTAAAACGAGGGTGGAACTCACGGTTGCTTGTTTACGAAACAAAATATAGGAATGAACGGAATTGGTCTCGCTGGTTCCACAGTTTTAACCAGTTTGTATGCTCGATATGTTCGACGGATACATGCGGTCGAGCGCCAGCAGCGTCCCCATAAACAGCCAACTGTAAACTACATAGTCAAAACCGGCAATTGTTTGGGTGTACGCAAATGGAAAGAGCCAATCGCCAAAGCCCATCAACAGGATACAGCCTATGGTACCGGCAAAAGCGGCATTGGCCAAAGCTTCAACAAAATCACGCCGGCCTTGAAGTCAGTAAACATAATTTCATAACCCAGCCAGGCCAGAACTGACAAAAAATCCAGAGGGAAGTTATGAGGCGAAATGCCCGTTTGAGCAACAATATCAATATAGTTGCTATGAGTGGCCATACCATCAGCAGGGAAGTAAGACATGTAATAAGCCGCATAACCGGCCGGCCCGGTGCCAAAGAGAAGATGGCTGCCGGTAACCCGCCAATTGATCTCCCAGGCCATCATGCGGGTATGCCCACTCTCATCCGACTCATCAGCCAGCACTTTATCCAGATAGTAGTCTGCATTGAAACTGATCAAAACAACTATTGCGGCCAGTACCAGCAAGAGCATCTTCTTGGAGCGCATAAAAATAATCACCCCCAAAGCCGTAAAAGCAGATAACCAGCCAGCCAGCCAGGTGATTTGTATCCCAAAGCGAAAATATACCCAGGCCCCGGTCAACACCAGCAGCAGCACCCGCCAATACCAACGCAACTTTTCGTTAAAAAGGGCCAGGCTGGCGGCCAAGCCAACTACCCACATGGTGAACAAGCCACCATCATTGACCAAGTTTAAATCAATCGAGCCAAGTCGTCTGATGACCCCGATGGTACCCGCAATCAGCATGATAATAACCATCGCTTTGAATATTTTGAGGTTATGGACGTGATTGGCGATCAACAGCAATATGCCCGGTGAAACAATCATCACAATGGCCGAGGCAATCTGGACCACCGGAAAACTGGGCCAGGCGGTTACCAGCGGATCCCGAAAGGCCATACTCCAGACCACAGATAACAAGGTAATGATCACAAAATACAGAATAGGTTTATTGACCGGGGTTGGCACAAAATGGAGCCGTTTCTCGACGATAATCATACGCAGAAACCAGTTAGCCAGATAAATTATGGTCAACAGAAGGCTGTCCACAATCCGGCTCTCCCGGCCGGTCGGCAAACTAATCGGAATAAAGGCGGCGGCAATTAAAATAATAATCGGGGCCAGGTCAAAGCGAGGCAATCCCAATTGAACCGCAATCAAACCGATTGGCAAACTGATGACAATGAAAACATACAGTGGATTTATTTCTGCGATCAAAATCCCCGCGGCCGGAGCCGCCAACAGCAACCCTATAATCACAGCCCAGCGCAGCCAAACCGTCCACGCAGTCTCAAAAAATTGAACCAGACCAGTCTTCAACCGAACCAGATCTCGATTGAAGCTATGCCAACGGTTACCCAGGATCATTTACCATTCACCACTTTTCAATAAAATCGTTAAAATGCTGTCCAATCATCCGCCAATCATATCGGGCTTCAACCGCCTGCCGACCATTATGACTGAGCTGTGCCCGCAATTCAGCGTCGCCCAAGATGCGTACTACGGCTGCGGCAAAGCCAGCCGGATCGTCAGCGACCAAAAGATCGCGACCTGGTACCAGATCCAGTCCTTCGGCTCCTTTGCGGGTGGCGATTACCGGGGTTCCCAAAGCTAAAGACTCCAAAATCTTCAACCGTGTACCGCCACCAATCCGTAACGGCACAATAGTCACCCAACTATCCGGCAATTGCCGGGCGAATATCATCCAGGTAGCCAGTAAACTCAACCCTTTCACCCGGCAGTAACTGCTTTAGAGGAACACCATCCGTTTTACCCGTAATAAAAAAATGTGCTTGAGGTCGCTCGGCCCGAATAAGCGGCCATATCTGTTTCAGAAAAAATGCTACCGCATCGAAATTTGCATCGAAGGTTAATGCGCCGGAATAAATCAGTGTGTCGGGCCGCGGTTTAGACTGCTTATGAACATAGAACTCGACATCTACCCCATTTGGTATGACTTGTAGGGGACATTTAGGACGAACCGCAGCCAGAATTTGATCTCGCTCTTGGTTTGAGGCTGTAGTACAGCCGCTAAATTGGCTGGCTAACTGAGCAATATAATTTTGCAGTTTAGCCCAGGTAAGCCAATAGCGAATTTTTTTTAGAGGTTGGCTTTGTCCATAAAATTGGTCATAAAAAGTGGCTAATTGAAGTTCATCGAGTAATTTGGGCATTGGACCAGCCAGTAGAGCGTAAGGCGCAGAGTCTATTTCTGAGGCGATAACCAGGTCAAACGGTTCGTTCCGAACAGCGTCAGTCACAAGCGATGCCATATCAGAATTGTAGGTATCAATAACAGATCGCGGTGACAGCGAGAAAAAACCGGCTATAGCCTTCAAACGACCAGACTGGAATGAACGAAACGACGTAATTTCCACCCGCCGACAATAACGGCACATAACGGCAACCTGTTCATCTTTGACAGCTTCAGTAGCAAACGAAAGCAATGGATCTGATGATACAACGACAATTGTTTAAGCAAATTGAAGACTCGAATTTTAGAGCCGTTATCGGGTGGGTAGGGAAACCAGCGTGAGATAAACAGGATTTTCATAATTTATATGATCACAGCGGCATGTTCGTTACGTGATAAACCTTTAAAGTATGAATTTTGCCAGCCTTGAGTCTACAAAGGAACACCCATCCATAGGGATGAATCAGTTCGGCCCCAATGCTGCTGCACGGCATGCAAAATGGCAATCTTACTTGCGTTGGCATGGGTCAGACGACCGGCTCGCCGATGCAGCAGAAATCCTCGGGTCGCACCGTGCAAAACTCGCGCCAGGGTTAGGGGTTTACGCGCCAAAGGCGTATGCCGGGCAAAAAACAGAAATCTGTTGCGAGTCATGTAATATAGGGTAGTGGGACCAAGCTCTTCCACAACAATACTGGCTTTGTGAAACATTCGCGCCGCCGGTTCAAAGCGAATTTCAAATCCTGCTCGCCTGACTCGCTGGCACCAATCAGTCTCTTCCCAATACATAAAAAACTTGGGGTCGAGCATGCCGGCCTGTTCGAGAGCAGCACGGGTAACCATTAAACCACAACCATTGATAAAATCTACCGAGCGAGCCGGATATTTGCCATGATCAACTTCACCCATACCCACATTAATCGCATCACCATACTGCCAGTCAACCTGCCCACCAGCAGAACTGATAATAGACTCATTATCCCAGGTATAAACCATCGGGCCAATCATCCCAATGTTGGGGCGGGCTTCCAGGCCACGTACAAGCGTCGAAATACAACCTGACTCAAGCCGGGTATCATTATTGACTAAAAAAACCAGATCGGCCGCATGCTGTAAGGCTGCTGTCATACCCACATTGTTGCCCGCAGCATAACCCAGATTCTGGCCGGTGGCTACTATTTCAACCTCTGGATAAGCATGGTGGACAGCCTCGATGGTATTATCTTGCGAAGCATTGTCCACCACGATGATCTGTAAGTCAGGGTAATCCTGCTGCCGCAACGAAGCCAGGCACTCCAGGGTTAAATCAACTCCATTGTGACATAATATAATAACGCTTACTTTAAAGGTCATTGCCGCAATGCCTTATGGGTGTTTCTGGGTAACACAGCTAATTGATATGTATCCAAATATTGTTGGGCGATAGATTCCCAGGAAAATTGGGCAGACCGGACAAAACCTAATTGCCGCCAATGCTCACGCTCTGCCGGCTGTTCAAGCAAGCGTATCAAATAATCGGCCAGCTTTTCATGGTCCTCAGCGTCAATTATCATCGCAGCATCCCCGACCACTTCTGGGATTGAACCGCGATCAGAAGCGATAACCGGCGCGCCGCAGGTCATTGCTTCTAGAATGGGGATACCAAACCCTTCAATCCAGGATGGAAAGACAAAGACTTGAGCCTGACTATATAAACCTATCAAATCTTGACGAGAGGGGCGGATAAGCAGTTGGGCTATCCCGGCAGCGACGGCCTCGTGAACCACGGGTAAGGGATCGGGACGACGAGAGAAAAAAACTATTTGGTGTTTAGTTTGTAAATCAAGCGGCAAGCGCTGCCAGGCCCGCACCAACACAGCCGGGTTTTTAATTGCATCAGCCAACACAAAGGGTTTGGAGATATTATGGCGTTGGCGGATGTCGGCTAACACGGCTGTTTCTTCAATCCGGCGCAAATCTGAGGTTGGTGCGTGAGGTATCGGGATAATCCGCTGCATGTTAATGCCGCTATAGCGGTTGATCTGCCGTCGAGCGTATTCCGACACAGTAACAATTAGCCGGACTTGCCGCAGCATAGCCCGACTACAATAATGCAAATAGCTCATCATTAAAAAGGTGCGAGCATTCTTAGGGTGTCCACGTATAATATCAAACCAGGGCATAATGTTAATCTGATCGTGCAAGGTAACCACAGTAGGCACATTAGCTGGACCAAAACCGTAATTAGCCGGAAAGTGTACTACCTCCACCCCATCCTGGGCGATAACTCTTTTCATAAAAAGATCGTGATAGATACTGGATAAGCCATTTTTATAGGGTAGGTAATGCACCGTTACTCGTTTCGGTAAATTTGATAACTCAAACGGGCGTTTGGTATCGGCGTATAAAAAAATCTGATGATCTACAGCCAACTCAATCAAGGCTGGCACAAGATTAGCAACATAGGTATGCACACCGCCAACCAAACCGTGTGAGAGGTAGCGAACGTCAATCCCGATGCGCATAAATTCTTACCTCTTAACGGACAGCACCCAGGCGCGAATCCACCAACCCGCGCACAAAATGAAGCTCTTCTCGCCCGGCTACGCCCAGAGCTAATAAAAACAAGGGATAACTGGCCGCACCGATAAGGACATTGACCAGAAACGAAAAATAAGACTGCACCAGAAATACCCCCAGCCCCATTACTACCGCTGCCAGCAGCGGGCCAAAACAAGACTTGCCCCCACTTAAAATACCGCAACAGAGGGCGCAGTAGCCACAGATATTGCCCCACCAGCACCGCCTCGGTTACCAGGGTCATCACCGCCAGCGCCTAAAAAGGCCAAAATAAGGTACCATCACCAGATTGGCGACCACATTTATCCCGGTGCTAATCAGCACAGCCCGGGCCACCTGGCTCTCTTTGCCGGCCACCACCACCACATAGCCCAAAAACTCGGAGACATACATCAGCGGCACTACCCAAATCAAAATTCGCAGCGCCGGCACACCCGGGGCAAAATTGGCCGTAAATAGAAAAGGGCACCAACTGGCTCGGCCAATACCCAACCGCCGACCGCAATCGGCAGGGCGATGATCAACAGATAACGCAGAGCGCGCTCATAAATGGCCGGCAGGTGATGTTCGGCTGTGGCCGACTGGCGTACTAGCGAGGGGTAAAGCGCGGTATTGACCACATTGGAAATCATAACCGCTGAAAAGATCAGGTTGTAGGCCGCCGCATAATACCCGGTCACTTCATCGCCCCAGTAGATATTGAGTAAAACGCTGTCAAATTTGTAAGACCAACCCAGGGCCAGACCAATTACCCCAAAGGGAAAACTGACTCGCAGCAGCGTTAGCCACACCGAGGGCGAAGGCCAGGTAGGCCGCAATCCCAGCCGGCTCACCGCCCGCCAGCAGACGTAGGTCATCAAAGCTACTCCCAGCAAACCGGCGTAGATCAGGCCGTAATACCCCAATCCCCAATATAAAAATAATCCCCCTAAAAATACGAAGATAAATTGGTTCAAGACTCTAGCCCCGGCTGAGAGGTCAAGTCGCTCAAAGCCGGCCAATACGGCATCGCTGGCCCCCTGCGCCCCATACATTATCAAACTCAAACCATTAAGGGCAATTGCACCGATCATAATCCAGGGCCGGCCGGTGAACCAGGCCACGACAATAATCAGCAGCGCTGCCAGCATTGCCAGCAACAACCGCAGCGCCAGAATATTGCCATAAAGCGCCGCTGATCGGGTCTGACCATCGGGGGCATCACGCAGCCGGGCCACCTCGCGCACCATGTAAATACTCAAGCCCAAATCGGCTAAAGACGCGAAAATCATGCCAAAGGCCGTCACCGCTGCATATTGGCCAAAATCCTCGGCTCCGAGATGGCGGATAATAAGAATCGAGAAACCAAAGGAGAGCAACTTTATAGCGATTTGACCAGCCATACCAAAGGTCGAATTGCGCAAAACAGTAATCGAGAACTTACTCATGTAGGCTTCCTAATGATAAAACACCTTGGTCAATATAGAATATCTGCTCGTGTTTAAATGTCCAGGCTTTCTGTCTGGCGTTTTGTCAGAATAGACTGGTAAATTTCGGTCCAATCATTCATTTCCTGTTCAAAGCTTCGTACCGGACTAATCCCCCGGCGTAAATTGGTTAAAAGCTGAGGATCATCCACCAATCGTTGCAGTTGCCTAGCCAAATCTTCAACACTGTCTGCCTCATAAAGCAACCCATTAACCTGATGAGTAACCTGATACAACATATTCGGAATATTGGCGGCAACAACAGGAATTTTTGAAATAAAAGCTTCCATTGTCACCAGAGGCCCAATCTCATACCATAATGAAGGCACAACCAACACATCAAAAGTGCTCAAAATCTTTCCTACTTCATCATTACTATAACGGCCTGCAAATACAATGCGGGGATCGTTTGCAGCTAATTTTTGAAGTCGTCGAGTATAATCAGGCCACTTGTTTTTATCTCCGTAGAAATACAATTCAACCTGTCTCTCACCAACACGTAATTGTTTGAAAGCAGCTACCAGCATATGTGCGCCTTTAAATGGAAGCAAGTTGCCAAGATAACCAATACGAAATGGGTGATCTGATTGAGACGAAACCACCGAATTCTTACCATTTAAACTCAACCCATAAGGCACTAACTTAATATGCTCAACATCCACCCCTTGCTTAATCACTAAATCACGAACTAATTGCGCCTGAGTAACCACAAGGTCTACAGAATTCAATTGCCCAGTAGTGTAAGACAGTCGAGTTGCCTGAGCTGAGAGTTGAGATTGCCACCCCAAGTGGGTAGCAACCCCAGGTCTCGTTAACGTTTTTCGAACAATCTTACCCAACATACCGCCTGTTACTTGGTCTGGTACGCGATACCGCCGGTACTCTGTTTTAAGACACCAAGTGCAATCTACCGGACTCGGTCCCCCACAACGAGTATCGTTAGGATGTAACAGCGTTATTCGGGGACAAATGAACCAATAGTCGTGTAAAGAAAGGATAGTAGGTATTTTTCGTCTTTTTAGCGGCATCAATAATACTGGCTGAGAACAAATAACAACTTTGGATATGGAAAATATCTGGCTTTACAGCCTCAAGGTATTTTTCAAACCAAATACCAATAACTGGATTACGATAACTATTCTGAAAAGGATCTTCTTGGGAACTCTGAGTCAAATACAAACGATGAACAGGTATTCCTTCATAAACATCTAGCTTTGCTTCTAACTTAGAAGCAACATTATTATGGTCTACAGACTCAATACAGACGATTTCTACTTCATACCCTTGATCTAGCAACCAATGTGCTGCTCGCTGCGTTATTAATTCCACACCTCCAGTATAACGAGGGGGAAAATGATGCGATGCCATAACTATCTTCATTACTGGTTACACGACTCCACTTACCAAGATATACAAATTTCGCCTACTGACCAACCTGACTTGAGCGTACTAATTGTTTAGCTCCGGCTCAAATTGTTCTGTCTGGCTCTGCGAGCCATTTGAGGACGAAAGTTAGTTCCAGAAAAAGTCTTATTACTTTCAGCAGAACCGCTATTTTGAAAAACATTCATAAACTCATTCAGATCATCCAAACTTACAAACCAATGGCGGCCACGTTTTACCGCCGGTAGACGTCCCTGCTCACACCAGCGTTTAGCCATTTCGGGCGTAATCCCCAAATAGTCGGCCGCTTCAATCAGATTCAGCCTAGTAATTTCAGCATGATGTGATTTAGTAAAGGGCCACAATTTTTTCAGAAAAGAAGGTTTCTTTGTTTCGCCTTTCCCCAATTTTGAGGTTTTGGCATAGTAACCTGAATAACCATAACCATAACCACGCGCTACGCTAACCCGATTGAAGACTATCCCAAGAAAATTAACTTCTGGTTTATGTTGAAAGTAATCAACAACTCGTTTAACAAGTCTGCGTCGGGACCGGCCATCACTGACAACCAAAATCACTCCATCCACTGCGTTCGCAATCACTTTTGTTTCGATAACTTCTGAAACAGGCCCACTATCAATAATGACCAGGTCTGCCTGGGCTTTTAGCGCCTCAAGCAGACTCAAAAACGTAGGTGAATTGACCAGGGATCCAGGGTCGTGGGGGTTCCGGCCGGCAGGTAATAACAACAAGTTATTGATCTGGGTCGGTTTTAATGCTTTTTTAAGCATGTTTTCAATCATAATCTCTGGCATCGCCAGAATATCGGCCAGACCTAATAAGTTAGGCATATCAAACGTCGCATGAAGTGACGGCTTGCGTAAATCAGCATCTACCAGAATCACTTTTGAGCCGGGCACGGCAATCACTGATCCCAAGCTAGAACCGGGTGCAGCGGTAATTACCGACAGGTTCGTGGATAGAAAACTTTTCCCTTCACCCGATTTAGCGCTGGTAACAAGCAGGGTACGCAAAGGCTGACCTTTGGTAGCCAAAAAGATACTGTCTCGCACACTCCGCAGCGCATTTATTTCAGGTGACCATAGTTTATCAAATGGCACAATTGGACCGGCGCTGCTCGACAATCTACTAACACCACCCAATACAGCAACGCCCAAAATAGACTGCGTTTCTCCATGCTGCCAGGATACTGTATCACTAAAAAATTCCAACAGTATAACGGCGGTAATGGCTAAGGCCAGACCGGCTGCGGCTGCAACCGCCACATTCACTTTGATGTTGGGGGCAACCGGTATAACAGGTTCGGTAGCTGGTTCAAAAATGCTCAATCTATTGATATCGGCTTCAGAAATGTTGCTGAGGAACACATTGTAACTATTTTGATAGTCAGTTTTGAGACTCTCCAATTCTGATAGTTTTAGTTGGGCCTCGGCAATCTCTACGGCTGAGGCCAAACCTTCCATGGAAGCCTCCAACTCTTTAAGGCGCTGATCGGTTTGTTGAATCTTGACCTGTAGATCTGCCAACTGATCCTGGATAAACTTATCCCGTTCCTGCCGTTCAACAGCACCGGTAGGGCTTTGCAGAATTAACTCTTCAGCAATAGTGTTAGCCAAAATTTGCGCTCGTTGGGGATGAATATCCAGCACAAAGACTTCAAGCAATTGGGCAGTAGGAATAACATTGGTTTCAATCATTTCGCTCAACTGCTCAGAGGTAAAATCCAAGCCCAGTTTATCAATTACAGCTTGGGCAATCAGTTTACGTTTGGCTAATTCACCGTACATCGAGGCCAGAGTAGTAATACTACCAAATTCTCTAAGATCAGGATTGGGATTCTCAACAATATTACTACCGACTAAAAGTGTAGTTCTAGCCGCATATACTTTAGGTAAACTCTGACTGTAAAAGTAACTTGCCGTGGCCGAAAGAGCAACACTGAGAACGACTAACCACCACCAGCGTAAACCTATTTTCAAGTAGTTACTTAAATCCATTTTACCTCAATTCCTCTCCGCTGATGACCATAAGGGTTGATAGGACCACAATGGTCAGAATAACTTCACCTTATTATCACGGATTATAGCCGTTTTCTTCAACATAGATAATCTTACTACCTTGAGGACAAAAGTTAAAAGGAATTGGCTGTAACTCGGGCAAGGCTCGGCAAATATCTTTATGATGGGCTGGATCGGCGTAAAGCAATAAAAAACCGCCACCTCCAGCTCCGAGGAGTTTACCACCAATAGCTCCGGCAATCCGTGCTCGATCATACCAATCGTCAATAGCACCGTTACTGATATTACTCGCTAACTTTCGTTTTTCTAACCAACCTGTGTGCAAAATTTCCCCAAAAGCATCTATTTCATTCCGGCCAAGAGCTTCGCACAGTTGTTCGGCCAGGTTTACCATACGCTGCACAGAAGCTTGTTTGGCTCCATTAGAGAGGGTCTCACGGCTTTGTTCTGATAAAATATCATCAGCCCGACGAGTCAGACCCGTGTAAAGGAGTAATAATCTCGATTGTAATCGTTTCCGAGTGTCGGCTGAACAGATAACCGGGTCGGTAAACACACTGCCATCAGGATTAAAACGGATAAATTGGAGTCCGCCATAAGCAGCAATATACTGATCCTGTTTACCAATAGGCTTGCCACAACGTACCATCTCGATATAACAAGCTTCACTGGCCAGCCGTTCTGCTCCGGCCATATGCCCTTTATAAGCATAGAGGGCATTGAGCAACCCAACCGTATAACTACTTGAAGAGCCTAATCCTGTTCCCTGTGAGGGAATATCTGAAATTGAAGTAATTTCAATACCTTGTCGGATATCAAGCAAATGCAATGCCTCACGAATTAACTCGTGCTTCACTTCATCTATGGTGTCCACAATTTCGGTAACGGAGTAACTGGCCCGAATTTTATGATCAAATTTGGGATTAACGTTGATATAAATGTATTTATCAATGGCAGTACTGACAACGGCACCAAATTCCTGCTCGTAAAAAGCCGGCAAATCGCTGCCGCCGCCGGCAAAACTGATGCGCAAAGGTGTTCTTGTGATGATCATGCTTCCTCTGTAGATATTGCTAATGAACTAGATTTGTAAATTAGGTATTAGTTGACGCATCAAGAGGTTCATTCCTCACAGACCACACCGTCGTTGTCCGCATCCAACCCGTAGGGATCAGGGGTCAGGCCCTTGGCTATATTTTCTTCCTTGTTCGCGTTATAGTAGACTTGCGCATGATCCCGGGTAGTAAATTCAGCACAATTTATATCTTCTTCTCGGCTACATTGACCATAGGACCCAAGATAGGGTGCTTCACCCTCGGTCTCATCAGGTTCAAATACCGGAACCCCTGGATACTTGATCCAAACTGGTTCATAATCATCATAACCCGTCCGGCTCAAACTATAAAGACTACTGCCGTCGGCGTTCATAACAAAAATTTGATTGTGTCCAGTCCGATTGGAATGAAAAACAATCTGCTGACCATCCGGCGACCAGGAAGGATGTTTGTCCCACCAGGCATACTCATCGCGGGTCACTTGCAGTAAGCCGGAGCCGTCGTAATTGGTAACCCAGATTTCATCATTCTGGCTTTCCGTCGAGACAAAAGCTATTTGCTCACGTACCGGCGACCAGACCCCGCCATAAGCAATACCGGCTCCAAACTGAGTCAATTGGGATTCGGTTTTATAAAGCGAGTCATACCAGTAAACGCCTGGAGCATCAGATCTAATACTGGCAATAATCTCTCCGGTGATGGTATCATCAACATTTCTATACCGAATTACGTCTTTGGTAAAGACCCGAAACCGGCCATCGGCAGAGTAGGTATCAGCTTCTTGTGCCAGATAATAGGGCCAGCAGGCCCTTCCTGTTCCCCCCTCCCAGCAGAGCCAAACCACTTCCATCGGGATTGATCACATAAATGTCATCGGGCCTCGTACCGGGCCGATCCGATTTGAAGGCAATCTTGCCTATCAATTCCGAAGGAATGAAGAAGGGTGTCACTATTACCTGTGGCCCAGGCGTTGGCGTAGAAGGCAACTCGCCTTCCAGCACAGTAAAGATTGGTGTAGCGGTTGCGGTAGGCGTAGGTGTAGCTATCACCAGATTGGGGGGAGTTGCGGTGGATGTACCAAAAGCAATAACTGCTGCCGTCGCCTCTGCTTGCTGATACAACGCCGTTGCCGTATTCTGAGGGGCAGGCGTTTCTGTAACGACTATCGGTGTGACATAGTTAAGCGGTAAAGCGGTAGGCGTTCCAGTTGTCGTGGCTTTGGCGGTTTCCACCACCGCAATCGCCGCTGCCGTCTGGTTGTTCTCTGGAGTAGGAGTGCTGGTAATCATTACCAGAGAAGGGGTTATAGTTGGAGTAAATTCCAAGATGGCGGCCTCATCCGTGGTTTCGGTAGCTGCGGGTGGCAGCACTCCCACCCGCAGCGTTGGACTCTGACCGCGTGATTGCTCTCCATAGCCACTATCCCAGCCAAACCAACCAGCCAGGTCCGGGGCCAGAGAATCAATTCTGAAAGAGATCGAATTATTTTCCAGCCGCTGCTCAATGATACTGCGCTGAGAAGCATTAAAGACCAGAGGGTTTACTTGTCCTTCGCCCAAATCCGCCGCCGCCAGAACAGGTTCCAGGGTTTCGTCAATTACCGCGTTTTCAATGGCTTCAAAATCATGGCGCGACCATTCAGGATCAATATCCTCGGTTAGGATGTTAACCGTAAAAGAACTGGCATCGGTTAGACCAGCAGCATCCAGCCCGGTCAATTCCAGTTCAGCTAAAAGATAGTCGAGCCGTTGGGAATGAATGACAAATCAAATTGCATAGCTCCGTAATACAACACTTTATCGCGCAGCCCAGCATAAACAAAGCTCTCACCAAAGCGATTCCCTTCTCTCGTCTCCCCTGCACCCCAACCCAACTGAATTTATCATCCGGGTGA
>JAAUSP010000105.1 GCA_012032575.1 Anaerolineales bacterium | reverse complement strand
GACACAGAGGCACAGAGTTTTTTAAATTATTTTCCTCTGTGTCTCTGCGCCTCTGTGGTTAAATTCCTCGTTCCAATTTCCAAAAGTGTCAATCTGACTTGAACCACGCCTCATTTTGACTTCTGTTCCGCTACAATCCCTTGATGATGCAGGCCAGTTGGTACAATACGGCCTAACGCCTGAGTTCACTTGCGCCCACGCAGCCTTCAATAACCAATAGCCTCAAAGTGCGAAAGATGACTTCAAAAAATGCCGATCTGGTGGCGTCAGGTAGAAGCGGTGGTTAGGCGGCTTTTTCTGCTTTAGACGAGACAGCCATATCATACTCCGCCAGTGGGAACGAGATAATGCGTTGAATCCGCTCACGATGTTGAGCTATTTCTTCCAGGCGTTTATAAACGGGCGCATCAAAATACTGCTCAGAACAGTGATTGCACACCCAAGCCGGTACGTTTTCAATATAAATCGTTTCCCCTTTGAAATGGAACTGGGCTAAAACGCGCCGTTGTTCCATCTCCCCCGTACAAAATTCACATCTATCACCATTCATTATTCTTCACCTTATCTATTCTTCTTCCGCAGCATAGGCAGTGATAATCAATAACACGCCTGATAACAAAAAAACGACCCACAACATAGGCCCGGCGGTTATCAGTGGTATTTCCAAGCACAGCATAACGTCTGCCGCGTGGGTCTTTGGTAAATCTCTGGGCAATTTTACCTGTGAAGATAATACTCTCAACATCAGCAGCCATCAAGAAATCGTCAGCCATTTCCTCGTTAGCATGAGAACTGATGCGATAATTTTGCTCACGGATAGCTCGCTGCATACGTTGTAGGGTATCCATTACTTAATGATTCCGTAAACAGCGCGGCCATCTTTGACCTTTTGGATTAGGGGTGGCTTTTTTTATTGATAAAATCCGCCAGGGGCGAAAAAGAACTCGCTGCCCGTTGACAGGTCATCAAGCAAACGTGACCGCTCACCCCTGGGTTTGAGGTCGGTCTGGTTCAAGCTGTCTCTTGCCCCTCTCACCGTTACCCGTGACGTATGGTCGGATACGCAAAGCGTACTGCTGGCAGAACACCAGGTTCGTCCTGGGCTTTGCCCAGCCCGAACAGCTACTTGCTCAACCTCGTATCGCACCCAACTGTATAACATCGGTGGGGCGCGTTTTGGATAACCAATACTTTCTTGCCTCCTACCCTTTCAATCCGATATTTCTGGCTGGCCATCTCTTTATTTCAGCGGTGATTCAGTAGACAGTTCCTCGACCCGCTGACTATCTAAATACAGCATATCTGGACAAAAATCTTGTCCATTTCGCCATTGGATGCTGCCTAAAAAGGGCTGTACTGAGTTAAACTCGTTTCTGTCTTTTAACTCCTTAAATATCCCCTTATCCAAATAGGGCTTGACATCAAACACCTTAATCTCTCCATTTGTAAAGGTTAAAGTTAAGGTATAGTCAGAGTTAGTTTTGACCGCTTTGACTCTCGGGTTCATTCTTTATCCTCCAACCTATTTCAAAGGATCAATCTTGAAAATGGCTTCCCCTTGACTGGCTAGTTCCCAGTCAGCCATTAACTCATCCCGATGAATTTCGACCCAAGCTTGGACCAATTTCATCTTGTTAGCCTTCAAAGCGCCTCCCAAGACTTCACCTTCGGGGATAGATAAAATCACTTCTTCGGCTTGATATTTGACGTGGATATGAGGACGATGATGCTGGCGCGTATCGAAATAATACATTGAAACGATTATACCGTAAAACATGGCAATAACAGCCATAATGAGTTATCCTTTTCATCTGCTTTTGGTAATTTTCGATAGCAACGATATTTTCTTCGCAGCCCAACGAAATAAGGCTTCATGCGGTGCGGACAAGCAAAGGGCCTCTACAGAAAGGGGACAATTCAGTTAGTAAGTTGGGTTGAACCCCGTGAAACCCAACAGGTACCTCATTCCGAAATGGGTTGGGTCTCGCCGTAGGCTCGACCCAACCTGGACTTTAACTTACCACTACCCTAATTGCAGTTCAAACTCAACGGTTCTGGCCGGGATACCGCCCGAAAATTGCAGATACTCGATGACCGCTGGGGCGGGGAGAACAAACCCAAGCCAACCGCGCAAGCGCATCCCAGGGGTTATAACCCGCGACAGCCCCAAATATCGTTTGGCGCTGCCCTCGTACAGTTCCCGAAAGTCGTAATCCTTCACTGGCTCGTAAGTGTAACCCTCCCGATCAAAAACGACCCATTGATCGTGCCGGCAGGTGAGGGCGGCGCTTGAGGCGTTGCGATAGGCCACCTCAATATACAGCACCCGCTCTTTCCGGACGGTTTCCAGCCCAACACTATGAAGGAAGACCTCATACTCCCCCACCCGCAGCCACTGCTGAATGTGTTGGGTGTAGGTTACATCCGGCCTGATCTGCTCCCGTTCCGGCTCAGCCAGGTCTTCCAGCTTGCGGTCGAGCAGATACCTGTTGCCGCAGTGATCACAAGCAAACTGGTTCTTTTCTCCGGCCACTTGCAAGCCGGCCCCACAGGTGGGGCATTGAAGCGCGATAAAATTAGGTGTTTTGTGAGGGTATTGAGCCATAACGAGTTACCTTATCCCGAAATGTGGCCAGTCTCGTGCCTCGCCCCAACCCACGGACCTGGCCGGACGTATAGCAACCAGATGTTTGCGCAGCCGCGTGACCGCCCAGGCGATACCTCCGGTCAGCAGCCACGTTGCCACCTGTAACAGCACGTTACTTCTGGAAAAAAAGTTGTCTTTGTCGGTGATGTAGTAGTAACCATCCGTAAAACAGGTATGATGGATTAAGGGCATCAGCAAATAGGTCACCCCTAAACCCGCCACAAACACCGCTGCCGCTCCCGGTATGGGGGTCCGCAGCCAGAAATGCAGACCGGTAACGATTAGTAACAAGATCGAGCCAACGACATAGCCCGCAGCTATCAGCCACAAATACCCTGTTCTACCCTCAGCCCACCACCGACCGACATTATCAAGCACAGCCGTATTGAGGAGGACAAACATCAAGGCCAGGCCGTCAATAACCAGCAGGCAAAGAAGGCCGGCTGCTTGGCCGCCAACCGGCCCGGCAACAAAGCTACCCCTAACCCAATCAGCGCGGCCAGGGTAATCTGTACGGCGTTGACCAGGGGCATCGTGGGCTGATTGACCAGCATAGTAATGGTCGGAATACCGACCATGAGGGCACGGCACTCTCCAACCACACCCGCCACCAATCCGGCGAGCGATAATGGCTGAAAGCTCGGCCCAGCAGCCAATTGGTTAATCCGTAAAGGACCATCACCGCACCCGCCGCGACTAAACCCGCCATCCAGTAACGGCTGCTGGTCACATCGCTAAAGGGGGAGGTATCGGGATAACGGGGTCCCATATTGTGCTCGTACAAAAATACAATGTACCGGTCAGCCCTAGCAAACCAGTAGTAAAAGAGAAAAAGGACCAACCCGGCGATGGGCAGCACATACCCCAACGCCGGCAGCCAATTTTGAAGTGAGCGTGGGAGTTTTAGGGGTCTTTCCATTTTTGAAAATATGAGCAGGTTGGGCTGAACACCGTTAAACCCAACGAGTTACCTCATCTCCAAATGTGTTGGGTCTCGCCGTAGGCTCGACCCAACCTACGGGCTGTTAAGTCCGGTTCGGCGAAGCAGCGGCGGGGTCAGCGATGGCCCCGCCGACTGTAACTTGGGCGGCAACGCTAGATTGAAGCCGCCGCCAATTACGCAACCGACACCGATATACGTTTTTACACAGTCTGCACCGATGTTGGACGGCTTATACATGACAGAAGCAAGTTACTTTTAATAAGTTCAGTCCAATCATCCAGTTAATATCCAAATCGGTTACGAATTTTCTTAGAACTTTGCCCTAATTTTTCTAGTATTTCCTTCACATATGGCTTTTCCAATTCAGCGATACCTGCTGGTTCAGTATCAAAAATACCTAATTCGGCTCGAAGAAATTTACCAAAAGTCAATTGTATATTACGTATTTCTATCCAACGATCTTCAGGAATAAACTGGTCACGATATTGTTCAAGAATATCTATTAAAAAATTATGATACCCCCAAGCTATGCGGGCTGTTGTATTCGTAAGAAAGAGGGCATTAGTAGACATCCAGTTATCAAATTCTTTTTGGAGGTCAACAAGTTTTTCCTTACTCTGCTCATTATATTCAATCGCATTATTGGAGTCATTCAATATTTTGAACAACTGTGGATATACTTCAAGCCGCTTATCAAATAAAGAAGTAGTATATTTTTCTTCCAGCTGTTTAGCCATTTTCCGAAATTCAGTACGAGTTTGATATGTTGCTATCAAAAAAGAAGCAAATAGTGTGATTAAGCCAGTTACAATAGCCACTATCAGTTCAGGTTGCATAATTATTACCTAAAATACTGTTAAATGATGCTTGTCCAGCCGCCCTACGCCTGCGGTTCAGCCGATTGCGGGTGGGCGCGGCAAGCTACATTATACACCAACTTCGCCAGCAAGAAACGGTTGAATAAACCCATGGTAGCAAGTTGCTTTTTGTTTTTAACGATTTCCTTTTGCCCGATTGTGTGTCTTGCACAACATTTGACAATTTTTAATATCAGTTGCGCCGCCTTTACTCCATGCTGCTACATGGTCAGCGTCCATTTCATTCAATTTCCAGATTTTATTCTGGTTGGCGTCATGTCCAATGGCGCAAAGCGGACAGTTTGATTTACCGCTGGCTTCGGCTTTGGCGGTTTGGGCTGAATAAACTGTTTTCTTGGTCGCTTCATCAAAGACCCGGACATCTAATAATTTTGTATCAGTTGAACCGCCGAGAATGTACTCGAAAATACCCTTGCGGTTTTTGATGTATGAGTCGCCGTAAAGTTTTTTCACTTCTTCTGAAATCCTGGCAGGGTTATAAGATGTATGGTGATACGCTTTATACAATCGTCCCCATTCCAACCCCCGCATTTCGCTTTCTACATCTATAAATACGGTTGAAACCCAATCAATGACACTGTTGAAATACGCTTTCAACTCGGTGATGTTTTTATCGTAGCGATGGCGACTCATATAATCGCCAATATTGCCCTGGCTGACCCAGTCGAGAGCGCGTTCAAAAAAGTCCTGCCGATTGGCGCTGCCTGAGATATACGCGCCCCATTTTTGGATGTTGGAGTTCTGGCTGTTGCTAAACTCCGCCTTGCCCAGCGTGACAAACGGCCCTGAATACACCGCATTCAATAGTTCCTGGTGATTAAGCGGGACACCGGCAATATTGATGGTTTTGAACCACTCTTTTATCTCACTTTCAGTCCCTTCACATTCATAAATAAGCAGTTTGGTTTCCAATATTTTCGCTTGCTTGTCAGAGGCGATCCCGCTGAAGTATTGCTGCATCCCGTTTTCATCTTTGACGGCAAATTTATTGGTTACAAATCGTCCAAAGCTGGTGATACGCTGTTGCCCGTCTAAAACTTCCAGAACATCGTCACGCACTTTATTGAAATAGATCAAGCCCAGCGGGTAGCCTTTAAGGATTGATTCAATCACCGCCACATCTTTTTTGCCGTCGGCATAGATATAGTTACGCTGATACTCCGGCTGGATGGTGAGTTTGCCCGATAAGCCAAACAGACCCTTGCCTTCCAGTTCGTTATAAACAAAACCAGCGCAAATATCTTTGACTGTGACATCAGTTTTTAGCGTTGTTTTCATTTTGTTCTTTTCCTGATTAAAAGACGCGCATAGGTGGCTTTATACTCGTTTCCAATCCTGATTACACCGCGCCTGTTCAAATCCCCATAGTTTGGTACATCTTGTTCGGTATATTCCTTAATTTTTACCCCTGAATTGTCATCTCTGTCTGTTATGCCCACAATCTCAAACTGGTCAGGGGAATATTTATCAAGAAAACTAATCGGCACGCCCATTACTCCATCATAATCGCTTGGGATTGAATCGGTATACGGCACTTCAATGGCGTCGTAGTTGTCGTAGCGGTCATACGATGTTTTACCTTTAATCTCTTTATGCTTGCTGTATTTCAAATTATCCGCCATTGTCATTAACGGTAGTGGTTGGTGACGCCTTCCGTGGTCAAGATTAGTTAACCAACAAACATTCCTAAACTTCACCAGGCCAGTTTCGGGGTTATAAATCCCTTCTGCGTATTCATTGGCAAAAGGCGTTGAAAAGTAAGCATTGCCAGCATGAAAACCGTTACCCAGCCACAGTTTATCGTTCTTAATTAGCGGAAAAATTTCCTTGTAAGTAATGGCATTCAAATTACTGATAACTACAAACTGCTTACCAGCCTCTATAATCCACGCTAAAAACTCACGAAACAGCGAGAAAGGCGGGTTGGTAATGATGATGTCAGATTCATCACGCAATTTTTTTATCTCTGCGCTTCTAAAATCACCGTCTCCTGCCAGGTAATGCCATTCCAGGTCATCCACATTTACTTTATGGTCGCCCGTCTTATCGTGGGACAGGGTGAAAATCTTTCCGTTTTGCACGGTTTTGATTTTGTCATAATAGGGAGCACTTGTTTCAAAGAGAGTTGGTTGGTAACCGCTTTTATAAGTTTTGCTTTCCACCGCATAACTGGTACTGATGAGTTTCTTCAGCCCAAACCGCTCAAAGTTTTGGGCAAAATACTTGGTAAAGTTGCTCCACTCCGGGTCATCACAGGGTAGCAATACCGTCTTGCCCCGAAATATATCCGTGTTAAATTCCAGGTAGGCTGAAATTTCTTTTTCAATGTCATGGTATTGAGTGTAGAACTCATCGTTTTTTGCCCTTTGGGCTTCTGTTAGGTTACTGTTTGCCATAAATTATCCAATCAGACAATTTTTTTTATATAAAACACTGATTAACAAGGGGCGGCCCAACATATTAAGGGTTCATGCGGCGCGAATTAGGCAAGGAGCGATGAAAGAAAGCCGGGGTAGCCAGCTTGCAATCGTTGCTTACCCGGAAGAGAGCCGCTGCTTGAGCCGCAGTTGAACTAAGCCTGGGCGCAGACTGATTTGGAAATTGGAGGGGTATTCAGGCTGCGATTAAGCACAATTTAAGTCGAAGCCATAAGCCCATTATACCCGAAATGAAGCGGAATGAACAGGAGATGAGGGGGAAATTTAGCCTTGTTGAGAAAAAGATTTAGCCTTGTTGAGTCCGATCCTTTCCCTTAGAAGGGAAAAACCCTTTCCCTTAGAAGGGAAAAACCCTTTCCCTTAGAAGAGAAAAATCTTTTCCCTTAGAAGAGAAAATTTCTTTTCCCTTAGAAGAGAAATTTCTTTTCTCAACAAGGATTCGACTCTGAGTCTTGTTGAGTCCGATCCTTTCTCTTAGAAGAGATAGACCTTTGCTCAACAAGGCTAAAAGTCGTAGCCTTCTAAGGGGTCTAATATTCAGAAATTGAAAACAGGGCCTGGCTCATACAGCCAGGCCCTGTTTTTGGGGGGAGCAGAGCCACAGTGATTATTAAGTATCTTATCCCAATAAGGTTAAAAAGTCTGTAAATTCTGTCGAAAACCTCAAGCGGATTTATGGGCTAACAGCCATTCCGGGGAGACTTTAACTTACCGGCCCGCTTCCCACCCCTCCGCCGTCCGAATGCGTTCCGCCAGTGAAGGATGGGTAGAGAAAATAACCTTCTCCCAGGCCGGCGGTTCGACCAGGGACAGGTTTTGCACGGCGAACTGCTCAAACAGTTGGGCCATAGCGCGGGGGTTCTGGCTGGTGCTCAGGGCAAAGTGGTCGGCCTGGCGCTCGGCGTAGCGGGAGATGCCGTTTTCAAAGGGCAGGGCCAGGTACGACACCAGGGCGAGAACAGCCAGCACAAAGGGCAGCCCGGCAATATCGGCGGGACCGCGCAGCCCCAGCCAGCGCCAGGTATGGTTGAGCAGCCAGTGCAGCCCAAACAAGCCCAGCCAGCCGGTCGCCCCCAAACCAAGCACCATCAACAGCACGTGCTGATAATACCAGTGGCCCATTTCGTGGGCCAGCACCACCTCAATCTGGTCGGGGGTGTAGTCGCGCAGCAGGGTGTCGTACAGGACAATTCGCTGCGCCCCGCCAAAGCCGGTGAAATAGGCGTTGACGGCGGTGGTTTTGGAGCTGGCGTCAATCACCTCCACCGCATCCACGTGCATCTCGGCTCGATCAGCCAGGGCCAGGATGCGAGCGCGTAAGTTACTATCTTCCAGCGGGCGGACTTCGTAAAACAGCGGGGTGATCAGAATCGGCTCCAGCAGCACCAGCACCACCGTAAAAAAGACCAGCGCGACTCCGGCAGGCAGCGGCCAGCGGCGGGGCCGCCAGCGCATCAGGCCGTAGAGGCCGGTCCAGGTCAGGCCGTCGAGCAACAAGTTGATCAGCAGTCCTTTGGCCCAATCGCCAAACCAGCCGGAGGCGGTCAGGGTAGACAGGCCAAACTGATGGCCTACGGTAAAACTGCGATAAAAATTGAACGGCAGATAGAGAAGAGATAGGCCGATATTGAAAACCAGCACAAACAAGAAGCAGGGGAGCAGGGGAGCGGAGGAGCGGAGGAGACGGCGCAGCGTCCCCTCTGCCCCTCTGCCCCTCTGCTCCCCTGCTGTTTCTAGCTCCCCTGCGCCTTCGCTCCCCTCCAGCCAGCGCCGCAGGGCTACCGCGCCGCCGCTGAATTGAAAGGCCAGCAGCAGCAGGGATAGATCAGCATGCGCTGCAGGCGCATGGGCAGCGACAGGCTGTGCAGGGCCTCGGCTTTGGGGCTGCTGAGCAGTGTGCCGTCGGGCAGGCGGCTGATCTCGGCAGACAGTCCGCCCGCCGCCTGGCCGATGCCGGTGGACCAATAAATCAGGGGACTGATCAAAATGACCAGGGCCAGGCTCAAAAACAACCAGCGATAGGTGTGGGGCTGATTCATTTTTCCTCAGAATGGGCCGACGTGATCAGGCGGGGAGGCCCCTTGGCTTCCATCTCGCTCAGGGTGCGGGCAACCTCTTCGATGGCTAACTTTTGCTTGCGATACAAATCGGCCTCGCTCATGGACATGCGCTGGGCAATATCACGGACGCGCAAGCCCTGCACAAATTTCAAATCCAGAATGTTATAAATTAACCATTCGGTGGCGGTCATGCGCCGTTCGCCATCGGGGCGCTGCATTTCAATGGCCTGGCTCAGCACCGAGCGCAGGGCACGCACGGCATTGCCGTCGTTTTCGGTCAACGCTTCCTGCACCACCCGCAGCCCCAGCAGCGGACTGCCGGTAAGCTTGGGGCCGCCCCAGTAGTGGCTGAGGGCATCACGCACCATCTGCAAATATTCGGTTTCCAGGATGGGGCTTTCGGTCAGGGAACCCAGGCTGGGCGAGCCGGTGTAACGCACGGCGCTGCGCAGCCGCTGCACCCGCTCGATTTCGGGGATGATGTTTTTGAGGGCCAGAAACACCTCTTGCTGCAAGCGCCGGTCTTCCAGGGCCAGTTCGGCTTGCTGAATCAAAAAGGTGACGTTGTTCTCTTCGGCCGGGGTCAGATCGTAGCTGGGCGAGCGGGCTTCAAGCCCCAGCAGGCCCAGATGACGGTCGCGCGTCTTATTTTGCAGGATCACAAACCAGAAGTCGTTTTGAATGATAAAGTGGTAGCCGGAACTGCCATTTTTATGCTCAATCAAATCGGCGACATTGATTTCGGCCAGAGCTTTTTCGACCACTTCGCTGGAGCCGACTCGTGTTTCCAGGCGCGGCCCCTGGCGGGCGGTCAGATTGTAAATAAAACCATGCCGCACCCGCAGGGTTTCGCACAGGGCAGTCAGCACGTTTCCAGGGCTTGCTGCAAGTCGGTGGTGGTCAACAGCCGCCGGTCAAGTTCGCTGATCCAGGCGATTTCCACCCGGTCGCGATAAGAAATGAGGCTGTCAATGGCCGCTTTGGCCAGGTTGATGGTCAACTGTGAGACCACAATAGCCGCGACAATCGAAGCGGCAAAAATAAAGTCGCGCGGCAGGCCGAGCAGTCGTTCTTGTTGGGGCAAAGCCTGGATAATCCAGATGACGATAATTGCCACCAGCGGCCCGCGCAGTAAAAAGTGGACCAGGTCGTGTTTCACCGCCCGGTCGGGCGGGATAGCGCCAAAGAAGGCGACGCTGTAGGCCATCACAATCAGCATGATCGAAATGCCAATATTGACCAGCAGCAAAATAACAAACACCAGCAGCGGGTGGAGCGTCGGCGAACTGGCGATGAGCATGTAGGGGTAGACGCCCAACGCCGGAGCAAAAAAGGAGACGGCCAGCATGGTCATGCGGCGGCGTGCCCCGGAAGTCAAACATCTGGCCCGGGCCGAATAAATTTTATAAGCGCCCCAAAAAAGGGTGGTGTAAAAGTAGGTGGTGAAAACCCAGAAGAAGGGACCGGCCCGAAATTGAGTCACTCCCGGCGAATAGAAGGGATTGTAGACCAAATATTCGGTTTGCAGGGCCAGCAAAAAGACTAACAGGCCAAAAAAATAGGCAATCCAGACGGCAAAGCGGCGGCGTAACGAAGGCGCATTGGTGGTCCGCAGCAGGGCATCGGCAAAGTGGAGATAGGCGGCGGGCAAAAAGGCAATGCCAATCCACTGAAATTTAAGCCAGGGGATGGCTTCGGTCAGGTTGCTCACCCGAAACAGGCCACATCGCCGGCGTAAGCAAAACACATACAGGCCAGCAGCGCCGCAAAACTGCGGCCCACGGAACTACGCAGGTTGTGGATAAGCATGTAAACCAGCAGCGAAAAGGCCAGGATGACAATAGCCGAGGAGAGTATCTGGTTTAGACCCGCTAGAATACGGGTAGAGTCGATAGGGTTCATGAATGGTGAATAGTGAATGGTGAATTGCGAATTGTGAACGATTTAATAGATTGGGCGCAGATACTCTCGCCTCCCAGGCAATAATCCGCCACAAATTTACACAAATTAACACGAAAAAAGAAAAATAATTTGTGAAATTTGTGTAAATTCGTGGCAAAAATAGCCAATTGTAGCCCTGGGAGTTAAGAGGAACTGCACCCTAATGGATACACTTCATTAACCATTAATAAGTCACAATTCACAATTCACAATTAAGTTACCTTATCAAACAGAAAGTGAGAAAAAAAGGGCGATGTCACCGTTGGGATAGTAGCGCTCGTTGTAGCCGCAGAATTGAAAGCCGTGCTTCTGGGCAAATGAAATGGCCGGGTGGTTTTTGGTCTGGACTTCGAGCATCAGTTGGGCTAATTCACGCTCTCTGGCCCAGCGGCGGGCCGATTTGAGCAAGTGGGAGCCAAATCCCTGCCGCCGGTAATTCTGGTCAATCACCAGGTTAGAAATCCACAACAAATTTTGCCAGGGCCGGGGCCAGCCATCCAAAAAACCAAGCACTTCATTATCGCCCAGGTGAGCCACCAAAAAGCAGCCATCCTGCTGCCAATGCAGGGCCAGTTCATCGGGGGAGCGGGGATATTCTACCCGCATGGGCCGGGGCAGGCGCACCGTATCGAAACGCACGTCAATGGTCCGCCCGTTTTCGCGGGTTTGCATTTGCCACACATAATCGGTGGTGTACGACATATTAAGCTGGCAGCACAAATTCAAGTCAATGAGTTCCGCCGGGTGGATCTGCATCATATAAAAGGCCGACTCCTGTCAACAGTTTGATGGCAGCTCAGGGGAGGAACGGAGGATAATATCTCTCACGCCACTCATAATTCTATACTGCGATTCTAGCATTGGGGAGGGGAATTGGCAAGCAACTTTGCATGGTTAAGGATTTTTAACCAAAAAACCGGCTACAACCTGCTGCATTTCCAGCAAATCAATCGGGCCGCGCATGACAATGAACAGGTCACGGTGAATAAAGGTCGCCACGCTCAGAAAGTCGTTTTCATGCCTGTACTCGACCAGATGAACCGAATGGTCATGGATCAGGCGCACGTCATTTTCCCAGTAATCCATTTTTTTTACCCAGGTCTCCAGAGTCTGCCGGGGCGCGGGGCTTTGGATAATGGACAGAGAAGGGTCGGAGCTGTGTCCGGTGTAGCTCAGGCCCAGCACCGGCTCGCCGCCGGGCGCGTAAACCTGTTCCTCATCGCCCAGGTCAGCCAGGGTATAGTTGACCACTTCGGTGAAGGTATAGCCGGTGGGCAAATAACCGGGATAAAGCGGAGGAAAGGCGGCCTCTGCGGGGGCAATGGGCTGGCCGTTTTCGAGCGCGGGCGGCGGCGCAGCAATGACCTCACTCCCCCCTTGAAAGGTGGGTGGAATATAAGGGGCGGGGTCTTTAGGCAGCGAGGGCGCAGAAGGCAGGCCCGTCTCAGTGCCGGCGGCCAGAGCCAGGGTGTAGTTGTGGTAGCGGCAATCTTCTTCGGCTTCAACCGCGGCTGTGTTGACCACCACCAGATACAACTTTTCATGGGCCGAGGGGTCAATGATGATCGGGCTGGCGGCAGTCCAGGGAATAACCTTAGCTTTCTCATCGGTCAGACCCACCAGCCGCAACTGCCATTCACCGGCGGGCGATCCTTGAAAATGGAGCCGCAGCGGGCCGTCACTTTTGAGGCGGATATAATCGGCGGCAAACTGCTGCACGCCATCTTTGGGGGTAAAGGTGGTGGTTTCGCCGGAGTCAAGCTGGACCGAACCTTCGACATAAGGGCGTAAATAGTCACGGCCCTTCCGATAGCAGTAGGGCGCATTGGCCGGACAATCTGATTTGGTCAGGTTGGCCACGGAAAAGTTGGTCAGCAGCTCTGCCAGGGTGGTCTTCTGCTCGGTCACAGTGGTTATCAGGGCGGTGAGTCCTTCTTCATGGGCCATATTTTCCCACAGCCGGCGGACGATATCCGGCCCGCCGTGCTGTTCGGCCAGGTAGCGCAGCAAAATCCAGCCGCCGTACCAGCGCACGTCCTGGTCGTCGCGGCCCACACTGAGCGGGCACAGGTCGGGCGCGTCCATATAATCGGCCAGGTAACTGCGGGCGTCGCCAATCTCCGGGTAAACTTCATCTTCCATCCATGTGGCGGTTGCTTCGTATAACCAGGAGTATCCATCTTCGTCGTCATAAGCGGATTGGAGCGCGTGATTGAATTCGTGGGCGGCGGTGGTACGCATGGCATCGAGTGCGGCCAGTTCGTAAAGGCCGAATTGATCGGGGTCATAATCATTATCGAGGCTGATAAAACCGTAGGCGGCACGCTCCTCCCGGGCGGGCGTGGCCGGATTATCTCCGACAAAGCCGCCGAAGGTGTCGGTGTAGCCAAACAGATCACCCGTGCCAAACGTGTCGTTTTGATCTTCCAGATAAACATCCAGCCGGGTGTCTCCCCCTTCACCTTCATCGGGCAGGGGAGGGAGCCAATTCAGCGTTTCGATTTCGTGCTGCCAGGAGCGTTCCATCGCCTCGGCCACCGCTTCGATGAAATCGGGCAGGCCGTCACCGTTTTCATCATCAGCGGCAACAGCATCTTCGCCGTCGAGGGTGTAGTGAATGACGAAATGTTCGGTCGGGTGGGTCAGGGTCGGGCCGCTCAGGGCCGGGCGGGTTTGGGTTTTGGGCCGGCCATGGACAGGATCGGTGGGGGGTGAGGTGAAAGAAACAAGGAGTATTGAGGCGAGGAGGAGTGAGGCGAGGAAGCGAGGAGAAGTCATGCTTTTGACCTTTGCGCACAGTAGAAATTGGATAGCCAAATTATACCCAGGTTGACCGGCAGCTCCAAACGACTCAATTCGCCCGGTGGACTGAGCCAGGCGTGGGGCATGTGATTTCGGCACAGCTTGAAAAGCACCTGCCCCGCCGGAACGTCGCCCCCCTGGCTGGACAAAACCGGCTGTGTTCCCGGTGGCGTCGGGGCTATGATATAATGAACTACCGGGGTCAAGCGTTGCTTAAGGTATTTGTAATAAATGGCTGGCATAATTCAGGGTAGGGCAAATCTTATGGATTTAAGGAGAATTGTACGATGATTTTTACCAAAAAAAGCGCCACGCCCCCTACACCTGTAGCCATCCCGCCGATTGACGCTACTGCGCCTGTTCATACGGAATTAGCCACTTTTGCTTTGGGCTGATTCTGGGGACCGGACTCCCAGTTTGGGAGTCTTCCCGGCGTGGTGCGCACACGGGTCGGTTATGCCGGCGGTAAAAAGCGTAATCCGACTTATCACAGTCTGGGCGACCATACTGAAACGCTGCAACTTGATTATGACCCTGCTCAAATTTCTTATGAAGAACTGCTGGGGGTTTTTTGGATGGCGCACAATCCCACCCGGCGTTCGTGGAGCCAACAGTATAAGGCGGCCATCTTTTATCATAACCAGGCTCAGCAGCAGATGGCTTTAGCCAGCCAAACCCAGCAGGCGGTTCAGCATCATGCCCCCATCACCACCGAGATCATTCCGGCGAGCGAATTTTATTTGGCCGAGGATTACCATCAGAAATATATGTTGAGCTACAGTGTGGAATTGCTGGATGAGTTCAGGGCCATCTATCCCAATCACCGGGATTTGGTCAACTCTACGGCGGCGGCACGGGTGAACGGCTATGTCAGCGGCTATGGTGATATGGCCCAACTGCAACAGGAATTGGACAGACTCGGGTTATCCCCCAAAGGGCGACAGCGGCTGTTAGAAATGGCTCGCCGCTATCAGCGCTAGAATCCACGTTTACCGTCTCAAAGAGTAACTGCTCAGGCATGTCATTTCGACCGAAGGGAGAAATCTCCGATGCCTACGTAGTGCTGTAAGGCTTGACATGAGAACTGAGCAGTTACCAAATTTGAATCTAATCCATCCAAAAACTCCGACTGGGAAAATTTTCGATTCCGGTATACAATTTCGATAGATACAGAAAACAATTTATGGACCCAAGGAGGTGTCGTGTCGGTTTCAAAAAGCACGAATGTGCTGAAAAATGCTGCCCTGGGGGGTACCCCCCACCCTCACTCGGGTTTGACTTTAGCGCAGATTCGCCGCTCTGGATGGTAACCTCAGAGCCGATCTTGAATGAACTGTTTGTGCGGCTGCAACGACTTCGCTTGACCCTGATGGAGCACCCCACCGTCCATCACAAACTGCAATTTTCTCGCTCGCACCTGGAACAGGTTCGCCTGGCCTTTGCTAATATGATTCTACACGGCGAGCAAAAGCTGCACTGCCTCTGCCAGCTTATCTGCGACTCATTTGTAACGCCTTATCAGATTCAGAGTGTGGTAATTGGCGAAGTAGAATCGACCAAGGAACGTTTTACCATTACCCAGGGAGTCAAGGCTGAGGATTTGTACAGGGTTACGGATATTGACCTGGGGAGCCGCCAGTTGAAGAAACTGCAAATTTTTGATGGACAGGATTGGAGCCGGGCCAACCTGGTGGCTAATATGGTTGATTACCAACCGCTGGAACCCAATACCTACGGGATTCATAAAATCATCAGCCGGATCAAGGCCGAGCAAGAGGTCTGGAACAAGGTCGTGGATGAAATCTTTAATCTCGATAGTATTGTCGTTAGCGATAAGCAGTTGCGCCATTTGAGCCGCTATGTTAAAGATGTTTTTGGTATCAAGATTGTGGTCGGCAGTATGGATGATGTTCACCGGGTTCACATGGCCCTGGTAGAACTCAGTTGGTCTGAGCAGGAGTTAGCTAAGTTTGAAGCTGAGCCTACCTTCGAAAACAGACGGCTGCATTTTGTGGAGGTCAAAGATTACCTTATGCCCAGTCAGCAGAAACAAACCGGGTGGGAAGCATTAAAGTCGGTGGTCCGCTGGTCAGATAAGACGATGGAGATTCAAATTCAACCATTGAGTAATTTTCTTTACGAGCGCGAACTATTAACCAAAGAAAGCCACACCAGCTTCCGGTCTCAGCGCGATCAGGTGCGCGATCAGGTGGCCGAACAGTTTCCCCTGTTTCGTTTTTATCGCGACTTGCTGCGTTGGCTGTTTTTGAACCCCCAGGAAGCGCCGCCGATGTATCCGGGGGTCACGCTGTCGTTGGTGGAATAAAACAAGGAGGGCTGGAAGATGGAAGGTTGGACGATTGGTAAAATCTAAACTTTTTAACCTTCCGAGAACCCATGAAATCTATTCTCTTTGTTTGTACTGGCAATATCTTCAGAAGTATGACTGCCGAGTATGCCCTGAAAGCGGCGTTGGGGCCGCAGCCGTTTTACCGGGTTAGCTCGGCCGGCACTGAGGCCAAGTTCCAGGTGATGGCCCCGGAAGTCCGTGCCCGGCTGACGCAGCGAGGTCTCGATGCCTCAGCGCACCAACAGCGCCGCGTTAGCGCCGAAATGCTGGCCGAGGCCGATGTGGTGGTGGCCATGGGGCTGGATCATCGCCACCATTTGCGGGAACAGTTTGGCCGGGAAGCCTGGTTGTTCAATCAAATCTGTTCTGGCCGTGAAGAGCCGGTGCTCGACGTGTGGGAAGCTGTGCCGCATGAACAGCGTGACCCAGCCGCACGCCAGGCGCACATTTATGCCGTCATTGATCATGTCTGCGAGGCGATGCCCCACTTTATTAAAAATGTTGAACGATTTTCTAGGGGCAATACTTTTCAAATAAGACTGTAGCATCGGGCCTTGTGCCCGCCCACAAGGGGCTAAACTACGTTATTTGAAAAGTATTG
>JAAUSP010000104.1 GCA_012032575.1 Anaerolineales bacterium | reverse complement strand
GGGTCGGGGTGAAGGTCGGCACCGGAGTGGGCGTGGCTAAAGTGATGACGGCTTCCTCCTGGGCAGAAAAGTCCGGCAAAGACAGCCAGACCGGCTCGAGGCTTAAAACAGCCAGGCCGATGACCGCCAGAACCACCAAAATCAAGCAGCCCAGAATTAAGATTTGGCTGAAAATAGGCTTCATTCCGGCCATTATAAACCGGTCAGACAGGATGTCAAAGGGGGATTGGAAAAGCGGAAGGTCGGAAAGAATCTTCCGAATCTGTGATTAATTGACAAGGATATGGCTGTCTGCTAAAATAGGGAGGTGGTATCTAAAATTACCAAAAATTAAAATAAACGCAGACGACCGACCGCCGACCACCGAAGCAATGCTTGGACTGAGCGGGTCGGTGGTTTTTGTTTTTTTAAGGCTTTAGAGAAAGGAGCTTGTATGGCTGATGTTACCAAAGAAAAACTAGTGTTGGAAGGCACCATTGTCGAAGCGCTGCCCAATACCAGCTTTAAAGTTAAGTTAGAAAATGGACATGCGGTTTTGGCCTATCTGTCGGGCAAAATGCGGCGCTTTTATATTCGGGTGCTGTTGGGCGACAAAGTCCGGGTGGAACTATCGCCCTATGACCTGGATCGGGGACGCATTATTTATCGCTACAAGAGCAATACTGCCGCCGGCCGGGCGTTGGAAGATGAACAGGAAGTGTAAAATCCTCTAGCCAATCACTCCCTTCTCTCCTTTTTGGGCGACCTTGTTGGGTATGGTCAGAAAACTGTACCCTTTTTTTATTTTATTGACACCCTCTTCCCCGAAGCTATAATCCCTGACAGGTGTTATAACTGGCATGAGCGATCCTAACGACCCAAAACCGGGCCAGCCTCCGGCGCCCAACCCGTCGAGCAACCGGGAGAATGAGCAGACCCGGCCCCTTCGTCGCCCCGATGACCCGGAACGAACCTGGCTGTCATCGCCGCGGCAGGGGCCTGCGTCAGGCTCGACCCCACGCCGCCCGCCCCACGATACCCAACCGGTTCGCCCACAGCAGCCGCGCGTAACGCCTCAACCGGCCTCGCCCCGACCTGTTCAAAGCGCCCAGCCGACATACCGCCAACCCGCGCCAACGGTTATGCAAACGCCGCCTGCTCGCCCTCGCTCAGGCCACTGGCTGGCTCGAACGCTGGCCGCTGTGACAATATTGGGCCTGGTGCTGGCAATTCTGATGGTGGCGGTGGGAGTCGTCGGCTACGTTTGGGTGGCTACCCAACTGCCGCCGGCCGAAGAACTGCGCGCCCGTTCTTTTCAATTTGCCACCACCCAAATTCTGGACCGTGAGGGCAACCTGCTGTGGGAAATCATTGACCCGACCGGCGGGCGGCGCACCACGGTCACGCTCGACCAGATTTCGCCCGATTTGATCAATGCGACCGTCGCCACCGAAGATCGCTTTTTTTATTCCAATGTGGGGGTTGACCCCATCGCCGTGGTGCGGGCGATTTATTATAATTTGACCGAAGGTGAAATTGTCTCCGGGGCCAGCACCATCACCCAACAATTGGCCCGCAACGTTTTGCTCACGCCCGAAGAGCGCACCGAGCAAAGCTTCTCGCGCAAGATCAAAGAAGCAATCCTGGCGGTCGAAATCAACCGGCAGTACACCAAACAGCAAATCCTGGAAATTTACCTCAACCAGATTTATTACGGCAACATGGCCTACGGTATCGAGGCCGCCGCCGAAACTTATTTTGGCAAGCATGCCAAAGAATTAACCCTGGCCGAAGCGAGCATGCTGGCCGGTCTGCCTCAATCTCCGGCCATCCACGATCCCCATACTAATCCCGAAGGGGCCAAGGCGCGTCAAGCCGACGTGCTGCGACTGATGGTCCAGGCCAAATTTATCAGCCAGGCCCAGGCCGACGAAGCCGGGACGGTCGAATTAACTTATCTGCCGGTTGAATTTTCGATGAATGCGCCGCATTTTGTCACCTATGTCCGCCAGGAATTGGAAAAGATGGTCACGGCGGATTACATTTATCAAGCCGGCTTACGGGTCCAAACCACGCTCAACCCCCGTCTGCAAGCCATTGCCGAAGAAGAGATCCGCAATCAAGTCAATGCTCTGGCCGGGCGCAATGTGAGCAACGGTGCGCTGGTGGCGATAGATACCAGCACCGGCCAGATTTTGGCGATGGTCGGCAGCAAAGATTTTCGGGATGAGGCCATTGCTGGGCAGGTGAATATGGCCATCAGCCCGCGCCAGCCCGGCTCGGCCATCAAGCCGCTGACCTATCTGGCCGCGTTTGAAAAGCTCAACTATACCCCCAGCAGCCTGATTATGGATACGCCGGTCGAGTATCCGGATTTCGCCGGCGGCGTTTACAAGCCCCGCAACTACGACGACAAGTTTCGCGGCCCGGTTTTATTACGCCTCGCTCTGGCTAACTCGCTGAATATCCCGCCCGTTAAAACCCTGCAACTATTGGGCGTGGACGCACTTACAGAGATGGCGGCCCGGCTGGGGATTACGACCCTGACCCGCAACGATTATGGCCTGGCTCTGACCCTGGGCGCCGGGGAAGTCCCGCTGGTTGAATTGACCGGCGCTTATCAGGCCATTGCCAACGACGGCGTGCAAGTCCCACCCACCGCCATTCTGAGTATCAGCGATAGTTTTGGCCGGGTGATTGACCCACCCCGGCCCCAACCCCGGCCCGTGCTGCGGCCCGAACACGCCTATCTCATCACCAACATTCTGAGCGATAACGAGGCCCGTTCGCTGACCTTTGGCCCCAACAGTGTTCTGCAATTATCACGGCCGGCGGCGGCCAAAACCGGCACCACCAATGACTATCGAGATAACTGGACGATGGGTTTCAGCCCGGATATTGTCACCGGGGTCTGGGTGGGCAACGCCGATAACAGCCCGATGATTAATGTCAGCGGGTTGGCCGGGGCCGGACCCATCTGGCACAACTTCATGGAACGCGCCCACGAAGGGCTGCCGGTGCGCGATTTTACCCGCCCGGCTGGTATTGTCGAAATGGAGATTTGCGCCGATTCCGGTACGCTGCCGAGCGCGGCCTGTCCGCAGCGCAAAAAGGAAATCTTTTTCAAGGATCAGCCGCCGCTGGGGCCGGAGCAGGATGTTCATCAACTGATTGCTATTGACCGCAATACCGGCCTGCGAGCCAACGAGTTTTGCCGGGCCAATGTGGAAGAGAAATATTTCCGGGTTTATCCTGGCGAGGATGGTCGGGCCTGGGCCTTGAGCCAGGGCATCGAGCAGCCGCCGGAGCAGTATTGCCCCTCGACCAACATTTTTGCCGCCATTACCAGCCCGCAGGATGGGGCATCGGTGCGCGGGACGATCACCTTTGAAGGCTCGGCGACGGCGGCCAATTTCTCCCACTATCAAATCGAGGTGGGCCAGGGCACTGATCCGCAGGGCTTTACCCCGGTGACAGGCCCGGTCAATCAGATTGTCGAGCAGGGTGTGTTGGGTACACTGGATACCACCCAGGTGGAAAACGGGCCGTACACCCTGCGGCTGATGGTGTTCGACAAAAGTGGGGGAGCTTTTGACTCGAAAGTGCGGGTGCTGGTAGACAACGCGGCCACCGCAGCGCCTGCGCCGACCGACACCCCACTGCCTGTGACCGATACGCCCCTCCCTGTGACCAATACACCGACTCTTGTCCCCCCCACCGAGACGCCAACAGTGGTACCTCCAACCGATACCCCTGTCCCCGAAGTGCCCACCGATACCCCTGTCCCACCCAGCCCAACCCCACCCGAGACCCCCGACTGTCGAACTCCCCACCGAAACGCCAACGGTCGAAGTTCCTACGGAGACGCCGACGACCACGCTCGGACCTGCGGTGCAGGATACGGTGACACCCGTAAGTGTGACCCAGTAGGGTGAGTTCAGCGATGAGCACCCCTTAGGCCATTCCGGTCATTTATGTCTCAATAATCTGTACCGCATATTGTTTGATTCTGGGGTCTCTGGTAACCAGAGTCAGACTCTCTAGTTGCGCTTGGGCGATCAACAATCTATCAAATGGATCTTTATGGTGCTGAGGTAAATTCTCAACGGCCAAGGCGTGTTCGCTGGTAATATCCAGCGGCGTAAAACGGTGTACCTTCAGTTCATCCAGATAACTTCCCCCTGGAATAGCCAATTTGCCGAGCGCCTTCTTGATTGAAATTTCCCATGCAGTGGCGGCGCTCACAAAGACCATATTATTACCGTTGGTTATGGCCGCGCGAGCTTCTGGGGAGAGGCTGGGGTTATTATCAATGGCCCACAAAAATGTATGGGTATCAAGCAGAAGATTCATTGTCTTCCGTGTCTCCGGTAAAAAGCTTCAACACATCATCAGGTAAATCATCAAAATCATCGGCCATCCAGATTTTGCCTTGCCATTGACCAGCACCCAACTTCCGTGGGCTTGGGTCCTGGATGTATGGTACAAGCTTCGCCACAGGTTTACCCGCTTTCCCAATAATCACCTCTTGGCCGTTTAACACTTGTTCAATTAATTTGGATAACGTTGCTTTGGCTTCTGAGATATTGGTAATAACCATTTATCCTCCTCGATTTTTTGAGATTTATCCATATTATAGTCTGGTCTGGTCTGGTCTACAAATGACTCAACGGGACGGCCTCCAGATCAGCCAGGTCTTTCATTTTTTC
Organism: Anaerolineales bacterium; assembly: GCA_012032575.1. Next base: position 12,051 of record JAAUSP010000104.1, on the reverse strand, counting down.
AACCCTTCTGGCGGTCACATACACCACCAGGCCATCCTATGGAGAAATTAGCCCCAAAATTACACTGAGGGCCATTATCATCGGCTGTTTTTTGCTTTTACTGGGGTAATCCTATAATTTACCTATAGCTGTATCCCTATTTCCTTTGCCTGCCCAAGAGAACCTGCTTCATTTTTAATGTTCTTTTAGTCTTTTCGATTAAAAATAGATTATCTACGAACTGCTCAAATTGGATAGAAAACAAACGGTATGGATAAACGTCTCAGCTTAGACCGCTCGCGCTCTGTTATCCTGCTCGCCGCTGCTCTGGTAATGACCGTAACCTGGGCCGTCGGCGCAACCGGCTGGACCGACGGACTCAACATCATTACCTTTGTGGGGCTGGGGTCTATTGTCATTGGGTTGATGCTGGCCCGCAGTATTCTGCCCGGCTTCATTGCCCATATCTTTAGTATCATCATCGGCGTGGGCTGGTCGTTCTGGGTTACCAGCCGGTTGCTGCCGGCTCATTATACCTGGCTGGAACGCTGGCAAAATCTGGCTTTCCGGCTCAATTACTGGTACAGCCAGGCGGTACAGGGCGGCACCAGCTACGATAACATGATGTTTATCCTGCAAATGGGGGTGATTGTCTGGGGCATGGGCTACCTGACCCTCTGGTTTCTGTTCCGGTCGGGCAAGGTCTGGCAGGCCGTGGTTCCCGGTGGACTCGTCCTGCTGATTAATCTCTATTACGCCCCCAACGATGTGACCCTGTGGTTTATTATCTTCATTCTGCTGGCGCTGCTGCTGGCTATTCGCTTTAACCTGTTTAAGCAGGAAGCCCAATGGCGCGCCGAAGGCGTCTTCTTCCGGCCCGACATCAGTTTTGATTTTCTGCGCGACGGCTTTATTTTCTCGGCCCTGGTCATCGCCCTGGCCTGGCTCACCCCACCCATTGCTGCGGCCAAATCGCTGGGCCTGCTGGACAATTTTCAAGGCTCGTGGCGTGAGATGCAGGGCGAGTGGAACCGGCTCTTTGCCGATTTGAACTACAAAGATACCGGCATCGTGGATGGTTTCGGCACGTCACTCAGTCTGGGCGGCCGCGCCGCCTGACCAACGAGCCGGTTATGAATGTCAACGTTGAAGGCCCCGGCCGCTACTGGCGGGCCACTGTGTATGACCAATACAGCGGCTTCGGCTGGCGCAATAATGACGGTGACTCCGCCGGCTTTGGGCCGGGCACAGCCCTGTCGCTGCCTTTTTTTGAGGCCCGCATCCCCGTAACCCAGACTTTTACTTTTTATCGCGATCAAGCGACGGTACTTTACGCGCTGGGGCAGGTGATCAATCTGGACCGCAGCGCCAAAGTGACCTTTAATGCCCTGCCGCGTGAGGAAATCATTCAGGTTAACCGGCCGGTCTGGCCCGATATTGGTGAACCCTGGGTAGAGGAGATCACCTACATCCGCAGCAATGCCGCCATAGACAGCGGCGAGAGTTATCAGGTGGTTTCGGCGGCCAGCCAGGCGAGTGTCAGCCAGCTTCAGACAGCCGGGACCGATTATCCTGCCTGGGTCAAAGCGCGTTATCTCCAACTACCCGATAACGTCACCGGGCGCACCCGTGCCCTGGCTCATGAACTGGGCGATCCCCACGATAATGCCTACGACAAAGCCCGCGCCATTGAAGCCTACCTGCGCCGCGAAATCAAGTACAATGAAAAGCTGACCGCTCCCCCGCCGGGCGTAGACCGGGTGGATTATGTTTTATTCGAGGTCAAAGAAGCGTACTGCGACTACTACGCCTCGGCGATGATCGTTATGCTGCGCTCACTGGGTATTCCGGCCCGCTTTGCCGTAGGCTTTGCACAGGGGACCTTCGACGTCGAACAAAACGTCTATCAGGTGGTCAACGCCGACGCCCACTCCTGGGTGGAAGTTTATTTTCCCCAATTCGGCTGGATTGAATTTGAGCCGACGGCTGCCCAACCCGGTATTGTCCGCCCCGCCGGCGATGCCAGCGCAGCCGGAGCGACCTTTCCGGCATCACCCAACCCCAACGACCTTCCCGGTCAGCGCGAACGGCCGCAGGGTCTGGAAGAGTTGATCGAGCAGGGCCAGGATGTCGCCAGCGGCCCGTTTACCTTTGATATTCCCTGGGTGGGCGCTCAAATCAACGTTTCGCGCTCGGTCATCAACTGGGGGGCGATTTTGATCGGGGTGGTTTTGTTAGCGACGCTGGCGGCCAGCGGGCTGTGGTGGCGGCATCAAATCCAACCCACCGGCGACAGTCTCAAGCTGTACCAGCGCATGCTGCGCCTGGCCGCCTGGATGGGCGCGGCCATCCGCCCCTGGCATACGCCCTATGAGCACGCCGCGCTGCTGCAGCGACGTTTGCCCAGCCGCCGGCAGGAAATCGAACTCATTACCGAAGATTACGTGCGCCGAACCTTTAGCCCTGAGCACGTCCCCGGTGGTTCTGCTTCAACCATGGTTTACGAAGGCGACAGCGCCTGGCAGCGGCTCCACCCGGAGATGGTCAAGGCAGTTTTCAAACGACACCTACCCAAGTGGCTGCGCCGCTAAGAAACGAGAATTTAAGTAATTCATCTAACTCAGGGGAGATTAGAGATTCAGGCTAATAATCTCCAATCTCCAATCTCCCCAATGGGTAAGTTATTTAACCACGCTCCTAAAAGATTCTTTCTTCATTTTCGTCCAAAATCAGCTCGATTTTCTCCCCAGGCTTCAGTTTTCCATTCCAGGATTGCGTTTGGATAGGTATTAGTTTCAAGCCATTGCAGAGCGTGATCTACCCGCTGCCACACGTCAGCAGTTTGTTCGGTGCGGGGCAGCTTGGAACGGACGGTTTTCTCTTTGACCCAATTGCGGGCAATGCGCGAATCAGAGTAGATGGGGCTGGACTTGCCTGCCTGCTTCAACCAAGCCAGGGCATGCACAATTGCCAGGAATTCGCCCAGGTTGTTGGTACCGTTTTTAAGCGGGCCAATGTGAAAAACCTCCGTGCCCGTTCCGGTCTGCACCCCGCGATATTCCAGGTTGCCGGGGCTGCCGTCGCAGGCCGCATCCACAGCAATGCTATCGCGAATGACTTCCGGCGGCAGATCGGCCGGAGTCGGTTTGATCCCGATATGCTGCTGCCACACTTGTTGAAAAGCAGCCCGGGCTTCTTTCTCGCTCTCAAATGATTTATATTTGGCCCCCGGAAAGCCGTTCACCTGGGCCGCGCACTCGTCCCAGGTTCGGTAGATTCCCGGTTTTCGGCCGGTCCAGACTACATAAAACTTGGTTTTTGCCATTTATTCTCTGTCACCGTGAAAGGTAGGGGATTACATACCAGAAGGGGCTGATGAGCGTCAGTAAGGCTAATCCCGTATAAACCGCCAACAGCAGCCACGCAGCCGGAACCGGCCAGCGCGAGGCCAGCCCCACTCGCGCTCCTGCCAGGGCCAGGGGCAACCCGACAATTACCACCGCCCACAGGTCCACATCGCCCTGCATAAGACCGGTCACAATGATCCAGGCCAGGGCCAGGGCCAAGCCTCCCACCAGCAGCCAGGTCCGGCGCGGCAAGAAAGCTGTGTACAACCCCAGCGAAAAAAACAGGCCCAACGGGATCAACGCCGGAAACAGATAACGCCCCTGAAACTGGGCAAACTCCAGATTGTACCAGAGATAGCCGAGCAGCATCAGGACGATGGTGAAGGACAAGAGGGCCAGGGCAGAGCGTGATGCGTGATGCGTGATACGTGATACGTTTTGTTGGGGCGAATTGGAGTTTTCTCCCAATCTCCAATACCCAATGGGCACACTGTCTCGAATCTCCAATCTCCCGATCCCCAGCAAACACCCCACAAACGCCGTTACCGTCAACAAAGTCAAGGCCAGATACACCCGCTCGCTCATCGGCACGGCCATCCAGCCGAATTGGCCCCAAAAGCTGTGAAAGGTGGTGGTTAAAAAATTCTGTAGATAAGCCGGCCAGCCCACCTGGGCCAACAGATCGGCGGTGCGTAGTTGACCGACCACCACGGCATCGTGCCGGCCCAGCCCCAATATGTCCAGATTGCCGTATAGCGCCGCATTGCGCCCATACCAGGGCAAGGCCATCACCAGCGCCACTCCAAACACCATCAACCCCTGCCGGACCAAAACAGACCAATCCACCCCTCTGCTCCCCTGCTCCCTCCGCCCTTCGGCGCACCCGAAGGGGTGTGCCCCCTTGCCCCCCTGCGTGCTCTTCGCCGCCAGCCACAACGCCACCCCCACCAGCGGAACGGCAATGTAAACGGTTGTTTTGGTGATGAGACCTAACCCCAACAAAATCCCCAGGGTAATATCACCCCGAATAGTGGCTGAGTCGGGGAGCATCACCCGCCGGGTCAGCAGGAATAGCAGGGCCGCCAAAATCAACTCGGCCAGCGCGTCATTGTTGACCGAAGCCAGCATGGCTACATGCATCGGTGTGAAGGCGACAAAAGCGGCTGTCCCGTAAAAAATAGACGGCCAGTGGGGAAAAATAGTCCGGGCGATTCCCCAGGCCAGAGCAACGACTCCCGCTCCCAACAGCACCGACGCCAGCCTGAGCGCGAGCAGCGAGCCGCCGCTCAAACTGAAAATGGGGGCCGTTAGCAGATAATACAGCGGCGGCTGGTGGAATTCATAACAAACACTGTCCAGCGGCAATTCCGGCGGAAAGCGCTGCGACTTCAATTGTTCCAGATACGCCTGGTTATAGCAGCGGCTGACCAATTCGGGAAAGCTGCCCTGGCGCGTCAGATAACGAATGTAGTTGTAGTGGGCCGGTTCGTCGGGTGCCTGCCAAGGGGGGGTGAGGGTGGCAAAAAGGACTCCGGCGAGCAAATAGACTGCCAGGATCAGAAAAAAGAAGGGGGAACGCCAGCCAGAGGGCATCAATTCTTTTACCTGTTTAGAAGAAGGAACTAAGGGAACTGAAGGAACTTATGATTCCCCCAGTTCCCTTAGTTCCCTCAGTTTCCTCAATTCCATGATTTTCAAGGCCACAGGAGTTTGTGCAGGGCTGAATGGTCCAGATCGCCATCACCCTGGGCCACCAATTCCTGATAACGGGTGGTCACACTTTCCAGGTGGGGCAGAGCGAGTGCAACCGAGCGGGCCAGTTCCTGAGCCAGATGCAGGTCTTTCAACTGCGTTCTGGCTCTGCCTCCCGGCACATAAGCCCGATTGATCATCCGGCTGCCGTGGAGCTGCAAAATTTTGGAATCGGCAAAACCGCCTTGCAGCGCTTGCTGCAACAGTTGGGGATCGAGGCCGCTCTTCTCGGCCAGGGTCAAGGCTTCGGCCACCGCCTCGATGGTCAACCCGACAATAAGCTGGTTGATGAGCTTCGCCGTGTGACCTGCCCCCGGTCCACCCACCCGGACCACATTACTGCCCAGCATTTCCAAAAAAGGCGCACACGGGTAAAATCGGCCACCGTTCCGCCAGCCATAATCGCCAGGCTGCCCGCCGCCGCCCCCTCCGGGCCGCCCGACACCGGCGCATCCACCCAGCCAATGCCTCTGGCCGCCAGCCGCCAGGCATGCGCCCGCGAGTGACGCCGGGTTCGATGTGCCCATATCCATCACTACCTGGCCCGGCGACAGGTGCGGTTCCAGTTGAGCCAGCACGCTGTCTACTGCCGGCGTGTCGGTCAGCGTGAACAGGCAAACCTTAGCCTGAGCCGCTTCAGTCAGTTCCTGGCACAGCGGAATGTCCTCGACCAGTTCCGCTGGCAGCGGCGAGCGATTCCAGCCGCACACCTGATACCCCGCCGCCAGCAGCCGCCGGGCAATAGGCCGCCCCATCAACCCCAACCCAAACACACTCACCGATGTAGTCATGGCCCTGGTCCTTTTTCCCCGGTTGGGAGATTAGAGATTGGAGATTAGGCTGATTGACTGACAGATTTAATATTTCACCGCTGACGCGAAGTGCGCCGAAAACGCAGAGATTATTATAAACCCCCCGGCGGACTCTGCGCTCTCGGCGGTTAATTTGAGCCACAAGGTTAAATTAGTCAGTCAATCAGGAGATTAGGTTAATCTCTAATCTCCAATCTCCTGACCTCAACACTATCGTACTCTAAGCCCAACGCTTAGGCAATTTTTTTGAGCGACAAAGTAAAAGCTTTCTACCTTCAAACTCATCCAAGCCAGCCAGAGCCGCCAGCACAGCCGCCCCCAGGTTTGGATGGCCTGACGCTGATCCGCCGGAGAAAGAGTTTGGGCGCTGTAGACAGCGTTCACATCGAAAAAATTAACATAACGTAGCGTTGGGAAAACGTAGAGTAATGCTCCCCAAAAACCCCTTGACTCGACTTGCCAAGAGTGGTAAGATGTTACCAACAGGATCGAAGTACGGTTCTGGAATAGCTGAAAGGAGGTCCCTATCGTGGAACCAGATTGGGAACTACCTCGACTTTTCGGAGATAGAAAGTAGTTCCAAAAACGGGCCAATAACAGTTACAGATTTGGTCGACGCGCGCTGGCGAAAACAGCAAACCTATCTCTGATCAGTCTGGCCGTCCCTCTTTAATAGTAGTAAAACACATATTATTAGAGACAGATCCAATAATAACCTTTAATCTAAAGACCCTGCGGTTTACGCAGGGTTTTTTCTTTTCTAATTACCTGCGCTTCTACCTTTCTCTCTCGAAGTTTGGCTGGGGGGAATAATTCCATTTGACAACTTAAATGGTTTAGTTTATAATTGGTTTGTAACTTAAACATTTCAGTTGCGAGTAAAGCCAATGTCCCCCAGGAAGGAGGAAGTTACCCTCAAAGACATCGCTGAAGCCGTGGGCAAGTCTGTGGCTGCTGTTTCCAGAGCCTTGAACAACCACGACGATATCAGCGAAGAAACTCGCGAGTACATTAAACAAGTAGCGCGCGAGATGGGGTATGCCCCCACAAATACCCTGGGACTCATTCTACCGGCCTTTCACCACGAGATACCGATCCGTACTACAGTGAACTTCTGGCCGGTATTGCCAGCGCCGCCGCCGCGCGCGAATTCGATTTGTTGGTTTCCTCGTGCGCACCAGGCCCGCCAGAACAGTGGGCGTATATGCGCCTTATTAACAGCCGTCGGGTTGACGGAGTGATTGTGGCCCGGCCACGCTGGCGCGATAGTCGAATTGAACTGCTCTTTGAAAAAAAGTTCCCCTTTGTTGTTATTGGTGATACCAACCTGACCGGCAACTTTTTGACCGTATCAGAAGAGGCAGCCGTAGCAGCGGCATTGGTGGTAGATCACCTGGCTACTCAAGGCCATGAGCGGATTGCTCTGGTCAATACCCCGCTGGACTTGTTTTTTTCTTCGGAGTTTCTGGTGGGTTTTCAAAAAGCTATGCGCCGGGCCAACCTGCCTATTTATGATGACCTGCTGCTGGAAAGTGATTTTACCCAGCGCGATGGCTATCGGGCCGGGCAAACTTTGCTGAGCAAAGCCGAAACTCCCACAGCCATCGTTGCCGCCGATGATGTGGTTGCTCTGGGGGTGATGGCCGCGGCCCAGGATCAGGGCCTGGAAATAGGCCAAGACCTGGCTGTGACCGGCTATGGCGATATTTTGCTGGCTGAATATGCTCAACCGCCCTTAACTACGGTTCATCGAGCCACTTATGCTCTGGGGCAGCAGGCGTGTCGGATGCTGATCGCCCGGTTGCAGGGGGAAAAGTTAGAGCAGGAGCAGGTTGTCTTCAAATCATCGCTGGTCATCCGCCAATCCAGTGATTTAGCCTTGTGGTTGTAGTTACTTTAAAAACCAGGCACTTTCTTCCGGATCCAAGCTTTTTAGGAACTGGAATAAGCTAAATAAACCTTAATTTGCAAGGAGGCAAAGTTAATAACTATGGCTAAAGTAGTATATGAGGATATGACCAAGGCTTGGGGGGATGTGATTGGGGTTAATAAACTCAATCTCGAAATTCCCGACAAGGAGTTTTTGGTGCTGGTTGGCCCATCCGGCTGCGGCAAATCAACGGCGCTGCGCTGTCTGGCCGGATTAGAGGAGATTACCTCGGGCAATATTTACATCGGCGACCGGGTGGTTAACGATGTGCCTCCCAAAGACCGCGACATCGCCATGGTCTTCCAAAGCTATGCGCTCTATCCGCACATGACCGTCTACGATAACATGGCGTTTGGGTTGAAACTACGCAAAACCCCCAAAGCCGAAATTGACAAGCGGGTACAGGAAGCGGCTAAAATTTTGGGCATTACCCAGTTATTGGACCGCAAACCCAAGCAAATGTCGGGTGGTCAGCGGCAGCGTGTGGCGTTAGGCCGGGCTATTGTGCGCGACCCCGCCGTGTTCCTCTTTGACGAGCCGCTCTCCAACCTTGATGCTAAACTGCGGGTACAAACCCGCGCCGAAATTTCCAAGCTGCACCAACGCCTGGGGACGACCTTTATTTACGTGACTCACGACCAGGTAGAGGCGCTGACTATGGCCGACCGCATCTGTGTGATGAAAGATGGAGTCCTCCAGCAAGTTGACTCGCCGCAGCGCCTGTACGATCACCCCGGCAACGTGTTTGTGGCCGGCTTTATTGGCTCCCCGGCGATGAACTTCTTTAGCGGCACCATAACGGGTACCATGGATGAGATGTATGCTGACTCCGGCGGGCTGCGGATTCGGCTGCAAAAAGATGAGGTGGAGCAGTTGGGGCAAAAGAGCATTGGCCGTGAAGTTGTCTTTGGCGTGCGCCCCGAAGATATTCACCACCCCCGCTACAAACCGGCCGGCATTACCGAGCAGTTGGTTGAAGCAACCGTAGATGTGACCGAGTTGATGGGCAACGAAATCTTTGTCTATCTGGTTAACAGCAATGACCAAAGCTTTATCGCCCGCGTTGATCCGCGCGCCGACCTGCGCCCCGGCGATAAAGTGCAAATGGCCTTCAACGCCGAAAAAGTGCATATTTTTGACCGGGCCAGTGAGAAAAATATTGCCACACCGCATTAATGGCGATGTTTAGAGCATAACTTCAGGGGAAGCTCCAAAAGAGCTTCCCCTTTTTGCTTTTTAATCCACAATTTTTCCCTGGTTTCAAAGTTGTATTATACTGCCGGTGAAATTCGTCCTGAATTTCACAAATCAACATAAGCATGCAAGGAACCTGCCATGACAGTCACATTAATTATTATGGATGGCTGGGGGTTGAACCCCCGTAAAGATCACAACGCGATTGCGCTGGCCAAGACACCTTATTTTGATTATATCTGGAATAACTGGCCCAGCACCACACTCGAAGCTTCGGGCAAGGCCGTTGGGCTGCCGGTGGGACAAATGGGCAACTCAGAAGTCGGTCACATGAACCTGGGGGCCGGGCGCATTGTGCCCCAGGATTTGACCTACATCAACGATTTGATTGAAAATGACGAATTTTTTGGTAATGCGGCTTTGGGTGAGGCCGTGCAGTATGCGCTGGACCACAACAGCGCGCTGCACCTGATTGGGCTTCTCTCGGATGGAGGGGTTCACAGCCATCAGGAGCACCTGTATGCTTTGTTAAAAATGGCAAAACTCAAGGGCCTGTCGCAGGTTTTTGTCCACACCATTCTGGATGGGCGCGACACGCCTCCCCGCAGCGGCGCTGAATATTTGAGCCAACTGGAGGCCCAGTTGAGCCGGATTGGCGTGGGCAAGATTGCCACTGTCGCCGGACGCTATTACTCGATGGACCGCGACAAACGCTGGGAGCGGGTCAAGTTAGGCTATGATGCCATCGTTTACGGGCAAGGCAGAACAGCATCGAGCGCCGCCGAGGCTATTCAAGCCTCGTATGCCGAGGGAGTGAACGACGAATTTGTCATCCCGGTGGTTTTGGTTAACGCCCAGGGTGCGCCCATTGCTACCATCAAGGATAACGACAGTATCATTTTCTTCAATTTCAGGGCCGACCGGGCCAGGCAGATGACTCAGGCGCTAATTGAGCCAGGTTTTAGCGGTTTTGAGCGTGAAGGGGGCGGGCTGAAAGGCTTGTCCATGACTACCTTTATGCCATATTATGATAACCAGCTTCCACCTTTTGCCTTTGAAATTCCCGAACCCACCAACGGCCTGGCCGAAACGCTCTCAAAATTGGGGCACAAGCAGTTTCACAGCGCGGAAACGGAAAAGTATGCCCACGTAACTTACTTTTTTAACGGCGGGCGTGAGGTGCCTTTTGAAGGCGAAGAGAGAGCATTGGTCCCTTCGCCCAAGGTAGCCACCTATGATTTGCAGCCGGAAATGAGCGCGATGGGCATCGCCGAGAAGGTGGTTGAAGCGATCAAGGGCGGGCAGTATACGTTTGTGCTGGTTAATTTTGCCAATCCCGATATGGTGGGGCACACCGGCTTTCTGGACAAGGCTATTATCGCTTGTGAGACAGTGGATGAATGTGTCCGGCGGGTGGTTGAAGCAACGGTCAGTATGGGCGGGGTAGCCCTGGTCACCGCCGATCACGGCAACTCAGACCAGATGTTGGATTACGATACGGGCAAACCCCACACTGCCCACACCACAAACCTGGTGCCGTTTATTTATGTCGCGCAACAGAAACCGGAGTGGCGCTTCGCTAACGGTATCCTGGGCAATGTAGCCCCCACCGTGCTGGAGTTGTTGGGTATCGAGCCGCCGCCGGATATGACTTGCAAGTCGCTGATCAGGCGGTAGTCAATTAGCCTGACGGGAAGATTTGGGGGGACTCAAGGGCACGGTAAACCAGAAGGTTGCACCCTCGCCGGGTCTTGAGTCCACCCCAATCTCGCCGTAATGGGCTTCGATAATTTTCTTGCAAATGGCCAGGCCCAAGCCGGTTGACTTTTCACCGCCGGTGGGACGCGAGCTGGTTTTACCAAAATTTTTAAAGAGATGGGGAATCTCATCCGGCTTGATACCCGGCCCATGATCCTTGATCCCGATCCAAATATTCGCCCCGCGCCGCTCCCCAATCAATTGAATTGTCGTATCCGGCTCCGAATATTTGATAGCATTATCAATAAAATTGGAGATAACCTGGCTAATTTTGGTCCAGTCGCAGGGGCAGGTTAAATCCTCTGCCGGGAGCTGTTCATTCAGCGTTATCCGTTTTTTGTTGGCAATATAGATATAATCACCGGCCTGCGTGCGCAAAAGCCGGCTTAAATTGACCGACTCCAGGTTTAACGAAATCTGCCCCAATTCAATAGAGGTCACGTCTAACAACTCGTTGAGCAAGGTGAACATGCGGACAACGGTTGAGTTAATACTGGTCAGGTATTTGCTCAGACTGCCAGGGTCAATGCTTTGAATATCCTCCAGCAGCACCTCTGAAAACCCTTTCAACAAGGCCAGCGGACCGCGCAGTTCATGCGCTACGACGCCTAATAAAAGGCTGCGCTGGCTGATGTCGCGAACCACGCTGATAATTTGGGCCGGTTGGCCTTCCCCCTCAAGAAACGACGTGGCAATCTCAGTCCAAACCAGCTTATCGGATTTGTGACGCAGCAATTGTTCCAACCGCATCTGACTTTTACCCACCTGGCGCATGGCGGCCTGTTTTTGCACAAACGCTTCAAAACCGGCCTGATCGGGGTACAAGAAAGGCAGAGTTTTATCAAGCAATTCTTCGGGTTCATAGCCCAAAATATGGCGCACGGCCTGATTAACATATTCAATCTGGTATCCGGGCAGTTTTATGCTGAGTACGGCATCGGCCATTGTGTTGGTCAGGTTGACCAAAAATTCCTCGGATTCGCGCAGGGCCTGGGTCCGTTCAGCCACGCGCTGCTCCAACTCTAACCGATACAGTTCATTTTCCTTTTCCAGCCGCTCCTTGGCCAGCTCCAACTGCCGGTGTTCAACCGCACGCGCCAGGGTTGACAGCAGTTCATCTTTGTTAATGGGCTTGGCCAGGTAATCATACGCGCCCAACCGAATAGCTTCGGCGGCAGTTTCATAGGTGGGTTCGCCGGTCATCATGATGACCGGGGTATGGGGATGAATGCTGGCGGGTCCATTTCAAAGCCTGCAAACCGTTGCCGTCGGCTAAAAT
>JAAUSP010000103.1 GCA_012032575.1 Anaerolineales bacterium | reverse complement strand
AAACACCCCGAACTGCCGAAATAGGCCCCGGCTGACCTCGCTCAATAGCTGATAACTCCAGCCGATGGCGGCGTGGAGGGTCTGCTGCCGGGCCGGCAGATCACGCGGCCGTCGCTGAGGAGGGGTAAAGGCAGGGCGGTTTTCAACTGGGCCAGGAGCGCTTCCGGGCTGAACTGCCGGACACGAGCCGCCGCCAGTTCGATGGCCAGCGGCAGTCCATCCAACCGGGCGCAAAGTTCGACTATTGTCGCAGCACGGGCCGGGGTCAGGCTGAAATTGGGTTGGAAAGCCTGCACCCGGGTCACAAACAAACGCAGCGCCGCGTAACTCATCAACTTAGCAGGGGTCGAACCATCTACCCGTTCAGGCAGCGGAAACGGCTCGACAGCGAATTCATACTCACCGCTCAAATGCAAGGGGATGCGGCTGGTAGCCAACACTTTGATCCCGGCGCAGGCCACCAACAGGTCGGCGATGAATGGGGCAGCATCTACAATCTGCTCGAAATTATCCAATGCAAACAGCATGCGTTTATCACGCAGCTCGGTTTGCAGCCGTTCCAGTAGAGACTGCTGCCCAATATCCATAAAACCCAGCGTCCGGGCCAGCGTCGGCAGCACCAGCAGCGGATTGGTGATAAGCGCCAGGGCCACAAACCAGACGCCGTCGGGAAACTGCGGACGAAGCTCGGCGGCAACCTGAATCCCCAGGCGCGTCTTGCCCACCCCAGGCGGTCCGGTCAGAGTCACCAGGCGAATATCAGGCCGCTCCAGATAACCCTGCACGGCGGCAATCTCTACGGCTCGACCAATCAAGGGGGTGAGCGGGGCAGGCAGGTTGGTGGGAATATTCGGGGCTTGGGCTTCGGGGCGTGACGACGGCGCTAAACGAGCCAGGCGGAGAAATGCCTCTCGTTCCTCAGGCGCAATCTCCAGGGTTTCGACCAGCAGTTCGGTGATCTGCTTAGAGGGCCGGCGGCGACCTTCCTCAATCTTTTGAATAGTGACCACCGCACAGCCGACCCGCTGAGCCAAATCAGCCTGGGTAAGATCGAGGGCTTTGCGGCGTTGTTTTATCCAACGGCCAAAAGAAGCATCTGCGTGCATACCAATGATTAGATGAGACGAATTTTTGTACGACTCATGGTACGACTAAAGCCATTGACTGTCCAATTGGGTTGTGTTTTAATGGGACCACGATAAAACTGTTTCTGTCTAGCTGCAATAAGGAGGAATTTGATGTTTGCAAAAAAGGTCTTAATTTTTCTGGTCATTATGGTATTCTCAAGCACTTTAACCATTGCTTGTGGTGGTGCTCAACCGTCGGCCCTGGCGGCCGGGGAAAAAGAAGTTACGGGTAGCACAGCGATGGTTGAAACCGTCAAAGAAGGGGAGGTAGAAAAAACCGTTGCTTCAAAGGCAACAACCGAGGCTGACCCCAACGCCTTGCCGCCCGAAGAAACCCTGGTTTATAACCTGGGCGAGGGCGATGTGCCGACCCTCGACCCGGCCCTGGCCACCGACAATCCTTCCCTCACGGTGAGCGGCGAACTCTTTATCGGCCTGGCCTCGCTGAATGAAACCGGCGCGGTGAAACCGGGGATGGCCACCGAGTGGACGATTTCGGCTGACGGCTTGGTTTATACCTTCACGCTGCGTAATGATGTCCCCTGGGTCACATACAACCATGCTACCGGCGAGGTCGAGCAGGTGTTGAATGACCAGGGCCAGCCGCGCCTGGTGACAGCCCACGATTTTGTCTATGGTATCCGGCGCACCCTGGACCCGGCCACTGCTTCTCAATACGCCTACGTCAACTGGGTCATCAAAAACGCCCAGACAGTCAACGGCGGCGCTGACGATGCCGACCAGAATCCGCTGTACGGCAAATTGGATAAAATTGGGGTGAGGGCGGTGGACGACTTCACCCTGGCAGTCACGCTGACAGAGCCATCGGCCTTTTTCCCCTCCATCGCCAGTATGGCAGTTAACTGGGCGCAGCCGCAGGGGTTGATCGAAGAAAAAGGCGACCGCTGGATTGAAGCCGGGGTTATCCACAGCTATGGTCCCTATGCGCTCAAAGCGTGGCAGCATGACGTGGACCTGACCCTCACGACCAATCCTTTCTGGCCGGGCAGCGAGACCAGCCCCAAACCGCAGATCAAACACATCCGCTTTACCCTGCTAGATCAATCCGCCGCCTTTGCCAACTACGAAGCCGGCCTGGCCGATGTGGTCCAGCCCCCTCTGACCGACCTGGATCGAGTCAAGGCCGACCCAACCCTGTCGAAGGAGTTGAGCCAGACGCCCAGCGCCTGCACCGGCTATCTCGGTTTTAACGTCAACAAGCCGCCCTTTGACGACGTAAACGTGCGCAAAGCCTTTTCCTGGGCCATTGACCGCACGGCCCTGGCGGATAACGTGGTCAAAAGCGGCCAACCGGCCCGCTGGTTCATTCGGCCCGGCCTGACCGCCGCGCCCGACCCAGCCGCAGGGGATGATTTCGGCGCGCCGATCACCGCCAGCGTGACTGAAGCTAAAAAGTTCCTGGCTGAGTCCAGTTATGGCAGCGCCCAAGCCCTGCCTGAAATCACCTTGATGCTGTCCCCGCGAGAGGATTGGGTGCAGGCGGCCGAGGCCATCCAGCAAATGTGGCGCGATAATCTGGGCGTGCAAGTGAACCTGGTCACACAGGAACCCAAAGTCTTTTTTGACACGCTGGCCACCGATCCCCCCCAGGTTTGGCGGCTGGGCTGGTGCATGGATTACCCCGACGCCGACAACTTCGCCCAGGTTTTTCGCTCCGACTCATACCTTAACGACTCCAAATGGAGCAACCCGGCTTTCGACAAACTGGTTGAGATCGCCGCCCACGAAACCGATGCGGTCAGGCGCAAGGAACTTTACATTCAGGCCGAGAAGATACTCATCGAGGAAGACGCCGTGATTGCCCCGCTTATGTGGGAAAGCCAGGTAGAATTGACCAAGCCGCGCGTCCAGCGCACCTTTGGCCTGGTCCAAACTTTTGAAAACTGGTCATTTAACAGATAAGGTCAACTTTCAGCAGGCGGTTCATCGGCGAAGGCCACCGCGATGGCCGCCTCGCTGATGGCGAGGTAGGCCGGGCCGAGGAGGTGTTCAACCTCCTCGGTCAAAATGAGGGCTGGCCCAGGCGTTTCAAAATGGGGAACAAGGTAAGCGGCGGCTTGATGACCGTTTTGAAGTGGGTCAACGGCTGGCCGACCTCCCAGAAATGGGCCAGGTTTTCGGTCAGCGGCGGCCCCACCTCTTCGATTTCCTCGCCGGCTTCGTCCGCGTCTTCACCGGCGCGGCGTTCGCGCAGCGCGGCCAAAATCTGCTCCTGGGTTCGCCCGCGCAGCCGGAAGAGCAGAAACGGGTCTTCGTCAAACTGCTCACCCAGGATGTAATGCACGGCAGCGATATGCTTGCACGGGTTCGACGGGTCGGGGCAGCTACACTCGGTAATCAATTGGCCCGGCTTTTCCGGGAAAAGACTGACTTTGGCCGCCTGAAAGACCTGTTCGATCTCCGGCGGCATCTCCCCGGCCAGCAGTTGGGCAGTGAAAATGGCCTGTCCAGCCAGCGTGTCAATCACCTCCTCCCACTGCTTGTCGGTCAGCGGAGTCATCTCGATGGTTATTTTATAGGGCCGGCGCGTCGAACCCTGCACTTTGGCGGCAATGCCGGTTTTGGTCTCCTCAATCGAGAGCACCTGGCCTTGCCGGGCATAACTACGCCCGCGAGTCAGGCGGCCCCGGTCCACCAGCCGCTCCAGGGCAGCAATCCAGCGAGTGGCCCACCAATTTTTGGCAAACTCGCCCCGCTTGCTTTTGGCCTTGATGCCCTGATCGGTTTTGATCGGCTGAGTGGGCGGATAATAATCGTAATAATCGTAGCGGCTCATCTATGACCTCCTAATGCCTCTTCCCTCTATTTGTTGGAAGATTGGAAGGTTGGAAGATTGGTAATCATTTCTTCCAACCTTCCATTCCTCCAACCTTCCAACCTTCCATCTACTGCACCGCCTCGCGCCGCAGGGCGACCAGATCGCGCAGTTCGGTGGTGGAAAGCTCGGTCAGCCAGTTTTCACCGCTGCCGATGATGCTCTGGGCCAGCGCTCTTTTACCTTCGATCATGTCGTCAATTTTCTCTTCCAGAGTGCCGGCGCAGATGAATTTATGCACCTGCACGTTGCGGGTCTGCCCGATGCGGAAGGCGCGGTCGGTGGCCTGGTTTTCCACCGCCGGATTCCACCAGCGGTCAAAGTGAAACACGTGGTTGGCGCGGGTCAGGTTGAGGCCGGTGCCGCCCGCCTTGAGCGACAGGATAAAGATCGGCGGGCCGTTTTCCTCTTCCTGGAAGCGCCTGACCATGACCTCGCGCTTTTTGATGGGCGTATCGCCGTACAGAAACAGGCTCGACACGCCCAGCGCCCCGTTGAGATGCTCTTTGAGCAGATGGCCCATCTCGGAAAACTGGGTAAAAATCAGCACCCGGTCGTCTACGGAAACGGCTTCCTCCAGCATTTCGGTCAGGCGGGTCAATTTGCCGCTGCGGGGTTTGTCGGTATCGAAGCTGAGGGTCTGCCCATCGCCGATCTGGTGCAGAAATTGGGCCGGGTGGTTGCAGACCTGTTTGAGCTGCATGAGCATGCTCAACACCAGGCCCTTGCGCTCGATGCCCGACGAGTCGGCCAGCCGTTCCATCACCTTTTGCACCACCGACTCGTACAGCGTGGCCTGTTCCTCGGTCAAATTGCAATAAACTTTCATTTCCTGCTTGTCGGGCAAATCCTGGATCACCCGCGGGTCGGTTTTGACCCGGCGCAGGATAAAGGGCGAGGCCATCTTTTTCAGGCGGCCAATCGCCTCCTCGTCGCCGTAGCGCTCGATGGGCAGGGCCAGATTCTGGCGGAAATTGTGGCGCGAACCAAGATAGCCCGGATTGAGAAAGTGCATAATGGACCACAACTCCGACAGCCGGTTCTCCACAGGCGTGCCGGTCAGGGCCAGCCGAAATTGGGCCGGCAGGCGGCGAATGGCCTGGGTCTGCTTGGCTTCGGGATTTTTGATGTTCTGGGCTTCGTCCAAAATCAGCCCGAACCAGCCCACCTCTTTGAGTGTGTCGGCGTCGCGGCGGGCGATGGCGTAGCTGGTCAGGAGCAAATCGGTTTGCTGGACCTGCTGCTTCAACTCATCGCCGCGCAGCCGGGCCGCCCCCTGATGGATATGGGTAGTCAAATCGGGGGCAAAGCGGGCCACCTCTTTCTGCCAGTTGAAAACCACCGAGGTGGGGCAAATCAGGAGGCTGGGGCCGGGCAGCGCGCCATGCTGCTCTTTTTCGTGCAGCAGCATGGCAATGGTCTGGATGGTTTTGCCCAGGCCCATGTCGTCGGCCAGGCAAGCACCCATGCCCCACCGCCGCAGAAAATCCAGCCAGGAGTAGCCGTACTGCTGGTAGGGCCGCAGTTGAGCCTGCAAACTTTCCGGCTGGGGCAGCGGGGTCAGCTTTTCGTCGCCGGTGAAGCGCTTCATCCAGTCGGCCAGCCAGCCTTCGTATTCGACCTGCTCAACCGGCAGCCCTTCGACGGTGTCCGTCGCCCCCAGGCCCATGCGCACAGCCTCGTTCAGGTCCACATCGGCTTCCAGGTTTTGTTTTTCCCAGAAGCGAATAGCCGCCTCGATCTGCTCCGGGTCAAGCTGGACCCACTGTCCCCGGATTTGGACCAGCGGCGATTTGAGCGCCACCAGCGCGTTGAACTCCTCGCGGGTCAGGGTGGTATCGCCCAGGGCCAGTTCCCACTTGTAGCTGATAAGATTTTCCAGGCCCATCGCCCCGGTGCTGGTTTCGGCCTTGGTCCCTTTGCGAGTCCCCATTTTAAGCCGGACGCCCAGGCGCGTGCCCGGCTTGTTCCACCAGGGTGGGACCAGCACCCCAAAGCCGCTGCCTTCGAGCAGCGGGCGCTCTGGCGCAAAAATTGAAAGGCATCGTCGGTGGAAAGAGGCAGAGCGACCGGCGCGGTCGTTTTCAGACCGCCCGCAGCGGCTCGAACAGGCGGGCGGCGTAGCCCAGACCGGCCAGCAGCTTTTCCTGCGGCTGTTCAAAGCGGCGGTTGAGCGCGTTCAACACGTTGCCTTTGGTCTGCCAGACCTGCTGGGCCGGGATCAACAGGCTGGGGTCATCGCGGGCTTGGAGCAGATAATGCAGATTCCAGTTCTTGGTGTCCCCGGCTTCAGCTTGCTGAGCCGGCGCTTCCAGCCGAAAGGCTATCCGGAAGGTTTTATCGCCGGCCACGTGCAGGTTGCGCCGCCAGTTTTTGTGGCCCTGGTTCAGATGGCTCAGTTGGGCGGTCGAGCCGTTGACCCGGGGATTGGCGTTGAACAGGGAGGCCAGCCAGTTATAAGCCGCGTCCGTGCCGTCACTCTTCTTGACCAGCGGAGAAACCGCCGTCCCGCTCCACTGCCGGGCCAGCGCGTCGGTCATGGTGTTGAGAAAGGTATCCAGCACGGTGCGGGGGGAGGGCGCGTTTTCGGGCTTGTCGGTTTCGGCGCGGCAGAGGGGCGGCATGGCTTCAATCAGGCGGGCCAGGCGCGGCCCATCCTGCGAACCGTCGAGCACCGGCAGCCAGCGGGCATGATAGGTTTTGCCCTGGGCGTCGGCCTGGGCCAGCACCGGCAGCAACTTTTGCTGGGCCAGTGTTTCCAGCACCAGGTTGGCGACGGCGTGCCAGTAATGCGCCTCCGCGCCGAGAACCACCTGCGGCGGCAGCTTTTCGGTTCCGGCCAGGGCAATCAGCAGGTTAAAGGCCGCAACCGGCGGCAGCCACAGCCCGGCCACCAGCCAGGGCGACAACACCGGCGGCGTGCTGTCCGCCCTATCCCAATCGTGCTGCAACTGCGGCGACGGCTGCGGCCCGGATTTGCCGCTCGGTAATAACAGGCTGACCAGCTTTTTCTCGGCCAGCATCACTTCCGCCGCCAGCGGAGCCAGCAGCGGTTTGAGCAGTTCCGGGGCGGCGCAAAAGGGATGCGGCGCTCCCTTTTTGGCTTTGACTTTAGGCGGCTGCCCGTCCGAACTTTCGGCCCAACAGAGCATCCCGGCGGTCTCTGTTTCCGCAGGTCGGGTCGGCGGGTGCCAATGCAGGTGTAAAACGTGCATAGTGGTTTTCTTTCAATAAAAGATTTGTAACTATTCAGCCATGTCATTTCGACCGAAGGGAGAAATCTTCGAGGCCAATGCATCGCGGTAAGGATTTCTCGGCCTATGGCCTCGAAATGACATGAGGGCTGAGCGGTTACCAAAAAACAAACCTTTAGTTTTCAGGAGAAAATTCAATGAGTACCAATGGTTTCAACCAACAAACTGCCGACGCTTTTACCGGAAAAATGGTGGATGTGCTTAACTACGGCTCACTGGCGCTGATGACCAGCATTGGTCATCGCACCGGCCTGTTTGATACCCTGGCGACCCTGCCCCCGGCCACGATTGAGCAGATTGCTGCCGCCGCCGATTTGCACGAGCGCTACGTCCGTGAGTGGCTGGGCGCGATGGTAGTCGGGCGCGTCATCGAATACGACCCGGAAACAGGCACCTATCGCCTGCCCGTCGAGCATGCCGCCGCGCTTACCCGTACTGCCGCGCCCAATAACATTGCCGCCTTTACCCAATACATCGGGCTGCTGGGTTCGGTTGAGGATGGCATTGTCGAGTCATTCCGGCAGGGTGGCGGGGTTCCCTACGCCGCCTTCCCCCGTTTTCAGGATGTGATGGCCGAAGACAGCGGCCAATCGGTGCTGCCGGCGCTGCTGGATCATATTTTGCCGCTGGTTCCCGGTTTGATCGAGAAGCTGGAACAGGGGATTGAGGTGCTTGATGTCGGCTGCGGGCGTGGTCTGGCCCTGATGCTGATGGCCCAAACTTTCCCCAACAGCCGCTTCACCGGCTATGATTTTTCGGAGAAGGGGGTTGCCGCCGCCCGCGCTGAGGCCCGGCAAAAAGGCTTGACCAATCTGCGCTTTGAGGTGCAAGACGCGGCGGTTCTGGCGGAGACGGAGCGCTACAACCTGATCACCACCTTCGACGCCATCCACGATCAGGCCAAACCGGCGGCGGTATTACGCAACATCCACCGCGCTTTGAAAGCGGACGGAGTCTACCTGATGCAGGACATCGCCGGGTCGAGCCATGTTCATAACAATCTCGACCACCCGATGGGACCATTTCTTTACACTATCTCTACGATGCACTGCATGACCGTCTCGCTGGCTTACAACGGCGAGGGTCTGGGGGCGATGTGGGGCCAGGAAAAAGCGCTGGAGATGCTGGCCGAAGCGGGCTTCACGCAAGTGGAAGTGAAAGAACTGGCGCACGATATTCAAAATCACTACTACATCAACCGCAAAGGGTAATTTTGAACAAAACAGACCTCATAGGTTTCGCGTCGTATACCTATGAGGTCTGTTCTTTCTGTAGCGTCGCCTCTTTGAAACCTATTCGATCCCCAACAGTTCCACCTCAAAAATCAGGGTCGCATTGGGCGGAATGACCCCGCCGGCCCCGTTTTCACCATAAGCCAGGTCTGCCGGAATGACCAGTTGGCGCTTGCCGCCGACCTTCATCGAGGCTACGCCTTCATCCCAACCGGGAATGACCTGCCCCGCCCCCACCGGAAAACTGAATGGTTGACCGCGCATTAATGAACTGTCAAACATAGTTCCGTCTTCAAGCCAGCCGGTGTAATGAACAGTGGCAACCTGTCCAGTCTCCGGCGATGGCCCGCTACCCTCTTCAAAATCGTAATATTTCAAGCCGCTGTCGGTGGTGGTAAAGTCGGCCTCCTCTACTTTGGTCGGCGCTTCAGGGGGCGGAGGTGGGCCCGGCTCAGCGGCAACCAGTTCGACGTCAAAGTTGAGTGTGGCGTTGGGCGGGATGACTCCGCCGGCCCCACTTTCGCCGTAAGCCAAATCGGGCGGAATAATCAGTTTGGCTTTGCCGCCCACCTTCATCAGGCCGATGCCCTCATCCCAGCCAGGGATAACCTGGCCTCGCCCCAGCACAAATTCAATCGGCTCACCCCGTTCAATCGAGCTGTCAAACTTAGTCCCGTCTTGCAGTGTGCCGGTATAATGCACTTTGACCAGATCGCCGGGTTTGGGGGCCTCCCCGGTTCCTTCTTCAACCATAACATATTTCAGGCCACTCTCGGTGGTGATGGCATCCTCCTCATCGGCTGGCTGTTGGGCAGCGGCGGGACTCGCCTCAACCGCCGGTTCTCCGGTTGCCGCGGGTGCAACAGGGGCGGCTTCAGTCGGCGCGGCTTCGACCACCGCCGGAGTGGCGGTCGCGCCTCGGCGTCGGTCGCTTCGGGAGTCGGCTGTTGGAAGCTGTTGCAGCCGGCAACCAACAGCCCGGCCAAAATCAAACTCGATACTTGAAACTTCATTATTTTTTCACTTCTCCTTTTATTTTCACCCGGCAAAATAAAATCGAGGCGCAAGCCGGAAAATCTAAAACTGTACCCGACCCGCTGCCTCGACGCCATAATTTGCCGGTAGTTAGATACATCATACCGAAAAACCGGGAGATTATCAAAAGACGGCATTTCATTTGAATGATAATCGCCTTGCCAAGCCCGGCAACGTAGTCTAAAATTCGCCTCTATGAAATTCTTTCCCCGCCGCGTGATGTTTCCCGTGTTGATCCTGTGGCTGGCCTTTGGCCTGCGCCTCTACCAGCTCGATTTTCAAAGCATCTGGTGGGACGAAGGTCACAGTATTTTTGTAGCCTCCCAACCCATTTCGCAAATCCCTACCCTGCCGGCTATGGACGTTCACCCCCCGGCCTATTTTAGCCTGCTGCACCTATGGCTGGCCTTCGCCGGTCACAACGAATTTACCCTGCGCTTCCTGTCGGTCGTCTTCAGCCTGCTCACCGTCGCGCTGCTGTACCGTTTCGCCCACTCAATTTCACGCTCTCACAATCACCCCTGCTCCCCTGCTCCCCTGCTCCCCTGCACCTTCACTTCCCTCCTCGCCGCCCTTTCCCCCCTGTACATCGCCTACGCCCAGGAAGTCCGCAGTTACGCTATGATTACGTTTCTGGCTCTGGCCAGCACCTTTATTTTGTGGCGGATCCTTTTTTCTGACCGGAGACCGAAGACCAGAGACCGGCGCTGGCTCACTATTGCTTACATCCTTCTGGGCGCTGCCTGTCTCTACACTCATTACTTCAGCATCTTTTTGCTTATCTTTCACAACCTCGCCTGGTTGGTTTGGACCTTCAGGGGTGGCGAGAATCGGGCTACTCGTTTCATCACATGGATTGTTTCTCAAGCAGGAATTCTGCTGCTGTTTACGCCCCAGCTTTTTCTGGCCCTCCGCCAAATTACCAGCTACACCAACCCCAACCTGATCCCCCCCCGCCTGAGCGATTTCATCCTCCGCACCTGGCAAGCCTACACCACCGGCCTCACCCTCGACCCCCAACCCGCCACCTGGAGCATGACCGCCATCGCCCTAATCTCTGGCCTTATCGTATTTTTTCAACTATTCAAAAATCTAACCCAACCTTCCAACCCTTCGACTTCGCTCAGGACAAGCCTTCCAACTTTCCAACCTTCCAACCTTCCAACCTTCCAACCTTCCAACCTTCCAACCCTCTTTTTCCTCCTCGGCTGGTTCCTCATCCCGCTCGCCGCCTACTTCCTCGTCCTCCAACGCCAACCCTCCTTCGAACCCCGCTATCTCATCCTCGTCACCCCGGCATTATTCCTGATCCTGGGGTCAGGGGTCAGGTTTTACGTTTTACGTTTTACGTTTTACGTTTTACGTTTTGCCTTGCTCGCCATCTTCCTCTTCGCCCTCCACAGCTACTACACCAACGAAACCTACTTCAAAGACGACTCGGCTGGCGTGGCCGATTGGCTGACCGCCGAAACCACGGCCAACGATCTGGTCTACGTGGACGTACCGCATCCGTTCCACTACTACGCCGACAGACGACACCTTGCCGCCCCGCCTCGCTACCTCTTTGTGGACATTCACACCGCCGCCGACATTCTCACCCGCGAAGCCGCCGGACGCGCGCGCCTGTTCTGGATTACCTGGCGCGGCAGCGATACCGACCCGCGCGGCGTCATACCCTTTCTGGCCCAAAAATACGGCCAGCGATTGGGCCAGCGCGATTTTCGCGGCTATCATGTCGAATGGTACAGCTTGCCGGAGGCGGGTACTAATTTTAGTCTGCCCACCGACCTGCCGCCGGTCAGCGTCACCTTTGGCGATGTTTTACGCCTGGATGGTGCAGCCTTTGGCGGGTATCCGCCGGAGGGCGAAAGCACACCTGTAGCGCATCCAGCCTGGGCTACCCTTCACTTTACCTTGCTACGTGACACCGACGTTGATTACAAAGTCTCTCTGCGCCTGCGCGGCGAAGAGGGCCGCATCGCCGCCCAGGTGGATAAAGACCTGCTCAACGACCGCCATTTCCGCACCTCGGCCTGGCCGCTGGCCGACCCGACCCTGAACGGAGCGATCAACGTTTACACCCTCCTGCTGGCCGCCGATACACCGCCCGGCTCGTATCGGCTGGAAGCGGTCGTCTACAATGCCCAGCCACCCTACCCCAGCGAGGGCGTCACCGGCCTGGCGAGTGAGGATGGGGCAGCGGCCGCGCTCGGTCACATCACTGTAATTCCTTAAGCCAGGGGAAATGTGGTAAAATTCAAGTGGGTTAAGAAAGGAGAAGCAACTGTATGGTTACAAAAAGGGTTGATGCTGCGCTTATCTCACCCCACGATCAGCCCCGCTTCCCCCGGCAGGGTGATTGGACTTACCAAGATTGGCTCAACTTTCCTGATGATGGTTGGAAGTATGAAATCATTGACGGAGTGTTACAAATGTCCCCACCTCCTTCGGTTAATCATCAACGCTCGTCTGGTGGATTGTTTGCCAGGATGCGTCTATACGCAGAAGATAAAAACCTGGGCGAAGTATTGGAAGCGCCATGCGGCGTTCGTCTGCCAAACCAACCTGTGCCGGTGGAACCGGATATTTTCTTTGTTAAAAAAGAACGAATTGGCATCATCGGTAATCAATACGTTGAAGGTGTTCCCGATTTAGTTATAGAGATTCTCTCACCTTCTAACGCCAGTTATGATCGCGAGACCAAATTCAAGCTATATCAGGAAGCCGGCGTACCTGAATATTGGTTGGTAGATTACGAAGCGAAAACGATTGAGGTTTTTAACCTTGCCCAAGAAAATTACACCCTGACCGGAAAGTATACGGGCGACGATACCGCGGCATCAACGCAACTCCCTGGCTTTAAAATTGTGGTCGGAATACTTTTCAACTTTTAAGCTTGACAGAAGTCAATAATTTGTTATCAAAGCGCTTATGACTCCGGCAACTACAAAGGAAAACGCAACCCGCCCTCTCGTCGAGCAGCTTTACGAAAGCGAAGGTCTCACCGACGTGCTGACCGATGAAGCGGCTGGCCTGCTGCTGCGCTGGGGTGTACCGACCAATCCAACGACGAAAATATGCTGATTATTCAAAACAGGCCAAGAATCCACCCCAGTGATGCCGTTTAAATTCCATCTATCCCATCTCGTCCGCTCGACGATGATTCTGATGGCCGCGTTCCTGGTCAACAAAGGCCTGGCCATCGGGCGACAGGTGGTGGTGGCCCGCGCCTTCGGCACCGGCGGCGATTACGATGCCTTTGTGGCCGCCTTTCGCCTGCCCGATATTTTGTTCATGCTCATCTCCGGCGGCGCATTAGCCACCGCCTTCATCCCCATTCTCAGCGAACGGCTGACTCTACGCCCGGCCAACGACCCCACCGGCTGGCGGCTGACCAGTTCCACCCTCAACACGATGCTGCTGGTCACGGCGGCGGCGGCGGCGCTGATTGCCATAGTGGCCCTGCCGCTGGTGGAGTGGCTCATCGCCCCCGGCTTTCCCCCCGCAACCCAACAGCTTACCGCCAACCTGATGCGGCTGGCTCTGATTTCCACCCTCATTTTCAGCGTCAGCGGACTGGCCGGCGGGGTGTTGCACGTCCATCAGCACTTTTTGCTGCCGGCGCTGGCGCCGATCATTTACAATCTGGGCCTGATTACCGGGGCGATCTTTCTCGCGCCGAGTCTGGGGGTGTACGGCTTGATGTGGGGCGCGGTGGCCGGGGCCGCCGGTCATCTATTGATCCAGATTCCGGGCCTTGTCCGCTACCGCATACGCTATTATCCCGGCCTCGGCTGGAGCGATCCGGGGCTGCGCCAGGTCGCCCGGTTGCTGGGGCCGCGAATTTTAACTCTGGGCGTGATTCAGGTTAATTTTCTGGTGATCTTTAACCTGGCCTCCCGCCTGGGCCAGGGCAGCGTCTCGGCGCTGGATTACGGCTGGGATTTGATGCAGATGCCCCAAACCATCATCGGCTCGGCCATTGGCATTGTGTTGTTCCCGACGATGGCCGAACTGGCCGCGCGCGGCGACCGGGCCAGCCTGCGCCACACCGTCGAACAATCGCTGCGGGTCATTCTGGCCCTGTCTATTCCGGCCACTGTCGGTTTGATCGTTCTGGGGCGGCCTTTGATTCAATTGATGTTTGAACGGGGGGAATTTGGGCCGGACTCGACGGCGGCGGTGTATCAATCGCTGCAATTTTGGGCGCTGGCGCTGGTGGCTCACTGCGCCCTGGAGGTGGTCAACCGCCTCTTTTATGCCCAAAAAGATACGACTACGCCGCTGGTCGGCGCGGTGATTGGTATGCTGGTCAATGTCGGGCTGGCTGTGCTGCTTTATCGGGTGCTTGACGCTGGGGGATTAGCCCTCTCCAACGCGGTTGCGGTGACGATTGAGGTTCTGGTGTTGCTGGCGATTGCCAACCGGCGCATGGCCGGAGTCGAGGTCAGACCGCTGCTCAGCACCCTGGCTCGCACCGCCCTGGCAGCCGGGGCCATGGGCGCGGCGATACTGGCCTTCATCGCACTCGTTCCGATGCTGTCGCCGCTGGTGGTGGCCGCTGCGGGCGGCATCCTGGGCGTGCTGGTTTATATTGTGGTTGGGTTGTTGTTGGGGCTGGAGGAGCTTCGCGCCGTCCCCCGGCTTATCCGGCGCTAAAAAGAAGACCGCCGACTGCTGAAAATTACAGCGGTCGGCGGTCACTTTAGGCGACTAAATGTTTCAATTTCTCAATCAGCTCATTGGGCATAAAGGGCTTATTGAGAAAGCTGTCGCACATTTTGCGAAAAGCAGTAGTTCTGGCATCGCGTGCGCTGCTGCTGCTCACGCCGATGATGCGGGTTCGGTTGGAAGTTTCCTCCCGCCGAATTGACTCGACCAGTTCAAAGCCATCCATTTTGGGCATCATCAAATCGGTAATGATGACATCCGGTAGATTTTGACGAGCCAGACGCAGCCCTTCTTCCCCATTATAAGCAGTCATAATGTTAGTCGAAGGAGCTACCGCCCGTGCCAGCACTTGCAGCATCACGCTTAAGATAAGGGGGTCGTCGTCAACTACGAGAATAGAGCTTAAATTTACCATGTTAATTCATCCTGAAAATAAATCTGCCTTTAGTGCGACAGGTTTAACTACTACTATAGCATGGATTGGTTTGAAATCCGTTTGAAAAACGGTCCTGATTGGCTTATTTTTAGCCTAAAATGTATTCCACCTGCCCTGCCAGCGCTTGAACTAAAATTTTGTCGGTCTTCAGGATTTCGTGGGGTTTGAACCTGATACGTGATTAGATCATCACGCATCACGCATCACGCATCACGTTGTCTCTGACCCGCTGTATTCCAAAAGAGCCAATTTTGTCCTTCTTTCCGCCCGTATTACAATGACCCGGTGAAATTCAACCTGCGTTTGATCCAACTCATCTTCCTGCTGGGGCTTGCCTTTTACCTGTCCGCCTGCGAACTGGCGGCCCCGCCGCCGCCCACCGCCACGCCCCTGCCCACACCTACCCTGCCGCCCCTGGCTCTGGCAGTTGATGTGCGCGAGGACGCCATCATCGTGCCGATTCCCATTGACCCGCCCAGCTTCAATGCCTACCTCAACGATACCGGCTACGAAGCCCTGGTCGGCGAGCTGGTCTACGGCGCGCTGGCCGAAATTGGCCCCGACGGCAACTACTACCCCGAACTGGCCGCCGACCTGCCCACCCTGGCCAACGGCGGCCTGAGCGAAGACGGCCTGACCGTCACCTGGCGGCTGCGCCCCGGTATTTTATGGAGCGACGGCCAGCCCTTTTCCTCCGCCGACGTCGCCTACACCTGGCAGTCCTTCAAAGACAGCCGCATCTGGGCCCCCGGTTTTGATCTGATTGACGCCGTCGAAACGCCCGACCCGCTGACGGCGGTCGTCCGCTACCGCCAGTTTTACCCCAACTATCTGCTTCAATTTGGCGGCAACGGCACCGGCGTTTTTCCAGCCCACCACTGCGGCCCGACGAACCAGATGCTCTTTTGGGACTGCAACTTCGAGCCGGTCAGCACCGGCCCGTTTGTGCTGGATCAGTGGCTGCGTGGGGTGCGTCTGACCTTTGCCCCCAACCCCAACTATTTTGTCCCCGACCGGCCCTGGCCAAACAACTGGTCTTTGAGATTCAGTCCGACCCCGACTTTCGCCGCCGCAACCTGGAACGGGGCAACGCCCATCTGGATATCTGGCCCGAAGACCCGGCCCTGACATTTATGGAAAACAATGAAAACGTGACCGTTTTTGTCACCAATCCGGCCCGCTTTGTGCTGCGCCTGGTGCCTAATCTCAGCGCCTTCGGCAGCGGCGACCCGGCCCAACCCCATCCGGTGCTGGCCAACCCCAAAATACGCGAGGCCATTCGCGCCGCCATTGATGTCAACCGTCTCAACGAAGAAGCCTTCCTGGGCCGGGCCATCCCCATAGACACCGAACTGTCCCAACTGGGCTGCCAACTGGCCCCCACCACCTTCAACCCCGGCGTCTCCATCGCTCTGATTGATCAGGCCGGCTGGCGGCTGACCAACCCCGATGACCCCATTCGCTACTGCCAGGGCTGCGGCACGGTCGAGGACGGCACACCGCTGGTATTAAAAAGTTACATCTACGAGGAGTTTGGCGAGGAACTCGTCACCGCTCACCGCCTGATCGAAGAAATGCTGCTGGAAGTCGGCATCAAATTGGAGCGCGAGGTGGTCGAGGGCGGGCAGTTGTGGAACACCTGGGAAAACAACGGGATCGAACTCCGCGGCAACTTCGACCTGGATTTGTGGGACGACGGCTACTACGGGGTTGACCCTACCCTTATATGGCCGACTATTTTGACCCCCGCTCCATTCCCACCCGTGATAATCCCATCGCCGGCCTCAACGTCAGCCGCTATCGCAACCCCACCCTGGGCGGCATTTTTGATGCCCTGCGCAGTCCGCTGCCGACCAATCGCCGCCGGACCTTGCTGTGTGAACTGGCCACCATTCTTCAGCAAGACCTGCCCCAGATACCCCTGCTGGCCCTGCCCGACCGTTACGGCCTCAGCCTCAACCTGCAAGGCGTCCGCCCGCACATTTACGATACCGTTACCTGGAACGCCGCCGAATGGCAGTTGCTCACGCCGCCCCAGGAATAAGATAGCGAGTGCAAAAGCTGAGCTTTTGCGCTCCAGATCGTTTCATCCTTCCCGCTCTGTACCCGCTTCTGGATGAAGTTAAAGTAACTTTTTTGATCGCTGTATCCCTCAAAGGAGAGAGGCAATGGTCAATCCTCCTTTCAAAAGTGACCTCTTTTATTCGGTTCAGAACGAAGATTACCAGACCGAA
>JAAUSP010000102.1 GCA_012032575.1 Anaerolineales bacterium | reverse complement strand
TGTTTGACTCCTCCCCCGCCCCCTGCTCCCCGCCCCCTGCTCCAGTTTGGGCCGATAGCTTAAACGCTTTACGTCTCCCGCCGCTTCGAAATCAGCCTGATCCACCTCCTCTCTCCCGACGAGGTAGACCCGCCGCTGACCGGCGACCTGCGCCTGCTTGACGCCGAAACCGGCCACGCCGTCGAAATCACCGCCGATTACGAAAGCCTGGCCCGCTACAAAGCCGGTCTGGCCGCCTGGCAAACCGAAATCCGCGACTGGTGCAGCAAACGTAACATCACTTACGTCCCTGTCACCACCGACACCCCTTTTGAAGAATTCATCTTCACCTTCCTCCGCCAGCGAGGTCTCCTCAAATGACCCTCCTCACCCCACTCGCTCTGGCCCTGCTCGCCCTTCTCCCGCCGATTATCGCCCTGTATCTGCTCAAACTGCGCCGGCAGGATCATCTCGTCTCCAGTACCTACCTGTGGCAGCGCTTTGTCCGCGATGTCGAAGCCAATGCGCCCTGGCAAAAACTGCGCCGGAATCTGCTGTTGTTGTTGCAGCTTCTTTTTATGTTATTCCTCATTCTGGCCCTGGCTCGACCCGCCACCCAGGCCGCCGGTGTGGTCGGGCAAACCGTCGTGCTCATTCTCGACACCTCGGCCAGTATGTCCGCCACCGACGGCGGTGACAGCGGCCAGACCCGTCTCGACGCCGCCCAAGCCGCCGCCCGCGATGTGATAACCAACCTGCCCGACGACGCCCGCGTGACCCTCATGGCTGCCGCTGGGGGTCAAGTGGACACCCTGGTTTCGGCCAGTCAGGACCGGCGGCAGGCATTGGACGCCCTGACCGCCGTCCAACCTACGGCTCTCAACAGCGATCTGGCCCCGGCCCTGTCTCTGGCCGAGGCCATTGTCGCCCGCGAACCCGGCGCTGAAATCATCCTCCTGTCCGATGGGGCAGTGCAGCTCCCCGAACGGTTGGCGGCCCCGCTGCGCTTTATCCCGTTTGGCGCAAGTGACGCCAACCAGGCCGTCAGCGCCCTGACTGTCACTTCTGGTAAAGATGGGACCGCAACTTTATTTGTGCAGGCCAGCAACTATGGCAATCAACCGGCCCAGCGCCGCCTGACCCTGCTGGTGGACGGTGCGCCTTTCACCGCCTTTGATCTGGACCTGCCCCCCGGCGGCCACGTCGAGCAGCTTGTCGAAAACCTGCCCGCCTCCGCCCAAACCGTCGAAGCCGCCCTCAACCCGGCTGAAACCGACGCCCTCTCCCTCGATGATCGGGCATGGCTCGTCGTTCACCCATCCGAACCCGTCGCCGCAACGCTAGTAACCTCCGGCAACTTCTTTTTGCAAACCGCCTTGAACCTGCTCGGTTCTCAACCATCGGGCAACAATCTCACCCTGACCATTATCAACCCCGAAGACTGGCAGACCAACCTTCCAACCTTCCAACCTTCCACCCCCCCAACCCTCCACATCTTCGACTCTACATCCCGGACCCACTGCCCCCCGGCAACCTGCTCTTCATTGCTCCACCAACTTCAATCCCCGGCCTGTTCGAGGTGCTCGGCCAGACAGCCAATCCTGCCATCCAGCCCGCTCAGACAGACCAGCCGCTCTTGCAAAACGTTGACCTCTCCACCACCCAAATCCTCACCACCACCGTCCTCTCCCCAACTACCTGGGGCCGCACCATTGTTTCTGCCGCAATCGAACCTTCCAACCTTCCAACCTTCCAACCTTCCAACCTTCCCCTTCTTCTGGCCGGAGAAAACGAAGCCCGCCGCATCGTCGTTTTAGCCTTCAGCTTGCAGCAGTCCGATTTGCCCCTGCGCCCGGCCTTTCCCATCCTGGTCGCCAATCTGCTCAACTACCTGGCCCCGGCGCGGGTGTTTTTATCCCGCCGGAGCTTGGCGTGGGTGAGGGTTTGTCGGTCTCGCTTCCGGCTCAAGTGGAACGCCTGCGCCTGACCACACCCGATGGCATTGAAACCGCCCTGACCCCGGCAGCGGGACGGGTCAGCCTGCCGCCTGCCACCCAGCCCGGTTTGTACACTTTGACTTCGGAGGCAGCGGACGGCAAAGTCGAGTCAACCCGCTTCGCCGTTAACTTCTTCAACCCGGTCGAATCAACCATCGCTCCTCAGCCTGAGCTGGATTTGACCGCACCGGCTGAAACCAACCCGCTCGCGGCCTCTCTTCCCCCGGCCCATCAGGAGTGGTGGCGACCCCTGGCCCTCGGTGCCTTGATTTTGTTGGTCATCGAGTGGCTGGTGTATCAGCGGAGCGTCTTGTTTAAATATTGGTACGGCATTAAGGCAACCCCAAGAAAATAAACCGTCAATTCTCGTGGTGCGTAGTGCGTAGTGCGTGGCAAAATCACATTACGCACCACGCACCACGTCCTTGAAGGATTTAAATCTTGGAACTGCCTAAACGTATGATTTTATAACCTTTGTGTCTTCGTGGTTTTTTCTGCAATGAATTCAATCTTTTTCTCTTTCTTATACCCCGCCTTTCTCTGGCTGCTGCTATTGCTGCCGCTGTTTTTGGCGTTGGGCTGGCCCGCCCGACGCACGCCTGACCGCCGCCAGCGTTGGTGGGCAGTGGGCGTCCGGCTGCTGGTGCTGCTTGGCCTGATTTTGGGGCTGGCCGGCGCGCAAATCGAGCGCCCGGCCGATCTGATTACCACTGTTTTTGTGCTCGACGCCTCCGACAGCGTTGGCAGTGAGGAACGCGCTGAGGCTGAAACTTTTATCCGGGCGGCGCTGGCTCAAAAACCGGAAGATGACCGGGCGGCGGTAATCCTTTTCGGCGGCGATGCTCTGGTCGAGCGGCTGCCCCGGCCAGAACCGGCCCTGCCAAGCCTGACCTCGACCCCGCTCAAAAATGCCACCGATATCGAGGAAGCGCTGCGCCTGGCCCTGGCCTTGCTGCCCAACGAAGGCGGCCGCCGCCTGGTGTTGCTCAGTGACGGGCAGGAAACCGAGGGGGAGGCCCGGCGCTTGCTGGATTTGGCGGCGGCGCGACAGGTGGAAATCAGTGTTTATCCTCTGGGACAAATCGCCGTAGCCGGCCCGCCTGAAGTTCTGGTCGAGCAGGTGACGGCCCCCAGCCAGGCCCGCCAGGGCCAGACCGTACCGTTGGAAGTTGTGGTGAATGCCAGCCGGCCCACCGAAGCCACCCTACGCCTCCTGGCCGATGGGACTCCTGTTGAGAGCCGAGCCGTCCGGCTGGTCCAGGGACGCAATCGTTTTGCTTTCAATCTACCCCTGACTGAAACCGGCTTTCACCGCTTTCGGGTCGAAATCGAAGCACCCGCCGATGGCCGCCTGCAAAATAATTGGGGCGCAGCTTTTACCACCGTTTACGGCCCGCCACAAGTGCTGCTGGTCGAAGGCCAAGCCGGTGAAGGGACTGCTTTCGGAGAGGCGCTCGCTGCTGCCGGGATCAAGTCAACCCTGACCCCGCCGGCAGCCATCCCCGCGGCACTGCCAGATTTAGCCGCCTACGATGCGGTTGTCCTGATGAACGTTCCGGCTTCGGCTCTGCCTGAGTCTACCCAGGAAATGCTGACCAGCTTTGTGCGTGATCTGGGACGCGGGTTGGTGATGGTCGGCGGGCCGGAGAGTTATGGCGCAGGCGCTTATCTGCGTTCGCCGTTGGAAAAGGCGCTGCCGGTGGATATGGAGGTTCGCAGCCGCAGCCGCGAGCCGAATATCGCCCTGGTGCTGGCGGTGGACAAATCGGGCAGTATGGGCGCTTGCCATTGCGATGATCCCGACTCGCGCCAGCAGCAGCAAGCGCGGGTGGTTAGCGGCCTGCCCAAGATAGATATTGCCAAAGAAGCGGTTTTTCAGGCAGCGGCAGTGCTGGGCACGCTCGACTATATGGGGGTGGTTTCATTCGACGGCAGCGCTCATTGGGAGGTAGAGCCGGCTCCCGGCCTCGGCCCGGCGATTTGGAGCAGGCTATCGGCGGGCTGGCGGCTAATGGTCAGACCAATATCTACGCTGGCTTGGTGGCGGCGGAGAATGCTTTGCTGGATGTCCCGGCCCGGCTCAAACACATCATTCTGCTCACCGACGGCTGGTCCAACAGCGGCGCTTACGACGAGCTGACCACTCGCCTGGCCGAACAGGGCATTACTTTGTCGGTGGTGGCGGCGGGAGGGGGGTCAGCCGAATATCTGGCCGAACTGGCCCGCAAAGGCGGCGGTCAATATTATCCGGCGGCCACCATGAGCGAAGTTCCCCAGATTTTTCTCAAGGAGACAGTCCGGGCCGTGGGTGATTACGTGATCGAAGAACCTTTTCTGGCTGTGCCGGTCACAGGTGGGACAGGGGAGGGACCGGCCAGCCCCATCTTGCGCGGCCTGAACCTGGCGACTGCTCCGCCATTATTAGGTTACAACGGCACAACGCCCAAAGCCGCCGCTCGATTGGCCCTGCTCACCCCTCGTGGCGACCCCCTGCTGGCGACGTGGCAGTATGGCCTGGGCCGCTCGGCCGCCTGGACAGCCGATTTAAGCGGCCGCTGGGCCAAAAACTGGCTCACCTGGGCCGATTCTGCCCGCTTTTCAGCTCAACTGGTCACATGGACTCTGCCTCGCCCCGGCGATGAGCAGTTAGATTTGCGTGTAGTAGTAAATAGTGGGCAGGCAATTTTTGATGCGGCTATCGGTGGGGCAGAGGGGGCGGCTTCTCCAGCTCGGATTACGGCCAAACTGCTGACGCCTGACGGAGAGAGCATCGAAACCGAATTGGTGCCGAGTGGAGCCAATCGCTATGAAGCAGCCGTGCCTTTACCCGCAGAAGGCGTCTATGTAGCGCAGGTCACGGCTTATGCTCAGGGGGATGACAGCCAGACCCCCATCGCCAGCCAGACCACCGGCCTGGTTGCACCCTATTCTGCCGAATACGGCCCGTTGACCGCCGATTCTACCCTGCTGGCTGATTTGGCTACGGCTACCAACGGCCAGGCGTTGACTGACCCTGCCCAAGCGTTTGCTCACAATCTGGCCGTGGGTCGGCAGAGCTACCCGATTTGGCCGGGTTTATTACTATTGGCAGCGCTGCTCTTTCCGCTTGATGTGGCCCTGCGCCGGCTGAGACTGGGCCGCCGGGAGTGGGAACAGGCCCGCGTTTGGCTGCGCTCCCGCTTGCTCGGCGCTCGCCCGGCCCCCGCTGCGCCGCTGGAGCCGGCTACGCCTTCGCTCCAGGCTTTCCGTCAGGCTCGTGAACGTGTCCAGCGACCTGTCGCTCCAGCGCCTCCGACTGTATCGAGTAGTCCTCCCTCGCCGCCTGTCGTCAGGCCAACTCAGCCGGCTCCGCCAACATCCCCTCCACCGGCCTCTCCCACCGAAGGGGATACCCTGGCCCGCTTGCGTGAGGCCAAAAAACGGGCCCGGCATTGAGGTTTTGTGACTACGAGATATGTCATTTCGACCGAAGGGGGAAATCTTTATCAGTCACCGTTCCCCTGAGTAGACTCCAACATCCGCTCAATCTGGGCTACAACCATCTGGATGCCCTTGATGTTGCGCCCTCCGTGGGGAATAATCACATCGGCGTGGCGCTTGCTGGGTTCGACAAACTCCAGGTGCATAGGTCTGACGGTATCCAGATATTGCTCGATCACATGCTCAACGGTTCGACCTCGCTCCAGGACATCTCGCTGCAAACGCCGGATGAAGCGGAGGTCGTCGGGGGTGTCAACGTAAATTTTCAAGTCCATAAGCTGCCGCAGCGCCTTATCGGCAAAAATGAGGATACCTTCAACCAGGATCACCGGCTTGGGTTGGATCAAAATACATTCGCTGGTCCGCACGTACTCCGCAAAGTTGTATACGGGAATCTCGACGGCCTGGCCCTGCTGCAACGCCTCCAGGTGGGCAATCAACAGTTCATCTTCCAGGGAGTCGGGGTGGTCAAAGTTGAAAGCCTGGCGCTCCTCGAAAGGGAGGTAACTCAAGTCGCGGTAATAGGCATCATGTTGCAAATAGGCCAGATGATCAGCCTTAACTGCTTCTAAAATCTTTCTTGAAACCGTCGTTTTCCCGGAGGCTGTCCCCCCGGCGACGCCAATAATCATAGATTTACGCATAAGTCAGGCATTATAACATAGAAATCGAAGATGGAAAGGGTAAAGATGTCATTTCGAGCGCCAGCGAGAAATCTTGGTCCTTGCCAAAAAATCCAGGGGGGGGCGAAGAAGATTCCTTCCTCTGGTCGGAATGACATGACTTTTTCAGAGTGACTTTTGAGGCAGGCTTGGCGGATAGCAGAGGTCTTCTCTTGACCAATTTGGCTTCTGATAATTCTTATTAAGTGAAGCGTAATTTATCAAGAAAGGAACTTTACTCCCCCGCTGGGGTTGTCGGATGGGCCACAATAATCAGACGATGGGTAGCTCCGGCAAAGGCGCAAGTTACCAGGGTGAGGCGCTCATCAGAAGTGGGCATTATAAGTTTGGCATTTTCAAGCCGCTGCTCCACCGAAACATCTTTTTCTTGAACCAAAAGTTTGGCGGCGACACGATAACTGTAAGCTTTACCATTGGCCACGGCCAAAATCGTATCACCCACCTTTAGCTGGTTTAAATCTCGAAAGACCTGGGCGTATAAATTACTGTGGCCGTTCAATACGCTGTTCCCAATCTGCCCCAGTGGTGCGGAGAGATTATGCCAGCCCACCAAATTCTTATCTACTTCCCACTGTTCATAAGTTTTCCCATTGACTTCAACCTCTTTCCAACCGACCGGCACCACCGTACTGTCGAGCGCAATCCTGGGAATGACCAGCCGGGTCGGTGCATTTAGAGCGGTTGATTCGGCGGTGGCGTTCGACAAATTGATAAAAGTAAGGCTGAGGCTAAAGACGAGAAGAAACAAAATTTGACAGGGATTACTATTATACGAAAATTCTACCCTGCTGCACCGGCAAAGCAGTAGAAAATTATTTAATTGAACTTTAGTTGAGGGAAAAAGGTGAAACCAACCCAGGGCAATGGTTAGCCAGAGGGAGAACGAATGGGGTAAAAAGGCCTTATTGATAAGGCATCTGGATAAAATAACAGGTTCTGGTGGAGTCATAGGGCGACTCGTAGGGTTAACCAAATACGAATTGGGTTGGTAAAGAACAGCGCCGGAGAATTTACTCCTGCTTGGAGCGAAGATGATTCGCTTTTACGCCTTCGAGCATATCACAGGGTACCGCAGCCAACAATAGCGAAACAGTCCTAAACAAAAGGGGGCAGTTCCCCTCAACTCCCAAGGCTACAATTGGCCATTTTTGCCACGAATTTACACAAATTTCACAAATTATTTTTCTTTTTTCGTGTTAATTTGTGTGAATTTGTGGCGGATTATTGCTTGGGAGGCGAGAGTATCTGCGCCCTAAACAAAAGAGGCTAAGGCTGAGCTGAGAAATGCCTCAGCCTTAGCCTCAAAATTTGAGTTCAGCGTTTGGCGTTGATATGCGCTGCTAACACCCGTTTGAGCCAGCGCCCTGTATGGCTGGCTTCGGCGGTGGCAATCAATTCCGGCGGCCCGGCCGATACAACCCGGCCTCCGCCCTGTCCGCCTTCCGGGCCGATGTCAATAACCCAGTCGGCATATTTGATGACATCCAGGTTGTGCTCGATGACAATCACCGTGTTGCCTCCATCCACCAAACGACTTAACACCGCTAACAGCCGCTCGATGTCGGCAAAGTGGAGGCCGGTGGTGGGTTCATCCAAAATGTAAAGCGTTTTCCCGGTTGAACGCCGGCTCAACTCTTTGGATAGTTTGACCCGCTGGGCCTCGCCGCCGGATAAGGTAGTGGCCGGCTGGCCCAGGGTGACGTAGCTCAGCCCGACGGCTTGGAGCGTTTCCAGTTTATTGCGAATGGCCGGGATGTTGGAGAAAAAGTCCAGTCCTTCGGCTACGGTCATATCGAGCGCTTCGGTAATATTTTTACCTTTGTATTTGATTTGCAGCGTCTCGCGGTTGTAGCGCTGGCCCTCGCAAACTTCGCAGGGCACGTAAATGTCGGGCAGAAACTGCATTTCGATTTTGATGATCCCATCGCCTTCGCAGGCTTCGCAGCGGCCCCCTTTGACATTGAAACTGAAGCGTCCCGCCTTGTAACCGCGTAGTTTGCTTTCCGGCAGGCTGGCGTACAGGTCGCGCAGCGGGCCGAACAGACCGGTGTAGGTAGCGGGGTTGCTGCGCGGCGTCCGTCCGATGGGACTTTGGTCAATATCAATCACCTTATCAATATGTTCGATACCGCTGATGCTGTCATGGCGGCCCGGCTTGGCCGTGGCCCGATACATGACCTGGGCCAGCTTGTTGTAGAGAATGTCTACCACCAGGCTGCTTTTGCCGCTGCCACTGACGCCGGTGACACAGACAAATTTACCCAACGGAAATTTGACGTCAATGTTTTTGAGATTGTTCTCTTTAGCCCCCCGGACGATAATTTCTTTGCCGTTGCCGGGCCGGCGCACCGCCGGAACCGGAATCCCCTTTTCTCCGCGCAGGTATTGCGCCGTCAGTGAAGTGCTTTCAGCCAGAAACGAGTCGCGGTTCGCGGACCAGACAACTTCGCCGCCATATTTGCCCGCGCCCGGTCCCATATCCACAATCCAGTCGGCGCTGCGGATGGTATCTTCGTCGTGCTCAACCACGAGAACGGTATTGCCCAGGTCGCGCATCCCCTGCAAGGTTTCAATCAGCCGCTCGTTATCCCGCTGGTGCAGACCGATACTCGGCTCGTCCAAAATGTAAAGACAGCCCATCAACTGCGAACCGATCTGGGTAGCCAGCCGGATGCGCTGCGACTCGCCGCCGGACAGGGAAGCCGCTGCCCGGCTCAAGGTCAGATAATCCAGGCCCACGTCGCACATAAATTGCAGCCGGGCGATGATTTCCTTAAAAATCTGGCCGGCAATGAGCAGTTGGCGCTCGGTCAGGACGACCGCCGACTCTTCGGCTGTGCTCAGAGCAGGCGGCTGACCGCCGACCGCCGCGCCGTTAGTACCCCGCGCCTTCGCCTCTTCGCCTCCTCGCCTCCCCGCTTCATCACCCCGCAACATTTTGAACCAATTTAAAGCCTCAGTAACAGCCAAATCGCTGACCTGATGAATCCCCAAATCCGCAATGGTTACGGCCAGAGCTTCGGGGCGCAACCGATGACCACTACACGCAGGGCAGATACGGGTGGACATATACTGTTCGATTTCGCTGACGGCATAGGTATTGTTGGCGTTGGCCGCTTCTTTGTAGCGGCGCTGCAAATGCGGCACCACGCCCTCGAAGGCAGTGGTATAGCTGCGTAATTCGCCTTCAGAGTTGTGGTAGCGCAGCGTCATCTGATCGCCGGCTTTGCCGCCATAGAGCACAATATCCCGCTGCTTTGGCCCAAATTCGGAGACAGGAGTCTGGAGGGGCAGGTTGTAGTGGTTGGCCACAGCAGCAATAAGCTGGGCATAATAGCCGTCTTTGTTACCCTGACTGAGTTTAGCCCAGGGGCGGACAGCCCCCCCGGCCAGGCTTTTATCCGGGTTCAAGACCAGTTCAGGGTCAACTTCCAGCTTGACTCCCAATCCGCCGCAAACCGGGCAAGCCCCATGCGGGCTGTTAAAACTGAACAGGCGCGGCTCGATTTCCGGCAGGCTGACCCCGCAGTAAACACAGGCAAAATGCTCGCTGAACAGCCGGTCCCAGGGTTTATCGGGGTTGGTTACATCCTGCACGATTAATGCCCCATCCCCCAGTTTGAGGGCCGTCTCGACCGAGTCAGCCAGACGGGTGGCGTCGTCGCCATTGGGCGAGTCACGCCGGATGACGAGGCGATCCACCACTGCTTCAATGGTGTGAAGTTGTGCGGTTCGAGTTCAAAATCTTCGTCCAGATCGCGGATCACGCCATCCACCCGCACCCGCACAAAGCCGGCTTTGCGAATATCTTCAAATACCGCCTTGTGTTCCCCTTTGCGCTCACGGACCAGGGGAGCCAAGATCATCACCCGGCTGCCCTCCGGCTTATCCAGAATGGCATCCACAATTTGCTGGGTGGTCTGGATATTGACCTCGCGCCCGCAGTTGGGGCAATGCGGCGTGCCAACACGGGCATACAGCAGGCGCAGATAATCGTGAATTTCGGTGACAGTGCCCACAGTGGAGCGCGGGTTATGGCTAGCCCCTTTCTGGTCAATGGAGATGGCCGGGCTGAGGCCCTCAATCTGATCCACGTCAGGCTTGTTCATTTGGCCCAGAAACTGGCGGGCATAAGCCGACAGGCTTTCGACGTAACGGCGCTGACCTTCGGCGTAGATAGTATCGAAAGCCAGGCTGCTCTTGCCGCTGCCCGACAGGCCGGTAATCACAACCATCTGGTCGCGGGGCAGGTCCAGATTGACATTCTTCAAGTTATGTTCGCGGGCACCGCGAATGACAAGTTTCTTCTGGGTCATCTATCACTCCTGACCGCGCCCCTCCCCTGCCCTCACCGTAGCACGGAGAGGGTGAATAGAGGTGCAGTCATCAAAAAACCAATTTATAACTGTACCATCAACCCGGAGTTTTTGCAACGAAACCGGCGGCAATTGAATAGACCGGCGGCTGGCGGCGTGGTACAATACTTCCCTAAACCATGACGTTTATCTCCAAGAGGAGCTTTTAACCTTATGCAATCATCGGATTATATTCGGCTGGAAGAGCAGTATGGCACGCGCAATTATCACCCGCTTGATGTGGTATTGGAACGAGGCCAGGGGGTTTGGCTGTATGATGTCGAGGGCAACAAGTATATGGACTGCCTCAGCGCCTATTCGGCGGTGAACCAGGGCCACTGCCACCCGCGACTGGTCCAAACGATGGTGGACCAGGCCCAACGCCTCACCCTGACCTCACGCGCCTTTCGCAACAATAAACTGAGCCAACTTTACCAGAGTCTACATAACCTGACCGGCTATGATTTGACCCTGCCGATGAACAGCGGCGCTGAAGCAGTCGAAACAGCGCTCAAAGCCGCCCGCAAATGGGGCTATCAGGTGAAAAAAGTCGCCCCGGAGCAGGCGGAGATTATTGTTTGTGAGGGTAACTTCCACGGGCGGACCATTGCCATCGTCGGTTTTTCTGCCGAGGCGCAGTACAAAGCGGATTTTGGCCCTTTCCCGGCCGGCTTCAAACTCGTCCCCTATGGCAATGCCAAAGCGCTGGAGGCGGCCATCACTCCCAACACGGTCGCTTTCCTGGTCGAACCCATCCAGGGTGAAGCCGGGGTGGTGATGCCGCCGGCGGGCTATTTGCGGGAGGTCAGGCAGATTTGCGACCGGCACAACGTCCTGTTCATGGCTGACGAAATTCAGACCGGCCTGGGCCGGACCGGTCAGCTTTTTGCCTGCGATCATGAGGGGGTGCGGCCCGATGTGATGATTATCGGCAAGGCACTGGCGGGCGGGTTTTATCCGGTTTCAGCCGTACTGGCCTCGCAAGCGGTGCTGGGCCTGTTTCGACCGGGCGATCACGGCAGCACTTTTGGCGGGAATCCGTTGGGAGCTGCCGTCGCCATCGAGGCGTTGGCCGTGCTGACCGAGGAGAAGTTGATCGAGAATGCGCGTGAATTGGGTGAATACTTCCAGGAGCGACTGGCCGAAATCCCCAGCCCCCATGTGAAGGAAGTTCGCGGCAAGGGCTTATTGATTGGAGTGGAATTGAAGCCGGAAGCAGGCGGGGCGCGGCGCTTTTGCGAGGCACTGCAAGCGCGGGGTATCTTATGCAAAGAGACACACCAGCACGTCATTCGTTTTGCTCCGCCGCTTGTTATTCAGCGGGAAGAGATTGATTGGGCTGTGGAACAGATTAGCGAAGTATTGAATATGAAGGGGTGATACGTGATGCGTAGTGCGTAAGATATCACGTATCACGCATCACCTTCTAATCCTTATCTCTGTAGCTAAAGATCGTTACACCTTACGTTGGACGCAGATACCCTCGCCTCCCAAGCAATAATCCGCCACGAATTCACACAAATTAACACGAAAAAAGAAAGATAATTTGTGAAATTTGTGTAAATTCGTGGCAAAAATAGCCAATTGTAGCTTTGGGAGTTGAGAGGAACTGCACCCCTTTACATTTTACTCAACTGGAGGGACCTTCGGCATGGTCAACACGCCGTAGTAAGCTGGGGAAGTTTGGAGTTCGGGGTAGCCAGGGTAGACAATACTCCAGAAGGTTTGCTCGTCGTGCCAGTCCCACTGAGGATTGGCAATATAAATCAGGCTCATCACCCCGATCCAGGGCTGCCAGTTGGCTTTGGCGTAGGCATAGGCACGCTGTAAGTATTTATCCTGCTGCTCGGGGGTAACGGCGTGCCAGTGATAAAGCGAGTTGTGGCGTGGATCAACCGTCCAGCCAAACTCCAGCACCACCACCTTTTTGGCTCCGTCGCCGTTGCGCTCCATGATGGCCCGGATATCCTCGACGTGGCGGAAGCAGTAAACCCGCCGCAACTCTTCGGGGGCGCTGTCACCATTATTCAACTTGGGATTAGCGGCCACTTTCGCGGGGTCGGCTTCGGGCGGACTTTTATAGCCGGCGGCGTGAACACCCAGAGCGTCGAAATAGGCCGCGCCGCCGGCGTCATACATCCCCTGTACAAAGTAAATATCGGGCATGGCCTCAGCATCGTGGCGGGTGGTGGGGGCTAACCCGGCGCTGATGACGATGGCTTGCGGGTCGGCCGCTTTGACGGCCTGATAGCCGGTTTTCAATAGTTCCACATACTCGGCCGGGTTGGGCGGACGCCCCCCCACTCGCGGGCCAGGTTCGGCTCGTTCCACATCTGATAGGCTTCGACCCGTCCCTTGTAACGCGCGGCGACGGCATAAACGTAATCATAAAAGTCTTGCAGCTTGTCCGGCGGGCTAACCTCCGGCAGCGGCGTCTGGGAGGCCCAGGCTGGCTGCGACCCCAGGCGAACGATGACCTTCAGGCCGTGGGCGTCAATTTGATCCATTACCCGGTCGGCGGTGGCCCAGTGCCAGGACCCTTTGGCATGCCCTTCGACCTCACGCCAGGGGATTTCCTGCTTGACCCAACGGAAACCGGCATCCTGCACCAGTTGCAGGTCACGGTCGGCCACTTCGGCCTGCCAGTAGAGAAATACCTGCATACCGTAATCGGGCGAGGACATCACTTTCGCCAGGTCTACGGTGG
Source organism: Anaerolineales bacterium (assembly GCA_012032575.1). Next base: position 3,955 of record JAAUSP010000102.1, on the reverse strand, counting down.
GGCTGTAGCTGGCGGTGGAGGTAATTTTTGCCGTCGCCGGATGGGCCGAAGCGACGGTATCGTTGGTTCCACCGCACGCGGGCAGCATGGACAGAATTAGAAAAAAGTAGAGAGGCGGGATCAACCGTAGCAAAACCGAATTTTATCCTTTCAACCTTCACCCTGACCGAGAGAATGGGGCAGGAGCGGCAGTTGTTCAATTGTAAACATTTGGACCAGATACGCAATTTTTGTTGAAAAGGTTTGTCCCTGCTGGCAAGCTGGACTACAATGCCGGTCTATAAAATCCTCACTGCGGAGAAATTGATATGAATAAGCAAGAAATTTTAGAGAAGCAAAAGAAGTATTTGTGGCCCAACCACATCCTGTACTACACCGAACCGATGCCGCTGGATCATGGCGACGGCATGTATGTGTGGGATGTGGAAGGAAACAAATATCTGGACTTTTTCGCCGGGATTTTGACCACCAGCGTCGGCCACAACCATCCCAAAGTGACCCAGGCCGTGCAGGAGCAGGCCGGCAAGCTGCTCCACTCCTCTACCCTCTACCCCAACGAGAACCATGTGAAGCTGGCCGAAAAGATGGCCCAGATTACCCCCGGTAAGCTGCAAACCTCGTATTTCACCAATTCCGGCACCGAGGCCGATGAAACCGCAGTGATGCTGGCCAAATGCTACACCGGCTACCAGGAGATCATCGCGTTGCGGCACGGCTACAGTGGACGCTCGCCGCTGGGCATGAGTTTGACCGGCCAGGCCAGTTGGCGTATCGGTGGGACCCATATTTTGGGCATCAAGCATGCCATGAACCCCTACTGCTACCGCTGCCCGCTCAAAATGAACCCGGAAACCTGCGGCGCGGCCTGTGCCGAGGATGTCGAAGAGGTGATCAAAACCTCGACGTCTGGCCGGATTGCCGCCTTCCTGGCCGAGCCGATCCAGGGCGTCGGCGGGTTTGTCACCCCACCGAAAGAATATTTCAAAATTGTGGTCGAGATTGTACACAGGTATGGTGGGCTGTTTATCTGTGACGAAGTTCAGACCGGCTTTGGCCGCACCGGCGACAAGTGGTTCGGCATCGAGCATTGGGAAGTAGAGCCGGATATTATGACCATGGCCAAGGGTATTGCCAACGGGCTGCCGCTGGGCAACACTATCACCACCGAAGCGATTGCCCAGGGCATGGTCGGCCAGGGCTTGACCATCAGCACCTTTGGCGGCAATCCACTTTCGACGGCAGCCTCGCTGGCCACCATCGAAGTGATGGAGACTGAGGCCACGCCACAGCACATCGGCGAAGCCGGGGCGCTGCTGCGGGCCGGGCTGGAGAAGCTGCAAGAGAAATACCCGCTCATTGGCGATGTGCGCGGCATGGGGTTGATGCAGGGGGTGGAGATGGTTAAAGACCGGCAAACCAAAGAACCCGCTCCCGAAGCCGTGGTGGCTGTGTTCGAGCAGACCCGTGCTCGCGGCCTGCTCATCGGCAAGGGCGGGATGTATGGCAACGTCCTGCGGATTGCTCCGCCGCTGATTGCCACCCAGGAGCAGGTGGAGGAGGCGCTGAACATTCTCGATCACGCCTTTGCCCAGGTGCAGGAATTAAGTTTATAGGACGGCACCCCCCGGACTCGCCCGATGGAAACAGCAAAGCTAAAAAGAGCCATTCAACAACCTGGCGCAGCGGTGGAATATCTCTGGCATCGTGCCTTCAGTGTGTTTGGGCATAACGATTACAAGCGGTTCATTGTATTGGGCAGACCCAGAATTGGATCAACCTGGTTGATTTCGTTATTGGATTCTCATCCTAACATTTATGCCAGAGGGGAAATATTTCTTAAATTAAATGGCCGGGATTATCGAGAAATCCTCAACAGGACTTTCTGCAAGCAGCCGCCCCATGTAAAAGCTGTTGGGTTCAAAATTTTTTACCTTCAACCCTATGATAACAAAGATTGCGGTATCTGGCCTGAACTGATCGAGATGCGGCAGGTTCAGGTGATCCATCTCAAGCGCAAAAATATTTTGCAGACGCTGCTATCAAAGAAAATTAGCCAGCAGACCAAGATTGCAAAAGCGACCAAGGGCAACCAGTTAAAGGATATCCAGAAGCGCAAGGTTGAGCTTAGCTACGAGACTTACCTACAAGATATCCAGGAGCGAAAAGTTGAATTCACCTCTGAGGAATTAGTGACCGAATTCAACACCTTAAAAAGGTTGGAAGCCGAGTTCGATGACAAGTTTCGCTCTCATCCTCTCCTGACGGTCTACTATGAGGATTTGGTCAGCCGGCTCAATGCAGAAATGGAAACTATCACCAATTTTCTGGGGCTTCCTTTCTATCCTCCAAAAAGCCAATATGTTAAGCTGAACCCGGAAAACCCTTCTAACTTGATTGCCAATTACGAGTCCCTTAAGAGAGAGTTTTCCGGCACCGAATGGGCGCAGTTCTTTGAAGAAGAGATGACAGCTTGACACGACTGCCCAAATCGCCCAACTCAGTTGAAATCCTGGAATTAGCTGGTAAAATTCAAAACGATCATCAATCTACCTCTTTCATAAAGGAGAAAACAAGATATGTTCAAAAAACTGGCTTCCGATGCGCTTGGCTTGAGCGATATTGGCTCGGTTATCAAACCGGCCGATTACGACAAGGTTGAGGCCGACGATTACGTCATGCACGAGGATGGCGAAAAAATCATCTTTCTGATCAAATCCCGCACCGACGAATACTGTTTTACCAACAAAGCCCTGATCCACGTGATGGCACTTCAGCCGTCAGCAAAAAGCGGACGCTCCGCCGCTTCGACTATTTCAAATATGCCATCCGCGACGTGATGCTGGAAACAGCCGGCACGGTGGACATGGACATTGAAATTAAGTTCAACATGGGCGAGCACAACTATTCGATTGATGTGAACAAGAAGTTTATGGAAGAGCTGAAAGACCTGTACAAAGCCCTGATTAAAATCGGCTCACTCCAGATTGAAAATGCCAAACTACTCCAATATGCCCAGAACAGCCTGGAAACGGCCTCCAACACGGTCAACCGCTCGACCAGTACCACCACTTTGGAAGAACAGTTCAAAGCAGTCAACCAGTATGCCTTTAGCTGGCTCAAACAGGCCCACGAGACCTACGTCCCCAAGGATTTTGGCCCGGTTTTTGAAAAGTTTATCAAAACTAAGACAGGCCCTCGATAAACTCAGACATGTCATTCCGACCCGCAAAGCGGGGAGGAATCTCCGGCGACATCACTTATTAGCCACGCCATGGAGATTTCTCGCTAACGCTCGAAATGACATGTCTCTTTTAAAATCTCACCACTTCCCCAGTTTCTAACGACTGGCGGGCGGCCAGAGCCGTCTGAACCGCCAGGCGGCCCTCCTCGGCGGTGGCCCGGTCGGGGGTGCGGCCGGTGCGGACGCACTCGATAAAGGCGGCCACTTGATTTTCGTAGCCGTCGCCGGGGACGCTGGTCAGCGGGCGCGGTTCTTTGCCGGCTTCATAGACCATCAGGCTGGTCCCCGAAGCCGGGCCGGTCTCCACGCCTGTGCCGCCGGCCCGGAAGCTGTACTCCACCGAGCCTTTCTCGCACAGCACTGCCAGAGCCATGGTAAATGGATAGCCCTCCGGCATGAGGGTTGTGCCTTCGGCGTAAGCCTTGACCTCCCCGTAATCGAGCAGCGTCAGGGCGTGGTCCCAGCCGCCGAACATGCCTTTCTGTCCTCGCGCATAAACGGTTTCGGGCGTTCCGAACAGCCAGTTGAGCATATCCAAATCATGAACCTGCAAATCAAGCACCGCGCCGCCGGTCCATTCCGGGTTGGCAAACCAATCGCCCCAGGTGGGCCGGGCCGACAGCCGCTTGGCCGTCGCCGATAGGGGCCGGCCTAATGCGCCGCTCTTGACAAACTCATAGCCAGGGCGACATCGACATACCGGCCAGAAACGCA
>JAAUSP010000101.1 GCA_012032575.1 Anaerolineales bacterium | reverse complement strand
GCTTTAACTGGCGTAATTGCAGGTAATGGGGTTTATGTTTTAGCCCATAGCAGCGCTGTCTCAACCATTTTAGGACAGGCAAACCAAACAGCCGGAAATCCATTCTTTAATGGCAATGATGCAGTTGTTTTGAGAAAAAATGGCGTCATCATTGACGTCATCGGTCAGATAGGGGTTGATCCCGGCACCGAATGGGGCAGCGGTTTGACCAGCACCGCCGACAACACCCTCCGCCGCAAACCCACCATCGAGGCCGGCGATGCCAATGGCGGCGACGCTTTTAACCCGGCGGCAGAATGGGATGGCTTTGCCGTAGATACTTTTGCTGATTTGGGGACACACCTGCTCCCCACCCCCACGCCAACCCCAACCGACACCCCAACTTCTACGTTCACCCCTGTCGCTACGGATACGCCTATTCCCCCAACCGATACCCCCACGCCTATTCCCGTCACCGATACCCCAACTTCTACGTTCACCCCTGGACCGACAGACACTCCCACCGCAACGCCCACCGAAACCATGACCGCCACAGCCCCCATCACGCTCACGGTTACAGCCACGGCTGCCCTGCCCACCGACACCCCAATTCCTACTTCCACGCCCGCGCCTCCCGCTCCCGGCGATGTGGTGATTAATGAGATTGTTACAGACCCGCAGCAGGATTGGAGTAGTAATGACTTTGATGGCACCATTCCAGATCCCTCTGGTTCGGTCACGAATGCAGATGAGTTTGTTGAATTGTATATCAAAGCAAATGGCCTTGACCTGACTGGGTGGACTATTGAATTATTAGATGGTACAGATGTAACAGGGAGTCTTCTCGGTGGAGGTGCTTTTCGAGTATCAAATTATATTAGCTCTACAGGTAGCTTCACCAACACTCAAGCTGGTGATTATTTGGTATTAGGTGATGTCGTAGGCTCTTCTACACAAATGAGTAATAATATCCTCATCGTTTTGAAGGATAATACTGGCACTATCATTGATAGTGTCCAATTGGGTACGAACGGTGCGCCCGATGGTACAAATAGAGGCGGCAATGCTATTGACCGTACCGACGAAGCTGTAATTCGCTATCCCAACGGTACGGATACTGATAACGATGTGGACGATTTTATTGTTGGCAATGTTACAATGGGAAGCAGTAACGATATTGGCGTTACTCCGACACCCATTCCCCCGACACCAATCGCAACTGCTCCTTCGACTCCGCCACCACCTCTCCTCATTAGCGAATTTCTCTACGATGGAACCACCCCCACCACCGAGGGCGATGAATTTGTAGAATTTTGTAACCCTATGACAACAACGGTTAACTTGGAGCATTATAAAATCGGTGATGAAGAAACAGAGGGCGGGGACGAGATGATGTATCAATTCCCCATTTCTGCTACTATAGAGGGTAATGCCTGCCAAGTGATTGCCAAAAATGCCCACCAATTTCAGGCGCGTTTTAACCGTTTGCCCGATTATGAGGCAGTTTTCAGTGGCGCGTATACAGATCATCCTGACGTGCCTAATCTGGCTAAATATACGGGCAGTCGAAGTTGGTCACTGGCTAATGAGGGTGACGAGTTGGTGGTGCTGGGTCCAGGCAATGAAATCTTGGACAGCGTGGCCTACCGCAACGGTAACTACACCGTTTTGGACCTGGAACCCGACGCCTCGGCCCCCGAACCCCTCAGCCTCCAGCGTGTCTGGCCCACCGATACCAACTCCATGCCCCACGACTTTGTTCGCACTGAACCTAATCCCGGGCCGGCCACGCTTCCGCCGCCTTCCCCGGCCACTATCCTGTCGCCCGCGGCCTTGCCGGACGGCATGTATGCTTTTTGGGGTGACTTGCATGCCCATACCAGTTATTCTGATGGGGCCGGGCCACCCCACTATGCTCTGGCTCTGGCCCGCGCCGCCGGCCTGCACTTTCAGGCGATAACCGATCACGATTGGTGGCTTAATCCGGTTGAGTGGAGCAAGATTTTCACCCAAACAACCTATGCGACAGCACCCGGTCAATTTGTCGCGCTGCGCGGTGTGGAGTGGACGCATGATGTAGCGGGGCATATCAACGTTTTCAATACCGAGGCCCTGCTCAACAGCCGCACCGACCCTATGTTCAGCACGCTGCCCGATCTTTACAGTTGGCTGGCGGCCCACCCCGATGTCATTGCCCAATTCAACCACCCCGACCCCAGCTATGGCGGCACATTTTTTGACTTTGCCTACCATCCCGCTGCAGCCCAGGTGATGTTTATACAGGAAATTGGCAACAATGCCCAGGGTTACGCCACCTATGAACCCTCTTTTGTGCAAAGCAACATGGCCGGCTGGCGGGTCGCCCCCACTAACAACAGCGATCATCACCAAGCCCATTGGGGCAGCCAGTCCACCGCCCGGACCGGCTTGGTGGCCCCGGCCCTGACCGAAGGCGATTTGCTGGCGGCCATACGCGCCCGGCGCGTCTTTGCCACCGAAGACAGCAATCTGGCCGTGACCCTGCGGCTCAACGGGGCCTGGATGGGCAGCAGCCTGAGCGCCACCGGCCCGCTCCCCCTGATTGTGGATATGGCAGACCCCGACCCGGAGCCGCTGACCCTCTACCTGTACGATGGCAATCTGCCCCTGGCCGCCGTCCCCCTGGCCGGTTCCACCGGCCAATGGGCCACCACCGTCGAGGCCCGGCCCGGCCACTTCTTCTGGGTCAAGGTAGTCCAGGCCGATGGCAACACCGCCTACACCGCCCCGGTCTGGGTCGAAGGGCAGGCGGCGCTGGAGAAGCTGGTCATCAACGAAATTCTACCCGCGCCTTATGATTGGGATTGGGATAATGACGGCGCCGCTGATTATCAGGATGAATGGATTGAATTATATAATCCCACCGATCATCCCATTGGCCTGGGCGGCTGGCAGTTGGCCGACAGTTCCGGGGCGGCCTACAACATCCCCCTGGGATAGCGTGACTTCCGGCGCGCGGTTTGCCGTTTTTTATCGCGCCCTCACCGGGTTTTCGCTCAACAACGACACCGAGACGGTTAGCCTGACTCACCCCAACGGGACGGTTGTTGATACCTTCACCTATCATCACTCGCCCGGTTATGATGAAAGCTATTGCCGCCTGCCCGATGCCGGAGCCGACTGGAATGATAACTGTGCCCCGTCGCCCCAGACCGCCAACTGGGAGAAAATCCCTGCCGGGCCGCTGACCTCTAAAATCTTTGAGGCCAAACGCCTGACCGATAACGCCTGGGTCCGGGTTAAAGGCCACATCACTGCGCCGCCCGCTCGTTTGGGGGTGCGGACGATGTATATTCAGGATAATACCTCCGGGATAAAGATTTATTTGCCCAAAGATCATCGCTACAGTTTTGAGTTGGGCGACCGGGTGGAAGTAGTCGGCCATTTGCGGACGTTCCACGAGGAGTTTGAAATTGTCGTCAGTGAGCGCAGCGATATTAAGTTTTTGGAACACGGTGCGCCCCTGCCGCCCCTGCCCATTGCCACCACCTCGCTGCTGGAGCCGTATGAGGGGATGCTGGTCATGCTGGTGGGCCAGGCGGTTTACTTCAAAGGACGAACCACCCTGTGGCTGGACGACGGCACCGGGTGGGCCAAAACCTATATTCTCAAAACCACCGGCATCAAAAAGCCCTTCATCAATCGCGGCGACCCGGTGACAATGGTCGGGATTGTCAGCCAATACTCGGCTGAGGATGACCCCTCGCGCCACGATTACCGGCTGCTGCCGCGCTATCAAACCGATCTGGTCATTGCTACGGCTACCCCTGCGCCAGTCGCCTGGCCGCTGCTCCTGCCGGAGACCGGCTATTAATAAACTTAAAATTCTTAGCTTGATCGTCGCTGTTGCTGTTTCTCAAACCGGATTCAAACCTTGCTGTGATAGGATTAGATCAACTAGACTAAGAAAAAAATAGTAACGTGCGCATCAATGAGGATGGTATAAAGCTAACTTTTTCTAGTCCAGGGTTAATTATCCCCAACACCCTCTGGGTTAATCTTATACTTTCCAGGAACCTGTTCATCTTGCTCCCTCACGCAAAAGAGGCTGAAACGTCACCCGGACGACTCAGCCTCTTTTGCTGTTAGGGCAATGGTGGTCTCTAACCCAGCTTGTACAATTCGGGCCGCCGGTCTTTAAATACGGGGATTTTAGTGCGCACCTCGGCGACCATGTCGGTTTCGATGGTAGCGGTCAGCAGCACTTCCGACTCGCCGCCTTCAATCACAGCGTTGCCCCACGGGTCAATAATGGCTGAATGACCGAAGAAAGTGTAGGTGCCGTCGCTGCCAACAGCGTTACAGCCGACCAGATACATCTGGTTTTCGATGGCACGGGCGCGTAATAAGGTTTGCCAGTGGGCCAGGCGGGGGTGAGGCCATTCGGCGGGCAGGTAAACCATGTTGACCCCATTCAGGGCATAGCTGCGGAACATTTCGGCAAAGCGCAAATCATAGCAGATAGCCAGGCCGCTCTGCCCCCAGGCAGTCTCGACCGTGGTCAGATGCTGCCCCGGCGCCAAATGCTCATCCTCATTCATCACCCCAAACAGGTGAATTTTGCGATAGAGTCCGGCCTGCTGGCCGGTCGGGTCGAACAGGATTGAAGTGTTGGTCGGTCGCCCCGCTTCATCCAGGGCCAGCATCGAGCCGTTGAGCCAGATGTTGTGCTTTTGGGCCAGCGCCCCCACCTCGGCGATGATGCCGGCTTGTCGGGTAGATAGTTTTTCAATATTCGGCCAATCGCAGCCGGTCGTCCACATTTCGGGGAAAATAATCAAATCCGAGCCGCGCCGGGCTGCTTCGGCGGTCCAGTCGGCGGCTTTTTTGAGATTCGCCGCCGGGTCGCCCAGGGTAATTTGCATTTGGGCCAGGGAGATGGTGAGTTTCATGAATATCCTCCCAACTAAAGTGGAATTTCATCTTCTTCTAATGGAATTTCAATTTCTTGTAATCCGCCATTTTGAGATAGATTCTCTTCTGGCGACCACCCACTTTGAACCAGCATAGATTGAATGATTTTTATGGTCTTAGGATGTACAAAGATATCTGACAATACTTTTAATAATTCACCTTCGGACATGGCTTCTTTATCCACTTCTAGGGTATCAGAAGTAATTTGTATTGGATAAAAGGTTTCAATATCACGTGAACCTCTAAACAATTCAAATCTATAGTTATCCAGGATAGGCGCTACCAGATAAAAAATATCGTAAAAACGACGTTTGCGGTTACTAATAGTAGTGTCCACTTTAGCAATTACCAAATTTCGTGTTTTCTCACCTAAAAGTGCCGCTTGCTCTTTAAAGATAGAGACCGGTGGCACTTCTTCAATAACACTAATCTCATCCGGCCATAATGATTTAGTCATAATGCCTCCTTACCCTGTTACAACTTTAATTTGAATAAAATAGGTAGATGATCTGAACTAACGTTACTATCAGGCAATCTGCGTTCGGTCAGAAATGATGAGGCACCATCTGTATCTAAAACTTTTAGCGTACTCGGCTCAAATAATTCGATTAAATCGGGACGAAGTAATACCTGATCGAACATATGCCAAAAAAACTCCTTGGGCCTGGAAGCAGTATAGTAGTGAGTGCCCGGAGGAGTTCCGTCGCCATCACCAAAATGAGCCCACATAGGATTATAGAAAAAGGGTATTCTTTATTTGCTACTTTCCGAGAACCTCTTAAAGCAATTTCACGAGTCATTACTGCGTGGAGGCCTGAAGCGGAAACGACGCCCGTCTCAAAGGGATTCATATTCAGATCGCCAACTAGAATTGTTCGAGTATGTTGTACCTTGCGTTCGGCTTTACGGATTGAATCAGATAATGCACTACATTCCATAGATTGATCATCATCAGACCAGTGACGTTTGCTTTGAAAATGAGTGACAGCAAGTAAGATTTCAGTGAGTCCGGGTAGTCTCAGTTCTCGAATTGTAAGCCGGTCAGTTTCGTGAACCAGCCGAAGAAACTGGGGATCAAATTTGGTATAAATGACTACTTTTTCGCAGCCTATACTTTTCGCGAGGTAATATTGAGCATTATCCTTATGATTTAGGGATAGTAATATAGCTGCCTCCGGTATAGTACACTCCACCAACATCAGTACATCAACATTATGTTGGAAAGCAAGGTTAGCGATAGTAGAAGTGAGGGGTTTCTTGTTGAGGTTCCAGAATAAAAACGTGGTCATAGCTGATAAGCCTCAAGACGATATTGCTATAGTATACCACATTTCTTTATAAGAGGTTAACAAAATTTCCAAATACACCTTATCCATTCGCTTCTTTTATTGAACCTCTCTCAACTTTTACTATAGTGAAAATTACCCCACAAAAAAGACCCCGGAAATCTCAAAGACATCCGAGGTCTGCGGGGGTAATCTGGATCTCCAATCTCCCCCATTGAGCATCATCCTGCCAGCAGAACTTAAACAGCCAGGTCTACCTGCTGCACTGTACCCGCCGAGCCGTTTTCTCCCAGGTAGACGCTGGTTGAGCGTACCTGTCCCTGGAATTGGTTCTGGCTGTCTTTCAGGCTGAATTCACTGCTGATCGGCTCCAGATAAATCGCGCCAATGCCTTTATCGGCCAAACTGGCGAGGTGATCGGCCCCCTGCCCGTCTTTGGTCCAGATCCGCAGCCGGGCAAAAGCGGAGTCCCTTTCATCCAGCCATTGATTGCGATCCTCGTCGTAAGCGGCCAGTTCGGCAAAGCCGTGGCCGGTGCTCGGCCCAAACAGTTCGCTGCCGTTGTTGATGCGGCCATCCTCATTGCGATCCAGGGCCAGAAACCCGCTGTTGGGACCGGCAAATGAGATTTGTTCGGCCCGGCCATCAATATCCAGGTCGAACAAGAATTCGGTATTGGAAAGCTGGGCCGCCGTACCATCAAAATTAATGACCAGCGGGTCTTTGGCTGCGTCGCCCAGGCGCAGGTGTTGCTCCTTCTCTGTCATAAATTCCCGGCTCATGCTCAGGTTCAGGGTAAACTGAATTTCCTGGCCGTCTACCGTTTTGATCAGACCGCTGGCTGAAATGCTGGTTTGTTCAGCCTCGTAGTAAGTTTCATGATAATCATATTCGACCCCCCAGCCTTCGCGACCATTCGCTGCCGGAGGGTCAGTTTCAGCCGCTTCGTCATCCAGCGAAAGCACATCAAATTTCAGGTTGTAGAGTCGCTCAAACAAAAGTTTTATCATCCGCAGCTTGGGATCGCTGATGGCATCAGCCGCATCGTCAGCCGGCTTTTCAGAGCGAGCGGTTTTTGCCGCCGCCCGGCCCTGGTCAGACAGGCTGATTTCAGCCGCCCCTTGCCCTGGCCGGGCCGGCAAGCGGCTGCCCGTTTCCCCGATGGCTGGTGGCCGTTCACCTACCCAGGCTTTCAAAGATTCTTTGATGGTCGTCTTTTGGGCAGCCTTGCGCTGGCTGTTTAACAAAATATTGGCCTGTTCAATCTGCATAGACCCAACCCCTTTCCTGCCGTTAAAAAGGCAGTTGTAACTGCTCAACCCTCATGTCATTTCGAGGCCGTAGGCCGAGAAATCTTTACCGTGCTGCATCGGCCTTGGAGATTTCTCCCTCCGGTCGAAATGACATGGCTGAGTAGTTACAGCAGTTTATTGTGGTACTATTTATTATCGGTAAAAAAGGGGAAATAATCGAGTCGCTGCGTGTCTCAGAGGTGGGTCAACAGGCTGACCAGGTAGGCGTCGCTGACCCTCTTTTTTGCTGGACGTGCTTCCGTTTGGCTAACCAGTGGGGCAGGTTGACCAATCCGGCCCATTGACCGCGCAAGCGAGCGCGGGCCGCTTCGCCGCGCCAGGCTCGCAGGGCAGCAACGGCAATTTTCAATTGCGCCCCCACAATGACCGGCCAGTGTCGGAGAAAAACAGCGCCGGGCAAATTCTTTGCCAGCACCAACAGGGTGTTGCGGCCGGTGTAATAGCTGGCAATGACTCCACCGCCGGTGGCGCTGAGATGATGGTAGACCACGGCCTGCGGCGCAAACACCGCGCGATAGCCGGCCAGTTGCGCCCGCCAATTCAGGTCCACATCTTCGAGGTACATGAACAGCTCTTCGTCAAACAGGCCGATGTCGTCGAGCATCTCCCGGCGATAGGCCACGGCCCCGCCGCAGCCGCCAAAAATGTAGGTATCGCGGTCAAATTGGCCGGTGTCCTGCTGCCACACCCCGCGATTGATGGGAATGCCGTCCACCCCAAACCCGTCGCCGGCGGAGTGGAGGGTGTCGCGCCGGTCGAACAGCAGCATCTTGCAGGCAATCATCCCGGCTGAGGGATAAGCGCACAAAGCATCAACCAGGGCCTGCGCCCAGCCGGGTGTAACTTCGGTGTCGTTGTTGAGGGGGACAATTACCCCACCCTGAGCCTGGGCCATCGCTCGGTTGACTGCCCCGGCAAAGCCCCAATTATGCCCCAGTTCCAAAATTTTCACTTCGGGGAAGTCACGCCGGGTCAGCGCCACCGAGTCGTCGGTCGAGCCGTTGTCGGCCAGGATGATTTCCAGATGGGGATAAGTTTGGGCGCGCAGGGCGTTGAAACAGGTGGTCAGGTGGTGCGCGCCGTTGTAGTGAGGGATGATGACGGAGAGGAGAGGATCATTCATCGGACGAAAATCTGCCAGAATAAGCTCGATGCGATTTTTGAGAACAGGCAGGTCTTTCTGAGTAATGCTCCAAACTGCTTCGAGATCAACTCCCATATATTGATGAATCAATACATCCCGCAGACCGGCAATACGCCGCCACGGAACTTCAGTATATTGAGTACGCAAATCGGGCGAGAGGCGCTTGGTTGCTTCTCCAATAATCTCGAGCTGTCGAATGACTGCATCTTGCCAATGCGATATCGAAATAAAGCTGTCGTGCCCAACTGAGATATAGGACTCTATTTTCTCAATAGCATCAAAAATGTGCTTGAGATAAACCTCATCACCTTTCAAGACTGACTGCTTCCTTCAAAACCTGTTCTTTCATGTAGGGGCTGATAGCTGCTTCCGTAACAACGTCAACTTGGCAGCCGAGCAGGTCTTCCAAATCTTGTTTGATGGCAATGAGATCAAGCAAACTACGGCCAGGCTCCAGCGTCACCAATAAATCCAAATCGCTTTGAGGGGTGGCTTCACCGCGAGCCAATGAGCCAAAAACCTGGACGTTTCTACCTCCATGTTGAGCTGCAATCTGAAGGATAATTTCCTGTTTGCTTTTTAAAATCTGATTTATATCCATTTTCACCAGCCCTGCAAGGCCGTCAAAAACGGCTGCTCCAAATGCTCGACCAGAGTCTTGATAAATCGCGCCCCGTCTGCGCCGTCAATCAGGCGGTGGTCGTAGGACAGGGCCAGGGGCAGCATCAGGCGCGGCTCGAACTGGCCGTTGAGGTACACCGGCTCCATCTGGCCGCGAGCCACCCCCAGAATTGCTGCCTCCGGCGCGTTGACGATGGGCGTAAAGTGGGAGCCGCCGATACCGCCCAGGTTAGAAATAGTAAAGGTGCCGCCCTGCATATCGTCCAGTGACAGCTTTTTGTTGCGGGCTTTTTCGGCCACCGTTTGCAGTTCTACGGCCAGTTCCAGAATGGTTTTCTGGTCCACATTCCGAATGACCGGGACCAGCAGCCCGCGATCGGTATCCACCGCCACGCCGATATGGTAATATTTCTTGTAAACAATCTCGCTGCTGCTCATATCTACGCTGGCGTTGAATTGGGGAAACGTTTTGAGCACAGAGGCCACCACTTTGAGCAGGATGGCCGTGGGGGTCAACTTGGCTCCGGCAGCTTCCACCGTTTTGCCGAACCGTTTACGCAGCTCTTCCAATTCGCTGATGTCAGCTTTGGCAAATTGAGTTACCTGCGGAACGGTGGCCCAGGCCCGGCTGAGGTTTTCGGCGGTCTTGCGGCGAATACCGCTCATCGCCTCGCGTTCAACCTGACCCCACTTGCTGAAATCGGGCAGCGAAACCGCCGCAGCCAGGGGTGCCACAGCCGGGGCAACTCCACGACCGGTCAAGCTGTGCTGGCGGGCATGATTTTTGACATCTGCCATCGAAATCCGGCCGCCGGGACCGGTCCCTTGCACCTGGGTTATATCCACCCCGATTTCGCGGGCCAATCGGCGCACATTCGGCGCGGCGGGAACAGCGCTGTGAGCCGCGTCCGGCTCGTAAAAATCGGGCGGTAAAACGGCGACAGGCACAGGAGCGGGGAGCCACCGGGACAGGTTCCGGGAGAGCAGCCAGCGCCGGTTCTGGCCTGACTTCAGCGGGAGGTTCCGGCGGGGCTGGCTGGCCCACCGCAGGGGCCGGTTGGCTGGTCGGTTCGACAGTAGCAGCGGTACCCTCCAGGGTTAGCACACGTTGGCCTACCTTGACGCTATCACCGGCTTTGATATGAATTTCCTTGACGACGCCGGCCACCGACGAAGGCACTTCGACCGTCGCTTTGTCAGTTTCCAGTTCCAGCACCGGCTGGTCTACGGAAACGGCGTCACCCACAGCGACCAGAATATTGACCACCGTACCGGCCTGAATATTCTCGCCCAGATCAGGTATTTTGAATTCCGTCATAACCGGCGCAGAAGGTTCGGCTGGCGGCGGTGCTGCTGCGGCGGGTGCTTGAGGAACAGGAGGGGGAGGGGCCGCCGGAGCAGGCTCAGCTTGGGGAGCTTCCGGCTGCGCTGGAGCTGGGGCGGTGGGTTGGTCCGCTCCATTGCCCTCCACCGTCAAAATCAGTTGGCCCACCCGAATGGTGTCGCCGGCTTTGATGTGGATGGCTTTGACCACGCCGCCAATGGAAGAAGGTACTTCCACCGTGGCTTTGTCGGTTTCCAGTTCCAGCACCGGCTGGTCGGGCGCGATGGTATCACCGACCGCCACCAAAACATTGATCACATCGCCGGCTTGAATATTTTCACCCAGTTCGGGCAGGTTAAAATCACTCATAATTGGACTCTCCCAGGGTAGCAGAGTAACAGGGTAGCAGAGTAACAGGGTAGCAGGGTAGCAGAGTAGCAGAGTAGCAGAGTAGCAGGAAGATAAACTACCTGCTACCTTGCTACTTGCTACCCTGCTACGAAATCATCGGGTTTAGTTTAGCCGGGTTAATTTCCAGGTCTTCCATCGCGCCCATAACCATATCGGGTTTCAGTTTGTCCTCGCGCATCAGCGAGGTGAGCGCGGCCAGGGTGACATAGCGATAATCCACTTCAAAGAAGTCGCGCAGCGCTTTGCGGCCATCGCTGCGGCCAAAGCCATCGGTGCCCAGCGAAACCAGCGGCCGGGGGAACCAGCGGGCAATGGAGTCGGGCATTTTCTTCATATAATCAGAGGCGGCCACAAAAACGCCGGGGGCATCGGCCAGGCATTGAGTGATATAGGGGATGCGCGGTTTTTCGGTGGGATGGAGCATATTCCAGCGTTCCACCTCAAGCCCATCGCGGCGCAGTTCCTTGTAACTGGTCACACTCCAGACATCAACGGCGACGTTGTACCTTTCCTCCAACTCTTTCTGAGCGAGAAGTACCTGGTTCATAATCGCCCCGCTGCCAAACAGGTTCGCCCGCAGTTTGGCGTCTTTATTCTCCGATGCTTTGAATTTGTACATGCCCTTGAGAATACCTTCTTTGACCCCGTCGCCGTCGGGCAGGTGGGGCATATTATAGTTTTCATTGCCGACCGTCAGGTAGTAAAAAACGCTTTCCTGTTCTTCGTACATGCGGCGGATGCCATCGCGGATAATGACGGCCAGTTCGTAAGCAAAGGCCGGGTCATAGGCCATGAGGGTGGGCACCGTAGAGGCGAGCACGTGGCTGTGACCGTCCTGGTGCTGCAAGCCTTCGCCGGCCAGGGTGGTCCGCCCGGCGGTAGCACCCAGCAGAAAACCCCGGCAGCGCAAATCGGCGGCGGCCCAGATGAGATCGCCAATGCGCTGCAAACCAAACATGGAGTAATAGATAAAGAAGGGGATGGTATTGATACCGTGCGTGGCGTAGGCTGTGCCGGCGGCAATAAACGACGACATCGAGCCGGCCTCGGTAATACCTTCTTCCAAAATTTGCCCGTCTTTGGCTTCTTTGTAATACAGCAGGCTGTCAGAGTCAACCGGCTCGTAGAGCTGGCCGGGGTGAGAGTAAATGCCGCTCTGCCGGAACAGGGCTTCCATGCCAAAGGTGCGGGCTTCGTCGGGCACAATGGGGACAATGAGTTTGCCCAGGTCTTTATCGCGCAGCAGTTTGGTTAGAATACGCACAAAAACCATCGTGGTCGAAACTTCGCGGCCTTCGGTGCCCTGATAAAACTCTTCAAAGAGCTTTTCCGAGGGCGTAGTCACAAATGAACTGTGGGGGGTGCGGCTGGGAACAAAACCGCCCAGCTTTTCACGCCGGTCTTTGAGGTATTTGATCTCCGGGCTGTTATCCAACGGGCGATAGAAAGGCGCGGAGGCAATTTCGTCATCAGAGATGGGGATGCCAAAGCGGGCGCGGAACTCGCGCAGTTCGTCCTCGTTCAATTTTTTCTGCTGGTGGGTGATATTCTTGCCCTCGCCGGCTTCGCCCAGCCCATAACCTTTGATAGTGCGGGCCAGGATAACGGTGGGCGCTCCCTTATGTTCGACTGCCGACTTGAAGGCGGCATAAACTTTTTCCGGATCGTGCCCACCCAGGCGCAGCTTGCGGAGCTGTTCATCAGACAGGTGCGAAACCATTTCCAACAGACGCGGGTCTGTGCCAAAGAAGTGCTCGCGAATGTAGGCTCCGCTTTCAACGGTGAACTTTTGATACTCGCCGTCAACCACCTCACCCATGCGCTTGACCAGCAGGCCATCATGGTCTTTCGCCAGCAGGGGGTCCCAATCGCTGCCCCAAATAACTTTGATGACATTCCAGCCGGCGCCCCGGAACACTTTTTCCAATTCCTGGATAATGCTGCTGTTGCCGCGCACCGGGCCGTCGAGCCGCTGCAGGTTGCAGTTGATGACAAAAATGAGGTTGTCCAGATGCTCGCGGGCGGCCAGACTGATGGCCCCCAGGGCTTCCGGTTCGTCCGTTTCGCCGTCACCCAAAAAGGCCCAAACTTTGGAGCCGGTGTCTTTTTTCAGCTCCCGGTCTTCCAGGTAGCGATTGAAGCGAGCCTGGTAAATCGCCATAATCGGTCCCAGGCCCATCGAAACCGTGGGGAACTCCCAAAATTCGGGCATCAGCCAGGGGTGGGGATACGACGACAGACCACCCTGTGGCCGCAATTCCTGGCGAAATCTTTCCAGCATATCTGCCGACAGCCGGCCTTCCAGAAACGCCCTGGCATAGATACCGGGCGAAGCATGACCCTGAAAATAAATCTGGTCGCCGCTGTGATTGTCGCCTTTGCCCCGGAAAAAGTGATTAAAGCCGACTTCATACAGGTTGGCGGCGGAAGCATAGGTAGAAATATGGCCGCCGATACCGGGGCTGGCGATGTTCGCCCGGACCACCATCGCCATCGCGTTCCAGCGAATGATGCTTTTGATGCGCCGTTCGATCTCGCGGTTGCCGGGATAGGGTGGCTGTTTATCCACCGGAATGGTATTGATGTAGGGTGTGTTGGCCGAAAACGGCTGGCGCACTCCGTTTTCGTAGGCGTGGAGTTCAAGCTGCTCCAGCAAGTACTGAACCCGCTCCGGTCCACTATGCTGAAATACATAATCCATAGATTCCAGCCATTCTTGGGTTTCCAGAGCTTCCAGTTCAAGCGTTTCCTGGCTTTTGTTGTTGTTCATTTTGACTAAATCCCCTTTTAAGGCGCTAAAAAACTAGCTAAAAACTACGTGGTGCGTGGTGCGTGGTGCGTGAAATTTACAGACTACGCACCACGCACCACGTACTATTTTATTTCAAACAGCCGCTTCTGCTTCTGACACTTTTTCCTCTTCGGGTAAAATCTGCCACAATTTTTGGCGGTCGGTGATGTGGTCAATAAACAGGACTCCGTTGAGGTGATCCAGCTCGTGTTGAAAAATGCGGGCCAGCAAATCGTCCACTTTGAGGTTGAATTTTTTGCCGTTCAGGTCTTGGGCGCGCACTTCGACCCATTCGGGCCGCTCAACCAGGCCGTACCAGGTGGGAATGGAGAGACAGCCCTCCTGTCCTTCAACCAGCGTCTCAGCGCATTGGACAATTTCCGGGTTGATCAGTATGTACGTCGTGCCACTTTGCGGGTGCGGCTCATCCGTGCCACTGCGCGAAGCCGGGATTTCGGCGACAAAAATGCGCTGCATCACCCCGATTTGCGGCCCGGCTATGCCCACGCCGTGATAGACGTGCATGGTTTCCAGCATATCTTCGGCCAGTTGTTTCAAAGCGGGGGTAAATTGGTTTACCTTTTCGGCTTGCTGGCGGAGTCTTTCATCGCTGAGGGTGATAACGTTTCTAACGGTCATGCCTGTCCTCTAAACTTGCGTGAAGTTATAATAGTCATGATTAAGATGCATGTCAAACAATTTGTGCTACAATAGACCCGACCTGACCAAGCCAGGGCCAAACAGGATTTTTCGCCACGAATTACACGAATTTCACTGAAAGATTTTTGGTTAAGGTACACAGACTCAACGGCTACGGTACTAATCACCCCCATGAGTCAGCTTGCTGGCCTAATTAAATTTATTTTTAAGACTGCTTTGTTGTTGATTGGCGTTATCCTGGTGGTATCGCTGATAACCCGGCTGCCGGCACTTCTCAACAACAATGCTGCACCCCTGCTGATTGAGACCGGCTCGGCCTGGCCGTTTCCGCCGCTTAACGCCGAAGCGCAGCGGCTTTACCCCATCCTACAGGCGCGGGTCAACGAAATCAACACCCCGCTTTCCACCGACCCCAGTTTGACGCCCTTTACCATTCTTGATGGGGAAACCGCGCTGGATGTGGCCCAAAAATTGCAGGCGTTGAGGCTGATCAGCGAGGCCGAGTTATTTACCCAACTGCTGCGCTACAATGGCCTCGATACCCGGCTGCAAAGCGGCGAGTATCAACTGCGCCGCAATATGACCATGCGCCAGATTGGAGCGGCGCTGTATCGGGGCCGCTCGGCCCAGCTTGTAGTCAATGTGCCGTCCGGCTGGCGGATGGAGCAACTGGCCCAACATCTGAGCGACAACGAGCTGCTGGACGGCGATCTGTTCCTCCGCCAGGCCCGCGAGGGTGTTGTGGTGAGTCACCCGCTGCTGGCCGACCGGCCTCCCGGCCAATCGTATGAGGGCTATCTTTTTCCGGGAACCTATCCTTTGCCGGATGGGGCCAAGCCGGCAGATTTGATTGCGCGGATGCTCGATACCATGGCCGGCCGGCTTCCCCCCGATGTTTTGAGTCTGGCCCGGCAGCGCGGCCTCACGTTTTATCAGGTGTTAACCCTGGCTTCGATTGTGGAGCGCGAAACGGCGGCGGCGGCAGAAAAGCCTTTTATCGCCAGCGTGTACCTCAACCGGCTGGCCCCCGGCAGCCCCTATCCTCTGCTCCAGGCCGACCCGACCGTGCAGTATGCCCTGGGCTACCAATTTGGCAGCGGCCAGTGGTGGAAAACGCCCATGAGTTTGGACGAGTACAACCGGGTCAATTCCCCCTACAATACCTACCTTTACCCTGGCCTGCCGCCCGGCCCGATTGCCAACCCCAACCTGGACTCGATCATGGCCGTTCTCCAACCCGCCGCGACCAATTATTACTTTTTTGTCTGCCAGCGGCCTCAGTGCGAGGGCGGTCAGCACGCTTTTGCCACCACCTATGAGGAACATTTGCAGAATGTGGCGGTGTATTTGGGGCAGTAAAGGAAAAATGGAAGACTGGCGGACTGGAAGGCCGAAGAAGATAACAACCTTCCAACTTTCCAACCTTCAACCGGTCACTTCTACACCCAGCGGCGTGGGCCGTAGCCAAAAACCAGCACGGCGCAGGCGGCGGCGCTGCTGGTTACGGCAATCCCCAGCAAATCCTCCAGCGGCATCACCTGCCAGAACCAGATACCCAGAACCTTATCCGGATCAAAAAACCAGGTGCGCCAATAACCGCCGATGGGATCGGTGATGAACATCCAGACTTCGGCAATCAATATGACTTTCAAGATGACGCTTCGCCGGCTCCACAGAAAAGACCCGTTCCGCGCCCACAGAATACCGTGAAACAGCAGTCCAAAGACAATCAGCATCAATAGATAGGAGAATTGTTCGGGCAGAAAGCTCATCGCTGACCCTCCACAAGCACCACCGTCAGCGCCCCAAACATCAGGCTCACGCCGGTGAACCAGAGCCACTCTTCCAGGGGCAGGCCCAAAAACCACAGGTTGACCATATTCGCCGGATCGAAATACCAGATGCCCCACTTCACCGCCAGGGCATCCCAGGTCCACCCGCCGACCAATGACCCCAGCCCGGTCAGCGCCAGGGCACGCCGCTGTCGCCACAAGTGCTGCGGCCAGCGCCAGGCCATCAAAAGCAGCGGCAGCCCAATGAACAGGGCCAGCCAGATGAGGTAGGTCAGCTTTCCAAACATTTAGCCTTTAGCGTTGGTTTTGCGCTGCCGCCACCACAGCCACACCCCAATCAGCGTGGCCAGGACCATAATCGCACTGCCCGCCCGATTGAGGGTCAGGTTTGGCCGGTTTTCCACCATAAAGCCATCAATGATGACCGGCCCTTCGACTACTTCAAGCCTGACCTGGTGCAAGCCTTGAGGCAATGTGTGCGCAAGATTTACTACTGCTCCCTGACTTCCGACCCCCGACCCCTGACCCCCGACCCCTACAATTCCGGGCGTTTGCTGGTCAATTTGCACCCGCAGCCGGCCCTCGCTGGGGAGCACGGCCAAATCCAGGGTGCTGCCTTCAAAGGTAAAATTCGCCGCTGCGCCGGCTTCGTCGGCGCGAAGGGCATCGCCGAAGGTAGCTTCGGGCAGGGAGACAGTTTGCCAGTCACCCTCGTAAGTAATCGCCCAGTGACTCGCTTGATGCCAGCCGGCATAGACCAGCGGCGGTGCGGCTGTCTTTGCTTTCATCGCCTCGTAGACCGGCATAGGCGTAAAATCCGGCTCGACCATACGGAAATAATATTGGGGATGGCTGGCCCGCTCCCGCTCGTCGGCCTGTTTGAAAAACCAGTAAAAACCGACGCCCAGCCAGGGCC
>JAAUSP010000100.1 GCA_012032575.1 Anaerolineales bacterium | reverse complement strand
TTCCCTGTGGTGAGGGTTGGGTCGCGCCGCCCCACCAGATAATTTTCGCGGCTCAGTCCGGCAGCGTCTTGCACAGTCATTCGCTTGTGCGCCCCAGTTTTGCCAAAAGTCTTCTCTTCCACTACCGTCAGGCCGGTGCAGCCCAGGCGCACCCGTGGATTGCCCGCCCCAAACGGAGCGAGCCGGTTAATCGAGTCCAGCAGTTCCGGCGATACCTGCGACCACTCCACCAGCGCATCCAGGGCGACGGCGTCAGTTGACGCAGTCCGGCAGTCCGCCAGCGCCGCCGATAAACCCCGGCGGAAAACGGGGATGTTTTCGGCGGCCAGGGCCAGCCCGGCCGCCTGAGGATGCCCGCCGAAACTGTGCAGCAGGTGCGCCTGGCTTTTGAGAGCCTGGTGAATATCGCAGCCGGGCACCGAGCGGGCCGAACCGCGGGCCAGCGGTTCGTCGGGCCGCACGGTCAGCAGCAAGGCCGGTTTGCCAAACTGGTCAATCAGGCGGCTGGCAGCCAGGCCGAGCACACCGGGGTGCCAGTCGGCGGCGGCCAGGACAATAGCGTTGTAGTCGGCCAGCGAGGGGGTATCTTCCAACTGGCTCAGAGCCTGCACCACCACCCGGTCGGTCAGCATTTTGCGCCGGTCGTTCAGGGCTTCCAGTTGCAGAGTGATGATGCGGGCGCGGGTCAGGTCGGTGGTGGTCAGCAGTTCGACAGCCAGGTTGGCGTCGCCCAAACGGCCCAGGGCGTTAAGCCGGGGGGCCAGCCAGAAGCCGATGTGCTCTTCGGTCAGCCGCTCCGGGGTGAGGCGGGCGCTTTCAATCAGGGTTTGCAAGCCTAAGCGATTCGTCTGGCGCAGAGCCAGCAGCCCTTTTTGCAGCAGGTAGCGGGTGTCACCCACCTGTTGGGCCACGTCGGCCACAATCCCCAGCGCGACCAAATCCAGCAGGCTCTCGCTCTCGGCGGCCCGCTGACGGCTGCGGTACAGTCCCTCGGCCAGTTTGTAGGCCACGCCCACACCTGGCAGCTCGCGCAGTGGGTGATCCGGCGGCAGGCGTTTGGGATTGACCACCGCCAGCGCGGGCGGCAGCGTTTCGGCCAGATCGTGGTGGTCGGTTACGATAACCTCTACCCCGGCAGACTGAGCAGCGGCGATGGCTTCATGCTCGGCGATGCCGGTATCGCAGGTCAAAATCAGATTGACCTCTTCCGCCAGAATGCGCCGAAGCGCCGGCAGTTTCATGCCGTGCGATTCGGTCAGCCGGTTGGGGATGTAGTAACGGACCTTCGCCCCCAGGCTTTGCAAGGACGAGACCAGAAGCGCAGTGGCGGTCTGCCCATCCACATCAAAATCGCCCCAAACACAGATGGACTCCCGGCGCTCAATGGCCCGGTTCAAACGGGCCACAGCCTGCTCCAGGTCGGGCAGCGCTTCGGGTGGGGTGGGGCAGTAAATTGCAGGATCGAGAAAAGCGCGAGCCTGCTCCACCGTCACAATCCCCCGCTGAGCCAGCAGTTGAGCCAGAAAAGGGTCGCCGGTGAAATCAAGCAGGTCCGGGGGGGGTATGGGTTGGGGGAGGGAGAAGCCAGTAAGTCATAATTGTGAATGGTGAATTGTGAATGGTGAATTGTGAACGATTAAAAACATTCTTTCATTCACAATTCACCATTTTTCACTCCAGGTCGCTCAGCCAATTCTGACGGATTTGCTGGTTGCGTTGGGCCATCCAATCCTCTTCGGCGGCTAACTCGGCCCTGGCCTGTTCGACCAATTGGGCAAAATCGAGGCCCTCGGCCTGGGCCTGGGCTGCACCGGCGGTTCTGATAGCGGTCACTGTTTCCAGAAACGCCTGTTGTAGTTCCAGGGGCGGGGCGTCGCCAGGGAAGTCTCGCCACTCCGCCTGGCTTTCCTCCAAATCCCGCAGCAGGTAAGCCAGGGTTTTGGAAGCGAGTGTGTTGAGGATGGTCTGAAATAGTTCTTGGTTCATACTGATCACGTGTTGCGTGTTGCGTGTTGCGTAAAGATAAACGGAACACGCAACACGCAAGACATTTTAAATCATGGACCACCTTAAAACTGTATCTCCGCAATCTGATCCCAATCGAGCGAGGAAAGGTCTAACTCGCCCACCGTCTCTTCGGCCAGCTCGGCCACCGGCCCGCCTTTTTGGCCGCGATCACAAAAGGATCGGTAGACGCAATAGGTGCAGGCTTTTTTATCCTCGACCAGCGGAAAGGCGGTAGTTTGGGCAGAGTGTTTGATCTGCTCGATCAAGCTGCTGAGGAATTCCTCATCGCGCCGGCAAAGTTGGGCGTTGTATTGAAAGTGTTCCGGCTGGTCGGGGCTGGTGGGATACCAGTAAATCATCTCGATGGTCGCCGGGTCAATCGGCTGGCCGGTGTTGAAGGCCGCGCCGGCCAGGGCCAGCACGTAGGGATAGACGCGGGTTTGCATCCGCCGGGCCAGGGTGTCCCGCTCAGGTTTATGCAGCGACGTTTTCCAGTCAATAATCAGAAAGCGGCCATCCGGCTGGACCGCCAGCAAATCAAATCGGGCCATCAGCCGGCAGCCCCGCAGGGGAACGGACAACTGCATTTCGGGATAGAGGCGCGTTCCGGTGGCCAGGGTGGGGCGGTGCTGGAGATAACTTTGCCACCAGGTTTGCAGCGCCGGGTCGCTTTCAGCGAGTTGCTGGCTCAGCACCTCTTCAGCCAGACCGGCGACGTGCTGCTGCACCAGGCGATGAAAATCCGTGCCCAGTTGAGCCAGCCGTTCCGCTTCCCGCACCGGCTCCGACTCAACCGCCGGCCAGCGCAGCCTGTCCAGATAGCGCAGTTTGAACCGGCGTGGGCAGGTTTCAAAGTCTTGGAGACTCGATTGACTGAATTGGAAGGTGGTTGGCAAAACCATTGTAAATCTCCATATCGCAAGGTAGCAAGGTAACAGGGTAGCAAAAAAATCTGCTACCCTGCTACCTTGCTACCTTTTTCTTCCCACTGAGTTTGTAACGCCACAAAAGGCACACCGGGCTGATTATCCAGCTTGCCGGCGTACTGCTGGCCGGTGTTCCAGGTGACAATTAGCTCCTGGCGGGCGCGGGTGAGGCCGACAAAGAAGAGGCGCAGGCGCTCTTTGACCAGGTCGAGCCGGGCGGATTCGGTGGCGGCTCCCTCAATATAGCTTTCGTCGGGGTTGATGAGGGCTTCCAGTTGGGCCAGTCCTTCGGCTTCCAGATTGAGCGAGTCGCGGACGAACCACTTTTCGGAAAATAGGTATCCTGGGGCTGGCCGGAGGGGAAACTGTAGTTGTTGAGGCCCATCAGATACACCCGGTCCCACTCCAACCCCTTGGCCCGGTGCATGGTCGCCACGGTGACTTTGCCCGGCGGCGGCTCAAAACCGACCATGTCTTCGTCAAAACCCAAAAATCGCCGCTGGTTACGCGCGATCTCGGCCAGTTCTTCGACAAACTGGGGCAGGCGGTAGTCGGGGTGCTCGGCGGCGATGCGGCGCAGCACCACGGCAAATTTGTGGGCCAGGGCCAGGTCGGCCGGGCTGTCGAACAAATCCTGGGCCAGCAACAAATTAATTGGTCAATCGGCAGGATGGCGGCCCCATGCCAGCGGCGGACCAGAGTGCGAAAATCGGTGAGAAGTGAGGCGACGAGCGATGAGGCGAGGCTTCGTCAGGCTCACCTTCAAGCCACTCGCTATTCTTTTCTTCGCCTCCTCGCGTCCTCGCCTCCTCGCGTCCTCGCGTCACCGCCTCCTCCAACCAATCCCGGCCCGGACGCGGCCACAAATAATCTTCCAGGTGAGCCAGGTTTTGCAGCGTCGTTTCGACGTGCTGGAAGATGGGCTGCAAATCTTCCAAATCCCACTCGTGCCGCTTCCAGACGTGAAACACGGTGGCTAACTGGCGGGCGTCTTCGGGCCGGGCCAGGTATTTGAGCACGTTACCCAGCACCCCGGCAGTGCTGCGGGTGGCGGCGGTGCTGTTGAGCAGTTCGACATAGGGCACATCGGCCCGGCGCAGGGCGTTGGCAATATCCACCCCGCGTTTGTTGCGCGCATCGAGAATGGCGACGGTTCGGGTGGGGTTCTGTTTGAGCCAGCTTTTGACCGAGCGCACAATGGCCTGGATTTCCTGGGCCGGCTTGAACTTTTCGGGCCGGAAGTGTATCTGGTCGGGCCGGTCGGGCGGGTTGGGCTGGGGGTCGTCGGGCGGGGTCTGGACAATGTAGGGCAGGCTCAGGGCGTTCTGCACTTTGGGGCGGGGATGGTCGGCCATGGTCCAATCAATCAAATGGTTGGCCAACTCAATGATGCTCGCCGACGACCGGCCCGACTCGGGCATGGGCAGCGAAATCACATCTTCCCGGCGCAAAAAGCCGCGCAGGTTTTCCGGGTCGGCGGTGGTGAAGGTTTCGTAGATAGCCTGGTTGGGGTCGCCGACACGCACCCACGTACCGCTGGGACCGGTCAAATTTTCCAGGATTTCCTGTTGCAGTAAACTGCTGTCCTGGGCTTCGTCTTCCAGGATGTAGGGCCAGCGCTGCGCAGCCGGGCCAGAAAATCAGGGTCCAGTTCGATGGCCTGGGCGGCCAGGCGGATCAGGTCGTCAAAGTCTACGCCGGTGCGGGCCAGCCGGTTCTGGTACTCGCGGTAGATGTCCAGGCCGAGTTGGGCCAGGGGCAGCCGCTCCGGGTAGCGGCTCAGGCTGTCTTCCAGCGCGTAAGGGGCCAGGCGATGATCTTTGGCCCGCTTGATAAAGTTCTGGGCAATCGCCAGGGCCAGGTCGGGCAAATGCTGGCGTAATAAGGGCTGGATTTCCAGGCCGGGGGCCACGTAGTCCTCCAGCCGGCTGACATTGGCCGACAGCCAGCCTTCGACCACCTCGCGCAACAGCAGTTGGGCCGTGCGCTCGTCCACAATATCGTAATCCTGGCTCAGGCCGACCAGCGAGGGGCGCTGCTGGACAATCTCGTGGGCCAGCGAGTGCAGGGTGCAGACCCGGTAGTTGAAACCGGGCAGCAAGCCTTTGGCCCGGACAAAGCCATCCACCCGGCGGCGGAAATTGTCCACCGCCGCGTTGACCAGGGTCACAATCAGCACCTCCTGCTCATCGCCGACACGCTGAACCAGCTCCGAGGCCAGGTAGGAGAGAATATGGGTTTTGCCGCTCCCCGGCACGGCGGACACCCCCACCCGCACCGGCCCGGCGGCGGTGAGGATGGTGTCGAGGATTTTTTGCTGTGAGGGGCGGGGGATGAAGGTCACATTTGTCATTAGATTAATAGACTTACAAAAATCTCTCCTCTTTCAAATATGTCAGGATCGCTTCGACTACACTTTCTGCTGTTTGAATATCCTGTCTGGCTTTGTCCTCATTGATACTCAAACCAAGTGCATAATCGCCTGTTTGTCTATTGCGAAAGAGGCGGCTGATGGATTGGTTAAATTCTGTCGGGAAAACACCTGTTTTGATAAAATGCTGACTGAAGGCACGGATAGCTCCGGCATGTTTGGCCGGAGTGAGATTTTTAGTCAGCAATGCCGCTTGCATTGCGTAAAAAGCGGCATAATAGGCACGAGACGAAGCAAAGTCATAATCCCCTGTCACTACAAGCTGACTGGCAGCCGCCAGGGAACGAGAAGCTTTTTGGATCATCAATTCTAATTTCGCTGCCAGAGCATTTGGCTCGGTCACAGAACAACCCCTTCTTTACGCACATTGATAAGTAGTGGTTCCCAAACATCCTGTTGATACATTTCTTGCGTAATGGGGAAGATCGAAAAAACCATGTCATGTTCATTCAGGAATTGGCCCATTATTTCGGCAATGGTTTCATCCACCTTCGGCGACACCTCATCCACCACTGCTAGACAGTCGTAATCGGAGTCACGGTCAAAATCGCCTCGAGCGCGGGAGCCAAAAAGGATAATCTGCTTGAGGTGCGAACCGAGTTTTTGGTGCATCTGCTGGAGAAAAATCTCTAAAATGGGGTCATTCAATTTGTTTTTCATCTGTTTCCTCTCGCTGCATTTGGCGCAGCATTTGCTGGAGGGCAACCAGTAATTGCCCCCGCTGCTCGTACCCCTGCTCGCCGACTTCGGAGTTGACGATGAAGATATGCTGGCGGCAGCGGCGGGTCAGGCCCAATACCAGGCGATAAAGCCGGTCGCGCTGACCGGCGACCTCGTCGGCGTCGGTCCAGGGGCGGCCCGGTTCCCAATCGGCGGTGAGGATGTAGGGATGGGTCAAGGGTTGGGCGATGCGCTCCCACCAACCACTGCTGCCGGCGTCGAGCCAGAATTGATAATCTACCGGGCGGTTGCTGACCAAAAAGGTAGTCGCCGGGGTAATCAATACCGCGCCGGATGGGTCGGGGTTGGCCGTATTGTCAGGGGAGGCTGTCGGCATGTCGCCGGAGGCGGCTTCCCAACTGCGCAGGTATTGGGCGGCCATGATGCCTTGCTCAATTGTCTCCAGATAAGCCCGGTTGAGGTCAAGGGAGGTTGGGAGGTTGGAAGGTTGAAGGTTGAAGGTTGGAAAGGCAGGGGAATTGGGGACAAGTTCTACTACACGGCGGAATTGGCGGGCGGAGTCAATTAAATTGGCGATGATGTGGCCGGCTTCGGGTTGATTGTGAAAGCCAAAGCCCGGCTGGGACAAAAGTTCGCCCACCCGGCCGGTCGCCAGATGCCGCTCGATAACGGCCATTTTCAAAATATCCCGGCTGAGGTCGGCGACCACGTGGCCGTCGGCCTGGGGCGTTGGCTCGATCAGATGGTGGGTGATCAACTGGTCGCGCACAGCGCCCATGATCCGTACCTGAGCGCCTTCGACGGGCAGGCGCAAATTGACTTTGCTCCAATCCACATTCATCGAACTGCGCAGCACCGTGCGCCGGGCGGGTCGCTCCCAGGGCAGGGCCACCCCATCCTGGGCAACCAGATGGCCGCCGCGATAGACCAATTCGGCCACCGGCGCTTGCAAATCGGAAAAGACCATCAGATCGGCCCGACGGCTCGGCGCGATGGCCCCCCGGTCATTCAGGCGGAAATATTCGGCCGGGTTGAGCGTCGCCATGCGAAAAGCAGTAAGGGGCGGCACGCCTCCGGCGATGGCGGTGCGGAGCATAAAATCTATGTGGCCCTCATCCAGCAAATCGGCGGGCTGGCGGTCGTCGGTGCAAAAGCAGAGCCTGTGCGCGTTTTCGGGCGTGATGAGCGGCAGCAAAGGTTTGAGGTTGTGGGCGTTGGTGGCCTCACGGATGAAAATAACCATGCCCAGGCGCAGTTTTTCCAGCGCCTCCTCGACGGTGGTACATTCATGGTCGCTGCCGATGCCGACGCCGACATAAGCATTGAGGTTTCGCCCCAGCAGGCCGGGGCAGTGCCCGTCTTTGACTTTACTGCGGAAGGAGCGAATTTTATTGAGGACGCCTTCATCGCCGGCAACCACGCCGGGGAAATTCATCACCTCGGCCAGACCGATGACAAACGGCTCATGCAAAAGCGGCTCCAGATCATACCAGGCCAGGGCTGCGCCGGTGGTTTCCATGTGGGTGCTGGGGACGCAGCTCGGCGCGTTCACATAAACGCTCAGGGGGTTATACTTGGCCATCGCCAGCATGTAGCGAATGCCTTCCAGACCCAACACATTGGCAATTTCGTGTGGGTCCGTGACCACGGTGGTGGTGCCGCGCGGCACTACGGCGCGGGCAAATTCGGGCGGCGGAACCATCGCGCTTTCGATGTGAACATGGCTGTCAATCAGGCCGGGCGCCACATAGCGGCCCCCCAAATCAACCGCCTGGTGGGCCTCGTAGTCGCCCAGGCCGACGATGCGGGATTGGGCAATAGCGATGTTAGTGGGGATAATCTCGCCGGTGAAGACGTTGAGAATGCGGCCATTTCTGAGCAGCAAATCTGCCGGTTCATCGCCGCGAGCGATTTTGATGATTTGGGCTAATTCCATAGGTTCCTCCACTTTGCGTATTGAACCCCCGCGATACAGCCACTATACCCCCGATGAAGGTTGCGGTCAAACCGAACTAAACCAGGGCCGTTAACCCCATCTCCCGCACTTCCGCTTTGACCTCGTCATACATACGCTGCCACTCCGGGAGCGGGCGCAGATGGACCATGTCGTAAGCCTGATCGAAGGAAACGCCGGGATTGCCGCCGGGTATGTCGAAGACGTGCTCGTACTTTTGCAGCAGCTTCAACACCAGGGCGTTGGCCTCGCCCAGCGACAAATTTTGCCGGGCGACGGCGTGGCCGACCTCGCCCATGAAGCGGGCTTCCAGGCCGGTGCCGTTGGGCGCATTGCCGTCCGCCGAGCCGCACCCTTCCAGATGACCGCCGCTGGCGGTGATGACAATAGCATTGGCGGCGGTCTCGTAGAGCAGTTCGCGGGTCAGTGCGCCGCTCTTGGGGTAAATATCGCTGACGATGATGCAGGGCGCGTTGCGGGCAAAGGCCTGCGCGACGATGTTCTCAACCCACATCACACTGCGGGTCGTCGTCGCCACGTGGCGAATGTGGATCGGATGGCAGAGGTGATAATCGGCCAGACAGGTCAAATTAGCCAGAATATACGAGGCCACATTGACCACTGCCGAACCGGGCGCGTCGCCGCCCAGCCCGCCGACAATCACGCACGGCAGCGAGGCGTTACGCATGCCGTATTCCAGCGAGTTGACCGCCCGTGAGATATTGCGGTTATCCATCTTTAACTCGTTCAGCATGGGTACCAGGTGCGAGTCGCACGGGCGCAAATAGTCAGGATGCGCCGCAGCCAGATCACCCAATTCCGAAACCGAGCTTTGGGCGGCCAGCATGCCCATCCCGGGCCGGCCCACTCGTTTTAAGCCCTGGCGCATGTATTGCAGTTCGCGCCGGGTCGAAATGATCTCGATGGGGTCGCCGGTGCGGACTTCCCGGCCATCCACCACCACCAGGGTGCCACAGGTGACCAAATCCACAATCGGCTCCTGCATCCAGCTCATCACGCAGGGCAAAAACAGCTCCTCCGGCGTCGGCGCGCCGGGGTTGCCGGCCCAGACCAGCGGCGGGCGGTCGTCCATAATTTTGCGGGCGAAGAGGGTGCGGGCGTCTTTGCCTTCGCCCATCACCAGGGTTTGGGGGGCCTGGCGCATGCCCGCTTCCAATTCGCCGGGTTCAAACTCGATGATGCGCTCGCTGCTGCGCGAATAAGCGCCAAGTTCTTTAGCCAGTTCCAGGCCGGCTTCAAAAATGGTGTCGGCCAGACCGGGATCAGCGGTCACAATCACTTCCGGGTCCCATTTGAGCTTGTGCTTCTTGACCAGCCGGCGGGTGGTCATCGCCACCTTCTGCAAGTCCCAATCTTCTTCTTTGATGTAAGGGCCGCTTCTGGCCCGGTCCATAATTTCGTGGTAGTTTAACATAATTTAGACCCCCATGCCTGCTGCTGGCGTTGTTCTCGAATTAAACGTTTGGCTAATTGTACGGCTTCCATGGCGTTGGGTGCGGTCCCGTCTGCGCCGATTTTCTCGGCAAACAGCGGCGTCACCGAGGCCCCGCCGACCATCACCTTGAAGCGGTCCCGCTCGCCCATCGCTTTGAGCAGATCTACCAGATCGCGCATAAACGGCATCGAGGTCGTCAGCAAGGCCGAACAGCCGATGATGTTGGCATTGACTTCCTTGGCTTTGGCAATGATGCTCTTGATCGGCACATCTACGCCCAGGTCAACCACCTCAAAGCCGGTGGCCACCAGCATCGAAGAGACAATATTTTTGCCGATATCGTGGATGTCGGTTTGAACGGTGGCCATGACCACTACCCCGGTGTCGCTGTCGGCCATGTTGCCGGCAAATTCGGCTTGCAGAACCGGCGTAATGAGCGCCATCGCCGCTTTGAGGGCACGTCCGGTCATCATCAGTTCCGGTAGAAATAACTCGCCCGTTTCAAAAAGCCGGCCAACGGTTTTGGCTCCCATCATCAGCCCGTCGTTGAGGATGTCGAACGCGCTGATCCCGGCCTCCAGGGCCTCGGCCACCACTGCGGCCGCTTCCTCCTCATCGCCGTCAACGATGATCTGTTCGATTTCTTCCAGATATTCTTCTTTGCTTAACATAGCGCCTCCTAAAGATAGATGTCAGTAGTCAGTAGACTCCCTACTTCCTGCTCGTCATTTTGCGGATGACGGTAAAAGAAAAGAACTCTGGCCGGTAATATTCTTCGGAATAGAGGATAGGGATGTTATGGTTGTTGAAACCCACTTCGGCGAAGTAATGCAGGGGTGTACCGGCTGGACAATCCAGCAGTTCGCTCAGGCGGTGATCGGCCACAACGGGTAAAATTTCGGTAATGTTGTGATCTACCCGCTGGCCGCAGCGCTTTTCCAGAAATGTATAAACCGGCCCGTGCAGTTCTTCGTCACGGTAAGCCTGCTTGACCAGATGGGCGGGGATGAAATCGAGGCAGTAAATGACCGGCAGACCATCGGCCAGGAAGATGTTGGCGGTGGTTAATAGTTCGGTCTCCGGCTCAAGCGCCAATTTACGGGCGACCTCCGGCGAGGCCGGCCCCAAATTCATCTCGATGTGTTGGATAGCGGGGCTGTGACCGGAGAGGCGGATCATCTCGGCGAAGTCCCACACTTCTTCGAGGCGGGTCTGAATGCTCTGGATGTGCTGGTTGACAAATGTGCCCACGCCGTGCTTGCGCACAATCAGGCCGTCAATCGCCAGTTGAGCCAGCGCCTGGCGGATAGTGGCCCGGCTGGCCCCCAACATACTGGCCAGTTCCGGTTCTGAGGGCAGCCGGCCGGCTTCAAACTGACGCCCATCTATGAGAGCGCGGAGGTTGGCCGTAACCTGGTCAACTTTGGAGAGGGTTTCAAGCACAAGGCCGCCTAAATGTCTGTCATCTTCAGAAGTTGTCAGACAACTTGGGCGGATAATAATCCTGTTTTTTAAAAACGTCAAGTTTTTTTGGCGTGGTTGAGGAAATGACTCACGGACAAAAACGCCCACAAAATTTAAAGAAAGGTCCGTGTTTCCGTCCGTCCGTGAGTCAGCAGGATTTCTCGCTGTCGCCCGAAATGACCCGAAACAGATTAACGGCGGCGCAGCTTATCCCCGACCAGGCTGGCGGCGAAGGTTCTCTGGCCGGAGGTGATGAAATCAATCGTCACCAGAGTATCGTCGCCGCTGGGGGCGGCGGAAATGACCACGCCTGGGCCGAAGGAGGTGTGCTCGACCTCCATGCCAGGGCTAAAAGAGACTTTGGGTTTGGCTGAAGCCGTCGGGGCTGAAACGACCGGCTGATACTGCCGGTCTTGCCACAGGTCGGCATACAATCTGAATTCGCGGTAGCTCTGGATTTTGCGAGCCAGCCCTGCGGCGGTAGCCCGCGCCTCTTTGAGTTTGGCTTGCAGTTCAGCCGCTTTGACCCGCTGGGCAGCCCGGCTGAGGGCGGTGTCAATGGCCTGAAAGGTGGTTTTGGCGTTTCATGGGACAGGTCAACCAAAATCAACTCGATGCCGTGCGCCCGGCAGACCTCCACCCGCGCGTCGTCGCGGACACGCTGCTGGGCTTCCTCTTCCAGGCTCAGCCGCCGCCGCTGTTTGACCTCCGCGCCTTCAAACCGCACCGCTACCCCAATCGCCGGATAAAGCATATCCAGTTTGAGGCGGCGCTGCGTTGCCGGATTGATCAGCCACTCCGGCGTAAGATTGAGCTTTATCTCCATCCCGGCAAAAACGCGGGCCAGAATTTCCCGCCAGCCGTTATTAATCTGCCAGGTCGGCAGGTTGTCATTCGTTGTTGCCATTACGATCTCCGTTAAAGTTTGGGCCAGGTATCAGGTGTCAAGTGTCAGGTGTGAAGAGAAATAACTTGACACGTGACACCAGAAAACTTGACACCATTTTATAGCACACTTGTTCGTAAAAATCAATGTTTGCCCTACGTTTGCCCTACGCATAATGGCGTAGGCCATGCCGCGCATACGTTTTTGGCGAAAGTGTCGCCTATTGGCTGATGCAAAAAACCAAATTAACCCTATACTAAGCTCAACAAATCGCGAGCACCTCGCGCATCTCCTTCCTTCTTTCGCCCAGAGATCGGCCGTTCCCACCGATCTCTGGGGCAAAATCTTTTAAAGGACTTTTTTACGGCGACTTCCCAAAGTCGCCGTTTTTTGCGTTGACTCTGCCCCCGGCTCGTGATATGATAGGCTTATCAGCCCTCATGTCATTTCGAGGCCGTAGGCGGAGAAATCCCTGCCGTGCTGCATCGGCCTCGGAGATTTCTCCCTTTGGTCGAAATGACATGGCTGAGTAGTTACGGCTCAAGACTAAAAAATTATGGCGGGAGGGCGAAATGTACCATCAAAAATACCACAAATTTAATACGCTTTACAATCACAAGTATGGTTTTCACATTACCGGTCCCCGGCAGGATGCCTTTGATGCGGTTTTTCGCCTCCGCCCTAAAGTGGTCAAAACGCTGGATTTCAGCGTTGAGGTGATGAAGCGAATTCGTCAGGAAATCCCGGATGTTTTTCTGATTGGGCGGCTGTTCGTTCATCCCCAGGATTTTGGACAGTTGAGCGGCAGCACCGCCGAGGCAGCCCGCAAAAAGGGCGTCGAGATGGCCGAGCGGATTCTGCGGGAAGAGGTCAACCGGGACATCCATCACATCAACGGCCGGCCGGTTTTTCACGCCTGGGAGTCGCTGAACGAAGTTTTCCCGGAATGGACCGACGAAAATACCCACAAACTGTATGACGAATATCAGGTCGCCTTTGGGCAAAAAATGCTGGCGGCCGGTTTTGAGCCGGTGGCCTTTAATTTTGGACAGGGTAACGGCAACGGTCCCCAGTGGTTAAAATTGTACGCCGGCACCCTGGAAACGTACAAATATCTGGGCTTCCACGAGTACGATTGGCCGACGATGGACCGCCTGCACCAAATCGGCCTGAACGGGCCGGTGGAGATGCACAACCGCGTTCCCGGCGGCGAGGGCCGTGGCAACGACGGCATGTGGCGCTGCCTGCGCTACCGCCGGGTGATGAACAATGGCATCCGCCAGCAGTACGGCGACAAACACACCGTCATCATCACCGAGTGCGGCATGACCCAGGGCGTCTGGGGCGGCCCCTCGCTGGATATTGGTCCCTGGGCCAAAGAATGCACCGTGCCCCGCGACATCCCCGGCGGCGTGGTCGCCACGCCCATTCCGGTGGACGATTACTGGCAGAGTTTGCTCTGGTACAACAGCGAATTGATGAAAGACGATTTTGTGATGGGCGCGTGCCTGTTTGTGACCGGCGCTTCGGGCAAGGCGGAGTGGGACACCTTTGAGCATCTGGGGCCGATTATGGATCGGCTGGCCGCTTTTCAGCAGGTGCTCGGATCCGATTATTTGACGAGCGCGACAACTGTACCCGAACCCCTGGCTGCCGTTAGTGCTGTGCCGGCAGTGGCCCTGACCGGTTCCGCGCCGGTCGTTGAAGCAGCCGCGTTCAGCCGGGTGACTGCCACTGAGGTGGCTGAACCGGCGGCGGCTCCGCCCAAACCGGCCAGCCGGTGGACCTACACGCTCACGCCGGGTCAGGGTTTGCCTTTGCTTGTTGGCGATATTGGGGTGAAGAATGAGCGGGTCACGGTGGTCAAGCCGGATGGGGTGGTGGATCAACTAACCAGCGGCAGCAAACCCGAACACGGTCAGGGTGGCTTTGAGACCTATGGCAATGTTCCGGGTACATATAAAATTCAATTCCTGGGGCAAAATTTTGAAATTCCGTTGAGCGGCCAGCAGTTTACCAAAATTGTCTTTAACCAGATGGCCGACCCCGACAGCGTGCAGGTGACGATCAGCTTCCGCGATGGCCGCAGCACTTATGCTGTGGGCGAGAAAGTGTTTGTGAGCATTCAGGTCACTAATATCACCGCCGAGCCGGTCCCCTTTGGCATTTTGGGCCTGCTGACCAGCGCGGGCCAATTCCAGACCAGTTGGGATAACGGCGTCATCCCGCCCGGCCAGACCTTCCGCCACGAGGATGGCCTGGCTTTCAACTCGCCCGGCGCGTACAAACTCCAGCTTTCCATCTGTTTCAGCCGCAAGGATGCCTGTCTGAGCAGCGATGAGGGCTGGAAGCGCTTCGAGCCGGGGCTGGATGTGATGGTGCAGTAGCTCCTAATTGTGAACGATGAATTGTCAATTGTGAATTGTGAAGGGCGCAGATACTCTCGCCTCCCAAGCAATAATCCGCCACGAATTCACACAAATTAACACGAAAAAAGAAAAATAATTTGTGAAATTTGTGTAAATTCGTGGCAAAAATAGCCAATTGTAGCCCTGGGAGTTGAGAGGAACTGCACCCAATTGTGAATGAGATAGGGTCTTGAGATGCCGCATCATACCTCACAAGAGATAACATATCAAGTTAACAATCAGACTGTTCAGGGTTATCTGGTCGTGCCCGAAGGCGGTGAAGGACCGGGTGTGCTTGTCCTCCACGCCTGGTGGGGGCTGAACGACACCATGCGGGCTGTTTGCAATCGCCTGGCCGAAGCCGGTTACGTCGCCTTTGCCCCGGACCTCTATCACGGTCAGGTTGCCGAGACTATTGCTCAGGCGGAAATCCTGGGCCAGGCCCTCGACGCCAACTATCTCCAGGCCAGGGCTGAGGTCGCGGGGGCAGCCGCGTTCCTTAGTGACAGAACCGGCAGCGGCCTGGCGGTGATCGGCTTCTCGCTGGGAGCCTTTTACGCGCTGGACCTCGCTGCCGCCGATCCCGCCCGCATCCGTTCCGTTGTCCTTTTTTACGGGAGCGGGGGCGGCGATTTTAGCACCTCCCAGGCCGCCTATCTCGGTCACTTTGCCGAAAATGATCCGTATGAACCGGAATCCAATGTCAACGAATTGGAGGAAACCCTAAAGCATGCCGGTCGCCCGGTCACATTCTATCGTTATCCCGGTACTGGACATTGGTTCTTTGAATCCGACCGAACCGAAGCCTACAACCCAGCCGCAGCGACCCTGGTCTGGGAGCGAACGTTGGTTTTTCTGAGAAACTCGCTGTTTTTCCCAAACAGAAATCTCCAATCTCCAATCTCCAATCTCTAATCCCCACCCCTTCGAGCGATCATCTCAATCTCAATCCCGGCTCCCAGCGGCAGCGAAGCCACGCCGATGGTCGTCCGGGCGGGAAAGGGTTTTTCAAATTGGGTGGCGTAAACGGCGTTCATGGCGGCGAAGTCATTCATATCGGTCAGATAAACATTGACCTTGATGACATGGTTGGGGGTCAATCCGGCCGCCGCCAGCACGCCGAACAGGTTCTTGAAACACTGTTGGGCCTGGGCGGCGACATCTCCCTCGACGAGTTTGCCGGTGGCGGGGTCCAGGGGTGTTTGGCCGGATAGATAAACCAGATCGCCGGCCCAGACTCCGTGCGAATAAGGACCGACGGCGGCTGCGTTGGGGGCATCAATAGCAGTACGGGGCATAAATAATCTCCTGAAAAATAGTAGACGGTAGACAGGGAGCGAGACTGACCCATAGTATAGCTCAAACAAGGTTATGACTCAAACACCGGCTCGGCCATGGGCTGCTGAAACCAGGCATAAGCCCCGTAAATTATCTGATAAAAATGGGCAGCTTAATGAAGCGCCAGAACTTGCTTTCTGGGCATTCATTTATATGATAAGCAGCGATTAGCTTTAAATTATACATCATATCGGAAGCCGCCAGTTGTCCCAAAAATTGACCATCAATTTCCATATTAGCCGGGTGTACCGCCTGGTGCTGAGGGCCGTTGGTGAGCGGCTGGCCGACATTGGTTTGAAGAACAGCAGTTTGTATTACGCCATGCTGGAGTTGCACCTCCAGGATGGGCTAACCATGTCCGAGTTGAGCGATATTTTGGCCGTTGATAAAAGCTTTATGACCAAAGAGATTAAAAAGCTGGCTCAACTGGGCTATGTCACCCAGCACGCCGATCCAGCCGATCGGCGCATGCAGCGGGTCTATTTAACCGAGTCTGGCCGGGCCGCCGCCGAGCGGGTGGGCCGGGCCTTTAGCGAGGTGCTGGGAATTCTGGGCCAGGATATTGACCCGGCGGAGTTGCAACTGGTCTTTGCAGTTTG
Organism: Anaerolineales bacterium; assembly: GCA_012032575.1. The sequence continues at coordinate 1,081 of JAAUSP010000100.1, read as the reverse complement.
GGCTAAGGTGTATGCCAATGCGCGAAACCATTTGCCTCGCGGCGGGGCGTGATCGCTCCAACTGTTCTGGCGGCAGATTGTCTCCCCCCAGCGCCGGTCATTGACCGGCGCTGTTTTTTGACCTGTCTCCTTTGGCATTAATGTAGAATTTACTGAATTCGGCGGTCAGATATGCTAAATTATTGGATAATATCCATTAATTATTTGATCTTCCCAATTAACCTACTTTATTGCATAACGGAGGCACCCTTATGAACAACTTTTTCCAGATCAACCGGCAGCGGTGGGCGCGGCCCGCTGCGGGCATTGGGTTTTTGTTGGCGGTCTTGCTGGCGGCGTTGGCCGCCCGGCCGGCCTTGGCGGCGGGACCGGTCATCACCGGCCCCGACCCGGTTGAGGTGACCATGAGCGAAGACGGCAGCCCGACCGCCTTTGGCCTGACCCTCAACGCCAGCGACGGTGATGATGACCCCTTAACTTGGAGCATCCACACCCCGGCCGGCCACGGCACGGCGGTGGCTGCGGGCACGGGTACATCCAAAGTCATCGACTACACGCCGGAGGCCGACTACAACGGCAGCGACAGCTTCATCGTCCAGGTCTCCGACGGCAGCCTGACTGATACGGTCACGGTCAATGTCACCATCGCAGCGGCCAACGACGCGCCGGTAGTAGTGGATTTGGACTGGCAAGCCGTGGGCGGGGCCGGCCTTTCTGCCGCGGCGGTCAATGATGTTGGCCTGGCTTTGGATAACAGCGACCGGCCGGTGGTTGCTTTTCCGGACTCGAGCAATGGCAGCAAAGCGACGGTGATGCGCTTTGACAACGGCAGTTGGCAACTGGTCGGCAGCGCCGGCTTCTCCGCCGGTGGAGCGGACCAGATCAGCCTGGCCCTGGATAGCAGCGATAATCCGGTGGTTGTCTTCCAAGACGGGGGTAATAACAACAAGGCCACGGTCATGCGCTACAACGGCAGCAGTTGGCAAACCGTGGGCGACGCCGGTTTCTCCAGCGGGGCAGCCAGTAACCTTTAACTTAGCCCTGGATAGCAGCGACCGGCGGTCGCGCTTTTAAGGACTGG
>JAAUSP010000099.1 GCA_012032575.1 Anaerolineales bacterium | reverse complement strand
CCTGGGCCAGCCAGATTTGGAGGGGGTTGACGGCCAATAGTCCGGCGGCTAACAAGGCTGCTCCTGTCCGGTGCAGGGTCCGGCGAACCAGGGTGTACAGTGCGGTCACAGCCAGGGTGCTGGCAAGAACCCCGGCAAAGCGCATGGCCCAGGCGCTCTCGCCGAGCAGCCATTGCCAGGGGTGCAGGGATAAGTAATACAACGGCGGGTGCGGGTCGGTAACGCGGGATAGTTCCCACAGCTCGCTAATCGGCATGGCGGAATAGAGCACGGTAGCGGCTTCATCACCGCGCAGCGATTGGCTGTCGAGCTGGTGGGTACGGAGAAAAAATGCGGCCAATAACAGAAGCAGAATGATAATTTGAGACCGATTGGCCGCAGCGTTAAGTTTGGATTTCAAAACTCAAAACCTTATTTTGGGAGAGTCAATTTTGAAGCTTAATGGATTCGGGCAAATCCACAAAATCCGGCCCCCCATTTTTCAAGGGCAAGCGCAGGCCGGTTTCCGGCTCATACAAGCCGACCCGCAACGTGTATGAACCCGACGCCAAGTCGGAGGGGAGGGGCAGGGCATAAGAATCTATAACCGTTTCATCAGGGTCCCACCAGGAAGTGGGATAGCGGCCCTGTTGGGGCGCAGCATCTTGTTGAGCACGGATAGTGCCGGCGGCATCCAGGAGATGGACAAAAACGGTGTAATTTTGGGGGATGGCGGTTAGCGCCTGCCAATGAAGCGAAAAAGCCAGAGTTTGCCCCGGCGACACGCTTGAAACCGGAAGGTCCAGACCAACCAGGGCAATACTGTCGTCAAACTGAATATCGGAAAGAGGATACTGCGGCGGCGGGGGCGGCTGTCGCCAGACATGAAATTTACCGAGAATAAGGCTATCCTCGCCGGTGGTGGTGGTGGGCAGGCGTTGCTGGGAGGCAGGGTAATAGAGGCCCACTTCAAAACGATAAACGCCATCGGGGGCGTCGGCGGGTAGGGTGAACTGATGGCGGTCGGGGACAGTCAAGCCAACCGGCCAGCGATGAGCATCGAATAGCACGCCGGTCAAGGGGACGTTGACCTGACCCCAGCGCTGCCGTCCGGCGACATCGAAAAGATGGATAAACAGGTAATAATCGCCATCAATGGGCTGCTGTGCCTGCCAGTTGAGATAGAGGGTGACGGTTTCGCCGGGTTTGAGGATGCGCGGTTCCAGCCAAAAATCGGTCAGCCGGATGGTTTGGTTAAAGCTGACCTGGAGCGGCTGCCGTGGCGATTCTGGAAAGGGCAGAAAAGGAGCAGTGGGGGTCAAGGGATAAACCTGGGCGATAGGTTCCTGTTCACGGTCCAGCACCGTCGTCAGAGGGGCAATGCGACGGGTGTGAGCGGCCAGTGCTTCGATCTGAAGCCGGGTTAGCGGCGGTAATAAATAGGCTGTCCCCCGGCCGTCGTCAGGGACCAGCAGCGCAAAAGCCGACTCGGCGGAGGAGCGGTCGGGTAATAGATAAACAGCGGGCCGATTTGAGGCAAATAAGCGCTGCAAGGTTGCCTCGTCCAGGTTGAGTAAATTGGGATATCGGTCTTGCAGTAAAAAATTGGCCGCAGTTTCGGCGTAGAATTTTAGCGGGGTCAGGGTCAGTTGATCGGTTTGGCGGTTGAGATAGCGGGCTATCGCAGGGGGGTGATCGCTGAAATCGTTGTAGGTGGTGGCCCAGATAGCAAAATAGTTGTAGGTGTTGGGGAGGCCGGCAAAGGCGAGAAGGAGGAAAGGGAGAAGAAATTGTGAATTGTGAATGGTGAATGGTGAATGGTGAATGGTTTTTTGATGGGTGAGCCAAATAAAGAGACGCTGGCTTAAAAAAGTCAGGCCGGTGGCGGAGATGAGGTAGAGGGCGGGCCAGGCTATGAGACCGCGCAGGAGGGTGGTGGTGGCGGTCCAATCCTGTTTGGATAGTAAAACCGGGGCGGTGCCGATGAGCCACCACAACAGGATAAAAAAGCAAGCCGGTTTTTTGAAATGGTACAGGCAGAACGACAGCCCCACCAGAAGCCCCACCGTCGAGACCGCATCGAGGGCGGGCCACTGCCCCAGCCAGGTATGGGCCAAAAAATGAAGGCGCAGCAGGGCCAGAAAATTCTCAACCAGAACTATCAGCGGCGCGTCGGTGGTAAAGATGGAGATAGCTTCGGTGCGGCTGTTAAGTGCCTGGGGGTTTTGCTGAAAGTAGAGAAGCAGAGGAAGAGCGGTGATGGCTGCAGCACTGCAAAAAAGTAAAAAGTCCAACAGTTTTGCCAGATGGACGCTTTTATTGCGGATCAACTCGAACACAAAAAAAATCAGAAATAAGCCGGGCAGCAATCGAGCGGCCAGGTAGGTATAAAAGGTCAGGCCCAGCAAAAATCCGGCAGCCAGCAACCAACCCTGCCGGCGCTTTTCGCGGGGCTGCGGCGAATCCCAGCCGCGCCAGAAACAGTAAATCAGCCCCAACAACAACGGCGGGAGCAAAATTGCCCGCAAGCTGACCCGGCTGAAGTAGATATGCCAGTAAGATACAGCCAGGCCGGCGGCGGCCAACAGGCTGAGAGTCGTTGGGTTCAAACGTTGAACGTTGAACGTTGAACGTTCTAAGGCCAGGCGCTTTCCGACGGCGTACAACAGGGGAATAGTCAGGGTGCCGGCCAGAACAGAGGCAAAACGGAGAGAAAAGATGGAAATGCCGGTCAGCTTTAAAAGCAAGCCTTGCAGATAAAAAAACAAGGTTTCGCGGCCAAAATTGTTTTGTAGAAAGGGGGTCAGCCAGGGCAGCCGGACAAGCAGCAGCGCATCCAGGCCGTCCACCGCTTCATCAAGGCTGAGGGATAGGGGTAGGGTGTTTAATTGGAACACCCGCAGGCCAAAGGCGAGAATGATGATAAGGACTAAAAAAATAGGTAAAATGGAAGGCTGGAAGGCTGGAAGTTTAGAGAGATTATACTCTTCCAGCTTTCCAATCTTCCCATCTTCCCTGAAAGTTCTAATCTGACTCGTCGGTATCTTGCCCAATTAACTTCTTGGCCAGCTTGCGGTAGGCTTTGGCCCCTTTGTGGTTGCTGGCAAAATCGGTCATGGCGCGGTTGGCTACGGTGGCTTCGGCAAAGCGGATGCTCTTGTGGACGACAATATCAAAAACCTTATCGCCAAAAGCGGCCCGGATTTCTTCTAATACCTCGCGGGAATGGACCGTTCCGGTTGAGTACATGGTGGCCAAAATACCAATCAGTTCCAGTTCGGGGTTGAGGCGTTCTTTGATACGGACAATATTATCGAGCAAATCGCGTAAAACGCGCATGGCCAGATACTCGGCTTGTAAGGGGACAATCACCCCATCGCTGGCGCACAAAGCATTGATAGTAAGCAGGCCCAGACTGGGCGGGCAGTCAATTAAGACAAAATCATACCAGCCATCCACCGGCTCCATTACGCCGCGCAGCACCAATTCGCGCCGCAGTTCGGGGATCAGCTCGATTTCGGCGGCAGCCAGGTGATTATTGGCCGGGATGAGGTCGAGGTAGGTTTGGGCCGGATAGATGACTCGGTTAACGGGCAGATCATCCGGGTTCATGAGCAGGTCATAAACCGTATGCTCCACTTCGTTGGCGTTGATACCCAATCCGGCGGAGAGCGCGCCCTGCGGGTCCAGATCAATCAATAAGGTTTTTTTCTTCATCTGGGCCAGGGCCACCCCTAAATTGGTAACGGTAGTTGTTTTACCAACCCCACCTTTTTGATTAGCAATGGCAATTGTTTGGGTCATAACGCCTCCACTCCGAGAATTATTCAGTTTTGTCTCTATCTATAGGCGGCATTGAAGCTACCGCTTCGGTTAAGCGGGCATAATCTATAGCCCCGCGACTGCGGGAGGCATATTCAAAAATCGTTTTGCCTTCGCCCGGGGCTTCTGAAAGTTTAGTATCCACGCGAACCGGCAGGGCCACCCGATCACCAAAAGTTTTTTCCAAAGCCGCCAGCACCCGCTGGCTGACCTGCCGGCGCGGGTCAAAAAAAGTCGGGATAATGAGCCGGATGGCAGCACTCTTACCCAGCATCCGGCTGATGGATTTAAGATATTCCAAAAACTGCTGCGCCCCGGCCAGGGCTAATAATTCCATCGAAACCGGGATAAAAACCTCGTCCACATAGGCCATCGCATTAACGGTTAGCAGCGAGACCGACGGGGCGCAGTCCATCAGCAGATAATCATAATCGGTTATCCCGGCAAAGAGTTCGACAAAAATCTCTTCGCGGGCCATTTCCAGCACCATCCGCTGCTGCGCTTTGAACAAGGCCAGACTGCTGGGCAGCATATCCAGGTTGTGCCGGGCGGGCATAATGCACTCTTCCGCTTTAGCCTTGCGGATCAGCACATCGGCCAGCGATTTTTTGTATTGGCTTATGCCCAGGGCAATGGCCACATTGGCCTGCGTGTCCGTGTCAATCAGCAGCACCCGATGCCCTCGCAGAGCCAGCGCTGCTCCCAAATTTACGCAGGTGGTTGTTTTGCCAATCCCACCTTTAAACCCAACAATTGCTATTTTGCGCATGTCAACACTCTTTGCCTCTCGAAGGGAACTAATTGGTTACGTAAAGTCGTTGACTATTAATAGTATATCTCGACTTTATGTTATGGTCAACTATTTTTTTAAGAGTCGGGAGTAAGGAGTAGGGATTAGGAATTAAGGGAATTCCAGAAAAAATTCGGGGTAATTGATGCGTGATACGTGATGCGTGATGATTCCAGGCAAAAACTCTTCACGCATCACGCATCACAGTTACCTAACAATAATCGTGACAGATGAAGTGAGGATAAACTGGCCGGCAGTATCGGTGCGGCCAGCGGGGAAAAGGAGGGGGAGGCGCTGGCCGGTGGGCTGGTGGTACAGACCGATAGCCAGACGATACTGGCCGGGGGAAAGAAAGTCTGGCGTGGACAAAGTGTGCGGATCAAGGATGCGCTCCCCGCGAGTCCAGATGGTGGTGGGGTAGCTGTTGTTGACCGGCTGGGCATCACTGCCAGCGACAAGCTCGCCCTGAGCGTCGAGCAAGTGGACAAAAACCGTATAATCCAGCGGCGGGGCGGCCAGCGCCTGCCACAATAAATTGACCTGGACCGGCTCCCCGGCAGCTACCTGTAGCGGCTCGATGGTGTAATCCAGCAGTTGAACTACCTCGCCAAACGTTACTTCCGGCTGTTTCTGCACGGGCGGAGGCGCGGGCAGCGGGACTTTCAAAGGGCCGATAAAGAAAGTATCCGGCGAATCGCCCTGGCCTTCGGTCAGGGGGAGGCGCTGCCCGGTGGCTGGATTGAACAGCACGACGGCCAGCCAGTAGCGGCCCGGCGGGGGCGAGTCGAGCAGCCGGATAATCTGTTGGGCAGCGATGGTATCCAGGCCGGGTTGCCAGAAAGAGGTCGGATAAGCCCAGTCGTTGGGCCGGGCCGTTCCATCCCCCCACACCCGGCGGCTGTCGTCAACCAGTTGCAGAATGACTTCAAACTCATCGGTCATCGGACTGATAGCTTGCCAATAAAGCGTGACCGGCGCTGTCTCCACCGTGAGATCAAGCGCTGCGGGATAGGCCGCTCCGACCAATTGAGCCGGGCCAAACGTAGCGGTCAATGGTCGGGTAGGCTGCTGCAAAAAGCGGGCCGGGTCGGCTGGCAGAGAGGCCAAACGAGCCACTTGTTCGCCTCGCGCCGTGCGAATGGCCTGAGTGGAGTCGCCGGCCAGAGCAGTTTGAATAAGCCGTTGGCCCTCGGCCGTCAGCGGAGGCAGGATAACGGCACTCTGCCCCTGCAAACGCACCCAACGCTGTCCTTCTCATTTTTCTCCGGCGAAATAACCAGGGCTGAATCGGCGGGGGGAGCCGACAACGCCGCCTCGCGCCGGAAAGCGTCGCTCAAGTAGAATAATAAAGGCTGGTCGTTGTAGCGTGCCAGGGGCAGATAGATGGGTCGAGTCGGGTCGGCATGGGCCAGAACCGCGTCGCGGATCGCCACCGCGCCGTAATCGTAAATCCCCTGCGTCACCGGCAGCTTGGGCCATTCGATAAAATAGGCCGAGAAGACGCCGGGGATGGTGGCGAGGATGAGGATAAAGGGAAGGACGTAAAACGTAAAACGTGATGCGTGATGCGTGATGCGTGATAATACATAGCTGAAGCCGAGGGCGATCAGGATGGCAGTGGCGGGGAGGGCGACGATCATGCGTAGGGGGTGGGGGCTTCGATGGCGATGATGGAGGGAGAGATGCCGATGAGCCACCACAAGGCGACCAGCCGGAAAAATAAATCACGCCAATTTCTCAAAGCGACGACCAGGCCAAGCAGCAAAAATGGGGCCAGCCAGGGGGCGAGACCGGGGGAACCGGGCAGGCCAAAGATGGCGTTGGGGCTGCCGGTGCAGCAGAAAAAACCGAGCACCCGCAACAGGTTGCGCCCCAATTCGGCCAACACCTCCGCCGGGGTATCGAGATAGGCCCAGACCATCACCGAGGCCGCGCGGGCGCTGAACTGAGCCGGATGGGTGGCAAAATAGCCCAGCAGCGGCGCGGCGATCAAGAGAGCGGGCAGAGCGAGAAACGTGAAACGTAAAACGTGAAACGTAAAACGTGGTACGTGGTGCGTGGTGCGTAGGAAGAGTTCGGGCAGCCAGGCCAGGATCAAAATAATGGGCAACAGGCGGGCGGCGGAATAGGTGTGGAAACCCAGGCCGAGAAACAGGCCGGATAGGATGAACCAGCGTTTCTGGCTGCTGCTCCAACCCTTGAGAAAGAACCAAAAGACCAGCACCGCCAACAGCGGCACCGTCAGCGGTCGCTGATCGCCCCGGCTGATGGCAATGTGCCAGGGCGAAACAGCCAGGGCAAGTCCAGCGAGAGAAGCAAGCCAAATTGTGAATTGTGAATTGTGAGTAGAGTCACTGGTATTCGCTACACTTCGTGACCATTCGCCATTCGCCATTCGCCATTCGTAAATCGTAAATCGTAAATCGTAAATGAAGGCAACCAGGCAAACCACATTCAACAGGCTGATGATGGCGAGTTGAAGGCGAAAGGCAAAGGGAGTTGGGCCGAACAGCCAGATGAAGGGGATGAGCAGATAGACCAGCAGGGCTTCCCGTCCGCCGTTGGTGGGAAAAAAGAGAACCGGGCCGCCGCGATGCATCAGGCGGATGGCGTCGAGGCCGTTGATCGCCGGATCGAAAAAAAGGCCCAGAGGGTGGTTGGCCAGCTCATAAAAACGAAAGAAAGCAGCGGTCAGCGCAACGCCGAGAAAGGCCAGCCACAGGCTCAATCTTGAATTTTTGCTGTTCGCTTTTGGATTGATAGCGTTTCCTCACAGATATACCGGTCTCCTTCGATTATAACGCCATGCCCCAAACTGTAAAAGTAAGTTACACATCTATAAACATAAAAATCTGCGCCATCTGTGTAATCTGCGGTTCATTTTTTAAGAGACATATTGCCTCAGCATCAGACAAATGGCGATTCAGGCCACCCTCTGTCTTGACAGGCCGACAAAAGTCGGTATAATACACCTTAATAAGAACAGATGTGCTATTATGCCTGAATTGACGACCAAAGGACGAATTACTAAACTATTGGGCAAGTACCAGTTGACCACTGGCCAGCGGCTCACCCCGCGCCGGCTGGCTCATCTGGCCGGCGTGCCCAAAGATTTAGTCTACCGGCTCGACGCCGGCCAGGCTCGCTATGTGGAGCTGGACGCTCTGGCTCGCCTGTGCCAGGTGTTGGACTGCCGTGTAGACGAGATTCTCATCTGGGAAAATCCCACGAACGGAGCATCAAATGCCGAGTTTAACCAATCCGTTTGACCTGCTGCCTGCCAATCTGTTTAATGTCTTCAGCACCCAGGGACAGGGCGGCTTGCAGCGGCACTACATGGCAATTTTGCTGCGCCTCTACGAAATGGCCGAGTTCAATCGTTTTGGTCTGACCCGCGATGTGGTCATTGCCGACATCGTCGAGTATTTGACCAAAGAAGGGCTGGACTCGCTGCCCCAGGCCCTGCCGGAAAACGGCGACGAGCCGCTGCCCGGCACCGTCCAGGAATATGCCAGTTGGATGTTGCGCCGCCTGGTCGAAGTCGGCTGGCTGGAGCGAGAGCAGCAGGCCGATTACACCGAATTTATCATTTTGCCCGACTACGCCTTTACCCTGCTGGAAGCGCTACGGACCATCCAGCAGCAAAAACCGCGTGAATACACCGGTCAGCTTTACGCCGCCCACCAGCTCATTACCCATCAGGGTGAAAACTTCTCCCCTGCCCTGGCCCTGACCCAGGCTTACGAGAACGTGCGCCAGGTGGTCCGCGGCCTGAACGAGTTGAACCAGAACATCCGCCGCTACATCGAGCGGGTCAGCCGCAACCAATCGGTGGCCGAACTGCTGCGCTTGCAGTACGACGAATACAGCCAGGCCCTCGGCCCGGCCTATCACGCCCTCAAAACTTCCGACCATGTTTCCCGCTACCGGCGCGACATCATCGGCCAATTGCAAAACTGGCAGCTTGACGCGGCCTGGCTCGACGCCACCGCCGCCGAACTGGCCACCCAGGGCCGCTCTCCCCCGCCCAGGCTGCCGACGAAATCAATCATTACCTGCGCTTCATCATCGGCCAACTGGAAAGCCTCGACCCGCTGCTGGAAGAAATTGACCGGCGGCACAGCCAGTATTTGCGCACCTCGCTGCGCCAGATTCGCTACCAACTGGTCAGCGCTGACGGCAGCTTTAAAGACCGGCTCACCTCCCTGGCCCGCGACCTGGCCGCCCTGCAAGCCGAGGGCGAAAGCTGGCTGCCGGAAGAGATGCCCACTTTTCAAACCATCGCCGCCGAGCAGCCGGACGTACATAGTTTTTATACCCTGCCCCAACGCCGCGCGCCCTTCACCCCGCAGCCGGTGGTCCTGCCCCTACTCGACCCGGCCACCGCGCGCACCCTGCACGCCGCCACCTTGCAGCAGTTGGGTGCAGCCATTACCCCGGCCAGGATCCAAGCCTTTGTCGGTCAATTTTTCAACGGCCACCGCGTCCTCCACCTCAACGACCTCCCCCCCGATACCTTCGCCACCCCCGCCGACCTGCCCTGGCTGATTTACACCGTGGCCTACGGCAACCATCCCGAAGTCAATTACAATCTGGAACCGCTCGACGGCGAGCCGGTCGAATTGGGGTCGGTGCGGGTCAAGCCGTTTCAGTTGGTGAAACGATGAGGCGAGGAACAGTGAGGCGAGGAAAGAGGATTTTTCGCGTCCTCGCCTCATCCCCTCAAAAGTATTTTAGCTGACTGATGAAATTACAAAACAGGATTTGTAAAGCGGGAAAAGTTTTCAATGATAGATTTAATAGAAATCGAGCCTGAACTACGTGAACCTATACCACGCTTGATGCGTTGGGAATTTGAAGCAGGTGTATCTGCAAATTACCGTGAAAAAGTTACTCAGTTGTTACAGTATGGTGTAGCCACACGAGCCCGTATTTTACAATGTGAATGGTTTGATGATGGACGTACTGATGAAATCGGCCCAAGTATTAGGGCACGTTATGAATATTACGACCAGGACAATAGGCAATACATCAAAACTTTTGAAGGCAGCTATGATGACTGGCATCTTGCTCTCAATCCTTCGAATTATTACTCAACCCTAGCTCGCACCTGGTACGTGGGTGGTCATGTGACGGTACTTTACCCTGCTACAAATCCTCTTGATAGTCGTATTTATAGTGAAATGTCCATAAAGCTTGTCAGCCCGCCGCCGGCCAAACAACTCTGTCCTTGCTGTAGTCATCGAACACTCGAACCGGAAGAATTTGTACGATGTCCCCACTGCGGTCACTACACCCTCAAAAAACCTGTTTCCGAAAAACTGTGCCGAGTATGTGGATGGGTTACAGGTGGCAATAATCCAATCTCAATTGAGCAGGCAAGACAGAATTATAAACTATTTGGAAGGTGCGATGAGTTGGAGATTTACTGGGAACAACCGCAACCATATCCTGAAGAAATTATTGCCTCCCGTTTTGTTCCACCCCGAATTTGGCTTGCTGATCTTTCGCCAGATACCTATAGGGAAGGGATTTGCGAAGCCCTACAGCCATTTTATGATAAATTCAATCAAGATTGGCAGATACTTATTGCACAACATCCTGTGGATAACAAGTTTCATCCAACATCCTGGTGGGAAATGTATAATCCTACCGAGGTGGGCTTTATCCAGTGGCGTTCCACTTTTGAAGAAACTTTAGCACCGCTTGAACTAACTGATACAACAATTCGTAATCTGTGTATAGCGATGGTTGAGGGTTTAAGGTCAAGACATTTCATTTTAGATACAACGAACTTAAAAGCGTATGAACCAACTGCTGACTGGTTATACTGGTTTTTAATAACAGATGAATGGCAGGTCATTGAATGCAGGTTTGGTAAAGTCAAGCAGCGATAGTATTAAGTCCACTAACTAAAAAGTATTTTTTGGAGTAATACACCAACTGACCAACGTTCGCCGCCAACGCCCAAGCTTGCTTTTTAGTGAGAGGGTTCTCTGCACTTTGAGATTATCTTTGGGGTGAGGACTCGACGGGCGCGGCTGAAACGTGAGATGTTATGGAGAATAAATCATGAACTTCAGTGCCGACACCATCCTCGAAACCACCGGCCTGCCGGAAAAAGTTAAGCGTGACCTGCCACGGGTGATGAATCGACTCATGGGGCAGACGTTTCTTTACCAGGACAGCGACACCGACAAAGACGATTATTACTTTGTCCACCGCCACCGGCCCGTTTTTACCACGCTGCTGGCCCTGGCCGGTTTCACCTTATTGCACGACGACTACCACCGCATCTTCCAGGTAGTGTCCGATTTTAGCTACTGCCACCAGCGTTTCAAACTCGACGAGTCGCTGATGATCGTGGTGCTGCGCAAACTCTACGAAGAGCAGGTCGAGCAGCTCAGCCTGGCCGCCGACCCGGTAGTGACCATCGGCGAGGTGCGTGAGGAATACCGGACCATCACCGGCAAAGAGCGCGATTTGGGCGTAGGCCAGTACGAAGCCATCCTCAGCCGCCTGCGCCGCCTGGGACTGATCGAACCCCTCGACGGCCGCTCCCTCGACGCCCGCGAGAGCGAAGCCCGCCTCCGCCTGCGCGGCTCGGTCAAAATGATCCTGCCGGTGCAATCCGCCGAGGAAATGGAAGCCTGGTTGAGGAAGTATCGGGCAGCGGAGCCAGGTAACGAGGACTCAGATGGCAATACTAACTAAAAAAGAGATTATTCAGGCGTTGGAACGACTTGGAGAACTAGCCCAACAACAAGGAGATGCTATCGAACTGGTGTTGGTCGGCGGCGCAGCAATGGTCTTGATGTACAATGCCCGACCCTCGACCCGTGATGTTGACGTTCTCATTCTTGCCCCTCCAACAACGCGTACTGTCCGTAAATTGGCCCAACAGGTGGCTCAGGAGCATAATTTGCCGGAAGACTGGCTAAATGATGGCGCAAAAGGTTATTTGGTAGGTGTGAGTCAGGGGGATACCATCTTTTCAGCACCCGGAATATTGGTCAAAAGCCCGACGATTGCTCAGCTTTTAGCTATGAAACTATCGGCCTGGCGCGATGATGTGGATATTGAAGATGCCCGGCGACTCTTGCAAGAATTAACCGGGGAACGGGAAGAAGTTTGGAATAACGTAGAACCCTATTTGATTCCGGGAGCAGAGCTAAAAGCCCAATATGCGTTTCTAGATTTGTGGGAGGCTATTTATGGTGAGAATTGAACAGCTAGCCGAAGCAGTTTTGCGCGGAGATGGATTAACAGCCAGAAGTCTGGTGCAGGATTTTTTCCGTGAAAATCCTCAGTTGGCTGCAATTCCTCAACCAAAAGTTAATGACGGGCAACTACTGGCTGCTTCAGCGTCGCTTGTCGAATTATTTGCGAGCCGGCGGGGACAAGAGGCACCGGAATGGACAAAAAGTGTGGGGCCACTGTCTGAACCCGTTTTTCTGCTAAAGTCGGCTGCTACCATGAAACGATTGCGCCTACTGTGCGAAACAGAATCGCCCGAACCTTTGCGCAAACGAGGATTTTACGCTCCACCCAATTACCTTGAGTTTGCTTGAGAAAAATGAAGCGTGGTACGTGGTACGTGGTGCGTGATACTTAAAGACTACGCACCACGAAATTAAGGGAGTAGCTTATGAAACAACTCACCCGCATCCGCCTTATCAACTGGCACCTGTTTGAAAATACCACCGTCACCTGCCAGGGAACGACCTACTTCATCGGCGTCAACGGGGTGGGCAAGTCTACCATCCTCGACGCGGTGCAGTTTGCCCTGGTCGGCGGGCAGCGCGAGGTCAAATTCAACCAGGCCGCCATGGCCGGCAGCCAGCGCACTCTGACCAGCTATGTCCGGGGCGAACTGGGCACCGAAGGCCAGCGCTTTCTGCGCGGCGACGCCACCGCCGTGGTCGCCCTGGAATTTCGCAACCCCGATAACAGCGATTTTGTCCACGGCGCGGTCATTGACGCCTATCAGGATGGCCGCTCGCCCGATGTGACCTATTTTATCGTCAACGGTGCGCCGCTCAACGACAACTGGTTCTTTCGCACCGAAGGCCAGCTTTTCGACAGCCGCGCTTTCCGCCGCCACCTGGAGCACTTTGCCCTACCCGACCCGCAGGCCCGCGCCCAGCTTTTTACCCGGCTGGAAGATTACCGCTTTCACCTGCTCAACCGGCTGGGCCAGCTCAAAGAAACCTTCACCGCCAAAATCGTCAAGGGCCTGGCCTTTAGCCCGCTGACCAACATCCGCGACTTTGTGCATAACTACCTCCTCGACGAAAACCTGGTGGATGTCAAAACCCTGCGCGAGCAGTTGGAAACCATGCGCCACTTTGAAAGTCTGGCCGCCGACATCCGCCAGCGCATTGACAGCCTCAATCAGATCGAAGAACTCGATCAGGAACGGCGCACCCAACGCCGCCTGCGCCTGACCAATGGCTACCTCCGCCGCTACGCCCAGAGCGACGCCCATCTGGCCGACCTCAAAAAGTTTCGGCTGGAACGCGATGAGAGGACCATCCAGCTCAGCCGCCTGGAATTGCAGCGCGAGAGTTTGAGCGAGCAGTTCCAGCATGCGACCAACGCCCTCATCGAGGCCCAAATCGCCCTGCGCACCGACGCCACCGCCGCCCGCGACAAAGCCTTGCGCGAGGAAATCGCCCAACTGGAAGCCGAACTGTCCAGCCTGCGTCAGCAGGAAACCCGTCTCCAGCAAACCCTGGCCCGCGAACACGCCGACGCCCAACGCCTCCAAACCTTGCTGCAAGAGGATGGATTGGAAATTCCGGCCTCGTTGCAAGCATTCATTACAGAAAAGGCTTCACGTAACACGCAAGACGCAACACGTCTTCTGCAAACCGACCTCCAAACCCTCGGCCACACCTACGCCGAACAGATGGCCTTGCTGCAAAACGAGAGCCGCCAGCTTCGCCAGGAGGCCGAGCAGCTTCAGCAAGAAATCCATAAACTCCGCACCGGCGACCGCGCCGTCGGCTACGACACCGCTGCCCCGGAATCGAGCCGGCTGCGCCGCCTGCTGCGGGCTGAACTCGGCCTCAGCGCCGACGAGGTGATTCCGCTCTACGAAGCGCTGGCCGTGCCCGATGAAGCCTGGCAAAACGCCGTCGAAGGCATTCTGGGCCGCACCCGCTTCGATTTACTGGTGCCGCCCGAACATTACGACGCGGCCATGCGTCTCTACCGCCTCCGCCGCGAGAAAGACAACCTGCACGGGGTTGGCCTGCCCGACGCCGACCGCATTCTCAAAAATGCCCGCTCGTCTCAAGCCAACGGTCTCGCCGTTGAAGTCGAAACCGAGCACCCGGCGGCCCGCGCCTTTGTGGATTTGCTGCTGGGCGGCTACATTAAATGCGACACCCTGGAAGACCTGCGTGACCATCGCACCGCCATCACCCGCGAGTGCTTTGTGCGCCGCAACTTCACCAGCAGCCACATGGATCCGCGCCACTACCAGCGCTGGTTCATCGGCGACCGGGCCACACCCCGCCAGATCGAGCAGCGCGAGGAGCAACTGACCGTCATCGGCCGCAAGCTGGCCGAATTGCAAACCCGTGACACCGGCCTGCGCGAACGCCTGGCCCTGACCCGCGACAAGGTTTTGGGCTACGTCGAGTTGGCCCGCGATTTGGACCTGCTGGCTCACCGGCCCGAACGGGAGGCCCGGCTGGTCGCCTGCCGCACCGAACTGGCCGGTCTCGATACTCAATCCCTGGCCACCCTCCAGGCCCAGGTGCAGACCTGCCAGGCTGAAGTAGACCGGCTGCAAAAGGCAATGGAGACCTTGGGCGAAAATATCGGCGGCTTAAAGAATCGCCTCGATACCCTAACCCAGGAGTTTCTGCCCGGTCTGGAGCGTCAGGCCGACGAGGCGGTGCAGGAAGCCCGTGCATTTCTGGTTTTGGAAGAGGCGGAAGAGCTGCTCGAAGACCTGCAAAAGAGTACGAGCGCCGCCGCCAGCGCCAGCCCCTGGAAACGGTGTTGGAAAACGCTACCCGCTACGAAAGCGATTACCAGAACGCCGAAACCCGCAGCCGTGACCGCCTGCGCGAGGCCAAACAGCGCTACAGCCTGACCTATCAATTTGGCTACGACGGCGACGAGGACGCCGCCCGCTACGTGCGCGAGCGCGACCGCTACGTTGAGTCGGAGCTGCCCCAGTACGAAGCTCGCATCGCCGAACAGCGAGCCATGGCCGAACACGAGCTGGTCGAAAACTTTATTCACCGCCTGCGCGAGCAAATCGAAGACGCCCGCCAGCAGTTGGGCTATCTCAACACCACTTTGTCGGTGCTGCGCTTTGGCGGCGAGCGCTTTGAGTTCATCTCCCGGCCGGAGCCGTCGCTGCGCCAGGTGTATGACATGATCATGGACAGTCAGGCCATTCTGGGCGAGTCGCTCTTTGAATCCGGTTTTCGCCAGCGCCACCAGGCCGGCTGGGATTTGCTGTTCGAGCGGCTGACCGCTGGCCCCGACGAAGCCCTGACCGAACTGCGCGAATTGCAGGATTACCGCAACTACCTGCAATACGACATCCGCATCCACTACCCCAGCGGCGACCGCGCCCTGCTCAGCCAGATCAACGCCAAAAAATCGGGTGGCGAGACGACCACGCCCTTTTATGTGGCAATGGCCGCGTCCTTCGCCCAGGCGTATCGCCTCAACCAGCCCCGCCCCTCCGACTACCATCCGCCTGGCCCTCTTCGACGAGGCTTTTGGCAAAATGGACACTGGCCGCACCGCCAGCGCTTTGCAGTTTATGGTAGACAACCAGCTTCAGGTTCTCCTGGCCACCCCCCCCGACAAAGCCGCCGGATTATTACCCCACGTCAACTCCGTCCGCACCGTCGTCCGCCAGAACAACCACGCCTTTGTCATCGAGATTGACAAGACGGAGATGCTGAAGGAGTTGGAGGGAGAGAATTAAAGCAAAAAAATAAAGAACTTGTTTCCTGACCTCTGTCGAGACATGGTATAATGCACACGACATAATTTCTATGTAGAAATGGCAAAATAATGAGCACAAATGATCAGGAAATATATAGGCCGAATAGAATTCATCGTTTTGGCCTAACCCATTTCAAAGCCTTCAATGAAACTGCTTTTTTGCCTATTCAACCCATTACGGTCTTGGCTGGGTTGAACAGCAGCGGTAAAAGTTCAGTGATAGATGCACTCTTGCTGCTGAAACAAACTTTGCTTGCGGAGAAACGGGTAGCTAGACGAATTGTATTGGATTGGCAAGGACCTTTTTTTGAGGTAGATAGTTTTGATGAGATGGTATACGATAAAAATGTCACTAATGAGTTTTCTCTTAGCTTTGGAATTCATTATCCGGTAAGTGAACAGCATCGGCAGAATGACTTTATTAGAGGAACTCTCCTTCTTGAGGATATAGACTATTTCTTTGTTCAGGCAAATTTTATATTTGAGAAGAAATGGTCAAGTAATCTCAGTGAGCCAGATGTAGCTTTGACAGTTTCATTAGATGCTGCATCACCGATAAATCCTACAAAGTTTCTTTTTCTCTCCATTGATGAAAATCGCCAAAAAATAGACTTGGTTTTCATTGATGAGGAGCATCAAAAGAGAGAATATTACGGAGGGCCGAATACTTGGAATAGTGTGGGAAGTAAAGCAGCTCTCAGCTTTAGTTACTTCTTGCCGGTTTGGGAACAAAGAGAAAATTTGGTTAAGTCTATAGAAGAGAAAGAGTTATTTAAAATATACACTGTTTACCGAGACCTATTCCAACCTGCCATTCAAACAATTCAAGAAGAACTGTTGAACAATATTAAGTATTTAGGACCTTTGAGAGAAGCCCCAAAACGATATTATACTCAACAACAATTGCGAGAAGATGATGTTGGTTTGAGGGGAGAAGATGCTGTCTTATTATTACAACGTCATTGGAATAGACAGGTAGACTTTGTTGAACTACCAGAAAATGAGGGTGAGGTTATCTCTTGGGAAAGACTTATTCCAGTGAAAATGCCTCTGGGTCAGGCGGTGAATGAAGCACTGCGATGGATGGGGATGCAAAAACTGGAAGTAGAGGAGTCTTCTAAGCTCATCTCGGCTAATTTTATGACTCTTTCTAATGAAGATACCTGGGTCACTATCGCCGATGTCGGTTTTGGGGTTAGCCAAATTTTACCTGTGCTTACTCACGGCCTGTTGAGTGATACGGATAGTATTCTTATCTTCGAACAACCGGAAATTCATCTCCATCCCCGCGCCCAGGCTCGCCTGGCGGAGTTGCTTGTTTGCCTGGCTCGAACCGGTCGAAGAATTATTATCGAGACTCATAGCGATCATCTGATTAATCGTTTGCGGCGGGTTGTGGCTGAAGATTTAAGCGATCAATTGTCCGATTTAGTCAGCATTGTCTTTGTGCAGCCTCCCCATCTCAAGGAAGGAGCTAAATTAGAACCTCTTCGGGTTAATGAAGAAGGGATAATAGAAAATTGGCCCCCTGGTTTCTTGGCCGAAACTGCCGAAGACTCCAAGGCTATTATCAAAAGCTCAAATCAAAAAAAAAGAAGATAAAGAAGGAGAAATGGACGAATTCTGTCATTTGAAAATAGGAGATGTCGTATACTTTAAACACAGTTTG
>JAAUSP010000098.1 GCA_012032575.1 Anaerolineales bacterium | reverse complement strand
TTTTAAGGTGCAGTCAAGGGTAATGTTAGGCAACCTCAAGATTTAAATTAACCAAAAACGTGTTGCGTCTTGCGTGTTTCCGTCTGTTTGATCTTACGCAAGACGCAACACGCAACACGAATATTTGAGTAATTATTTTCTTGGATCTGCCTTAGTTCCT
This sequence comes from Anaerolineales bacterium, assembly GCA_012032575.1. The sequence goes on along the minus strand of JAAUSP010000098.1, from coordinate 17,125 downwards.
TTCTTCTCCCCAACCACTTCTATTTCCAACTCCAGCTTGACCCCAAATTTCGACTCCACCGCTGTCTGAGCCGTTTCAATCAAGCTCAATACTTCTGTCGCTGTGGCTCCGCCCAGGTTTTGGAAGAAATTGGCGTGAATGGGCGAAATCTGGGCCTGGCCGATTTTGTAACCTTTCAAACCCGCCGCTTCGATCAATCGGCCGGCGTAATCCCCCGGCGGGTTTTTGAACATGCTGCCAATCGTCGCACCGGGCGGCTGACTGGCTTTGCGCCGCTGATTGAACGCTTCCATCCGCGTCTTAACCTCGGCAGGCGAAGCAGGCGTCAGGTGGAGTTCAGCCTGGAGGACAATCCAACCACCGCCGGGACTTTTTCCTGACCCCTGACCCCTGACCCCTGACCCCTTTTTAACCTCGATGTCCGATACGCATACTCAAACCATTCGACCGGCTGCCAGAGCCGCTCGCCCGTAGGAGCGAGCAGTTCAACCCGGCTCAGGTTGTGAGCCATATCGCTGCCGTAAGCGCCGGCATTGTTAACCACGGCCCCGCCGATGGTGCCGGGGACGCCCACCGCCCATTCCAGGCCGCTCAACCCCCGCCGGGCGCAGCGGCGAGCCAGGTTGGGCAGGACTGTTCCACTCTCAGCTACGATTTTAACCCTGCCCCCTTCTTCTTTGAAGGGAGCGGGCGGAATTTCCACTTTACTGGCCCGGTTTTCGATGACCAGTCCCCGGATACCCGTATCGCTGATGAGCAAGTTCGCGCCGCCGCCGAGGATAAACACCGGCACACGGTACTGCCGGGCCAGCGTGACAGCAGTCACCAGTTCCTTGATGCTTGCCACCGCCAGCCAGATTTCCGCCGGGCCGCCTAATCGAAACGTAGTATGCCCGGCCAACAACTCATTCTGGCGGGGCCGGTCGCCAAAATGGGCCGCCAACGCCTCCAAAAACGTTAAACGTTCAACGTTCAAACGTTCAACGTCAGGCTCAGGCGGCGGATTGAGCTTCATCCAAATCTTGCAGCTCGCTCATGATCTGGGAAATCATCACCTGCCGGGCTGCTTTGGCCGCCGTCAGGGCACGGAAACGGGCTGCTTCGGCTCGCTCGGCGGGAGTGAGAGGCGGCAGGGGCGTGAGATGTGAAGCGTGTGAAGCTTGATTGTCGGCCGGCTTACCATTAGACAATGTTTGTTTTTTTGATTTTTGACCAATTTTAGTTTTGTTTCAGCCATGGTTACTCCTAAAGATAAGTAAGAAATAAGAAATTAGAATTTAGAAATTAGAATTTATGCAGCAGTTTCTTATTTCTTATTTCTTTTTTCTTTTTTAAACGTTTCCAACACCTTCTCGCCAATCAGATAACCATCACCGGCCCCCAGGGTAATCAGCACTGCCGGGGCAGTGAGATGCGCAGTCAGGTAGTTGGCGGATTCGACTATTGTCGCCAGGCAGCGAGCGTCGGGGTGGCGCATGCGGGCCAGAATATCGCTGCTTTTGACCAGGCCCTCATCGGTTTCGCGGGAGGCGAAAATATCGGTGATGATGACGTGGTCGGCGTCGGCAAACGCCTGAGCAAAGTCGTCGAGCAGGGCCAGGGTGCGGCTATAGGTGTGCGGTTGGAACGCCGCCCAAATCGGCCGGCGGCGAAGCGAGTACGGGCAGCCGCCAGCGTCGCTTTGATCTCGGTCGGGTGGTGGGCGTAGTCGTCAATAACGGTGACGCCGTTCACCTCGCCTTTTACTTCAAACCTGCGCCCCACCCCTTTAAAATGACCGGCAATCTCCGCCGCCTGAGCCAGTTCGACGCCGCAGCGTTCGGCGGCAATCAGGGCGGCCAGGGTGTTGCTGACGTTGTGCAGGCCGGGGAGGGAGAGGGAGACAGAAATGAAGGATGAAGGATGAAGGATGAAGGATGAAGGATGAATCTGCTTAACCTTAAAATCGTGTCCGCCCCGTGGATTCGGTTGAATGTCCACTGCTTGCCACTCGTTTTCTGGGTGCAACCCGTAAGTGATGGTTGGAGCGGCTGCCTGGGCCAGCACGTGACGCGCGCCGGGATCGTCGCCGCAGCCGATGACCAACCCGGAAGCCGGAACCAGGCCCACAAAATCTTCAAAGGCGCGGGTCAGGATTTGGGGCGAGGCAAACATATCGGGATGATCCCATTCGACATTTGTTACCACAGCTACCTCGGGCCGCAGGCCCAAAAACATATAATCATACTCGTCGGCTTCAATCACAAAGGCGTCGCCTCGACCGGCGGCAGCGTTGCTATCAAGCTGGGGGATGAAGCCGCCCACAATATAGCTGGGGTCCAACCCGGCCTGCTGCAAGATGAAGGCAATCAGGGCCGTCGTCGTCGTTTTGCCGTGCGTTCCGGCCACCGCCACCCCGACTTTGCCGGCCATCATCTGGCCCAGCCATTCAGCTCGTTTGACCACTGGCAGACCGCGCCGTTTGGCTTCGACCCGTTCGGGGTTATCGGCGGGAATAGCCGAGGAAATGATAACCGTGTCGAGCGGACCAGCCAGGTTTTCCGCCCGGTGGCCGATGAAGACCGTTGCACCCAATTGGGCCAGCCGCTCGGTCGCCGGGGAAGGCTGCCGGTCGGATCCGGAAACTCGGTAACCCTGTTGTAAAAGTACGGTCGCAATGGCGGATAAGCCCGCCCCGCCAATGCCGATGAGATGAACGCTTGGCATAGGTTTACTCAGGTATAACTTTCACTTCCTGCGGTTTTGGTTTTTCCGGCGGCTTTTCCACTTTGAATAACTGGTAGCCATAGGGAGGCACATAATCAAATTTTGATCCCGCTCCCGCTTTGGTGACCCATTTGACCCTGCTCCATAAGACTGCCACTATCACCAAAAGACCGGCCCCAATAATGAGCCAGGGAATATAACTATCCAAAATTGTCACACTGGGCAAGTTGACGGCCTGAATTGAGAGGTTCGAGGCGGCAGGGGTAAAAGAACCGCCCCCGGTTATAGACACTTCGGTTTGAAGGGAGGTGCTACCAGGCAAACTGCGGCCATCCAGGTATTCTCTGACCAGATTAATAAAAAGAAAACCATTGCCCCCGCCGATTAACAGGCCCAAGATGCGGCCTATCAACGTAACCGTATAATATTTTGAGGGGACCTTGCTGGTCGTGCCGGGCAAAAAAAAGTCGCGCCAGGAATGCAGACAGCCCCAGCAACAAAAAAAGGAGCATTAACCAGGTGCTGGCGCGACCGGCATCAAACTGAAAAACGGTGGTAGTATCAATAAAACTGAAAAGGCTGGCTAAATAAGGCCAGATGGTAGTAATACCGCTGTTGATCCAATCAACAATTTGCTGGGCCGACTCCGGGTACTGGAGTAACGAAACCAATAAGGCCAGCAAAAACAGCGTGATGGCTTCTTTCCACCAGCCTCTAAAAAAACCGATGACGGCAAAGATAACAATGACGACGTTGCTTAACATTATCCAATCAATTTGCATTGTGTTTCACCTGCAACACCCCGGTCAAGGAAGTAACGACTTGGCTTTCACCAAATTGACTATCCTTGATTAGTTATGATTAATACCTTTTTACCTTCTGTTTTCTTTTGAATTTTCCATTTTTGATAGCCAGGCGGCGTTCCAACATTCTTAAAGGCTATCAAGGCAATCAAAAAGCCAAATCCAATCACAATCCAGGCGGCCATAGTATCCAAACTGGTAAAACCGGGCAGGTCAGTGACCAGAAAATCTACCCCGGCCGAAGCGGTTCCTACTGTTTGGCCCGCAACCGATGCAATTTCCGTGGCCGGACTCAAAGGCAGGAAACTGCCGGTTAAATATTCTCTGACCAAATTGATTATCAAAAACCCATTTAGCCCGCCTAACAAACCACCCAAAAAAGCGCCCAGCGGCGTAACCGGATAGGTAGTATAAGGTGGTTTCATGATTCGATTGGGTAACATGTTGCGCGTTAACAAAATGGATAAGCCGATAAACAAAATTAAAATAACCAACCAGGTCTGCCCGCTGCTGGCATCTATCCGAATATCAGCGATAGTCCTCAGATCCAAAATGGAAACAATCGTGTTTTGCAGGTCTGCCGGTAGCCATTGCAATACGGTACTGATAACCCCATTCACCGCCTCAATTACCCATTCAGCAATATCAGGGTGGCGCACAAAAAATACCAGAATTCCCAATAGAAATGTCGTAATTGCTTCCTTCCACCACCCTTTATAGAAGCCTGACAGCACAAAAAGACCAATAACGAAATAGTTAATAATGGTCCAATTAATTTCTACCATGATGACTGATCCTTAAATTACGTTTACGACACAGATTGAAATGACCCATTACTTATCTTTCGCCAGGGTTATATCTTGCTTGGTGTAACCAAGCGGCGGTTTATAATCTATCTTGCGATAGCCCTCTTTGTCTTTCACATAAACAACCCGGTTGTTTATGGCGGCAATAAGCACCAGGATAGCCAGGCCGGCAAAAAGCCAGGGCAGAAAACTATCCGCAATACTGGTCAGTGGAACATCTGTTGCCTGGACTATGACCCTGTCAGCCGAGGCGGTCCCACTGCTCCCACCCGGTAAGGTGCTTCCAGTCAGATACACTCGAACGAGGCTAATAATCAACCAACCGTTTATACCTCCCAGTAATACTCCATACATAGCAGCCTGCTGAGTAGCAACATAACCTTCATAAGGGTATGTGGGGCGACTCCACCCCGGTAAACTATGACGCCCAATCAAGATAGCCAGGCTCAAAAATATTATCAAAATGATAATCCAGGTATGGCCATCACCGGCGTCGAGTTGAGGCGTCTCGCCATTTATATCCAACCCCAAGCTAGTTTCAAGCGCACTGACCAGATCGAGGCTTAGTGCGGACAGGGCACGCCAAATCAGACTGATAATAAAGTTAAGCGTATTGATAAAAATTTGGGCCAGGGTTGGTACCTGAGACAACAAAACCAGAAAGGTTAGAAAAACGGTTGTAATGGCTTCTTTCCACCAGCCTTTGTAATAACCGGCTAGAGCAAAGAGGCCGATCAACAATATGACCAGGGCCGTCCAGTTAATTTCTACCATAGCCAATCCCCACAATTGCTTGCGCTAAACGAGCCGCCGCTTCCGGTTGAGCCAGGTTAGCGCTGGCGCGGCTCATAGCTGCGAGTTTTCCTTTATCGGATAACAACGTCATAACCACTTCCTTGAGCTTGTGGCTCAAATCCTCATCCTTAACCACCACCGCCGCATCCTGTCGCGCCAGGTACTCGGCGTTCAAACATTGATGCGCCCCGGCATAGGGATACGGGACCAAAATGGCGGGCAGTCCCGCCGCCGGAAATTCGCCCAGCACACTGGCCCCGGCCCGTGAAATGACCAGATCGGCGGCCAGGAGGGCCGTGACCATGTCCTCATGCAGGTAGGCCGAGATGTGGTAACGAATCTGCTGCTCCGGCGATAACTCAGCCCGGCGAGCCAGCACCCAGGCTTCATCCAGCGTTCCGGTTACGTGGACAATCTGGCAGAGCGGCAAAAAATCGGCCAGATGGTTGACTACTGCCTGATTAATGCTGCGCGCCCCGCGACTGCCGCCAAAGACCATCAGCATGGGCAGGTCGTCGCGCAAACCCAACTCGCGGCGGGCGGCGGCTTTGACCTCGCCGACCTCCCCCCGGCCCCCTCCTTGAAAGGAAGGAGAAAAAAAAGTCATCTCGGACCGGATAGCCGGTGACGACGGTCAGCCCGGGTTTAAAAAACTGCTGCGCTGCCGGCGCGGTCACGGCCACCCGCTGAACAAAGCGGGCCAGAAATTTGATCGCCAGACCCGGCTCGATGTCAGGCAGATAAATGAGCGCCGGTATGCCGACCCGCCGCGCTGCCAGCGTGACCGGCACGCAAACATACCCGCCGGTCACAAACAAGGCATCGGGCTGAAAACGGTCCATAATGTGGCCGCTCTGGTAAAAACCTCGCCCCAGCGCCGCCACTCCCTGAGCTACCGCCACCGGATTCTTGCCACGCAGCCCCAACGCCGCAATCGCTTCAAATGTTAAACCGGCCCGTTCCACCAGGGCCTGTTCCATGCCGCCTTTACTGCCAAGCCACAAAATTTCCAGATCAGCGCGCAATTGCTTTAGCTTTGGCACGACGGCCAGGGCCGGATAAACGTGGCCCCCGGTTCCGCCGCCGGAGATGATCAACCTCACGGCGTTCCTCTCTCTCTTGTGGGTCTTCCGGCATGGTCCGGCGCGACACGGCCAGCAGCAACCCCGCGCTGGCCATCGTCACCACCAGCGACGAGCCGCCAAAACTGATAAAGGGCAGGGTGACGCCGGTAAAAGGGATACTGGCGGTGACTACCCCCACATTGACCAGGGTTTGAAAAATAAGGCTGCACGTAATCCCCGAAGCCAGCACCCGGCCAAAGGAATCCGGGGCCAGCATGGCCACCCGAAAGCCGCGATAAGCCAGAAAGGCAAACAAACCCAGCACTGCCAGCGAACCGATCAGCCCTAACTCTTCGCCCAAAATGGCAAAAATACCGTCGGTGTGCGAGGCGGGGATGTAACCAAATTTCTGGCGGCTGGCCCCCAGCCCCAGCCCGGTCAAACCGCCTGACCCCAACGCGATCAAAATCTGGCGAATCTGGTAGCCGCTGTCCAGCGGGTCGGCGTTGAGCGGATCCAAAAATGTAGCTACGCGGCTGAGGCGGTAGGCGGATTGGGCGGTCAAAAAGGCAATGGTGCCCCCGCCCAAAATACCGCTGACGATGATCTGCCATAAATTGCCGCCGGCAATAAAGAACATGGCGATGGCCGTCAGCGCAATCAGGATGGCTGTGCTCAGGCTGCGCTGAAGCACAATCAGGCCGGTAATCATGCCCAGCAAAATCGCAAAGGGGATGAGGCCGTAGCTCACCTTGCGAATTTGCTCGCCTTTAGACGAGAGCCAATCGGCAATGTAAATAATAATCGCCAATTTACTGAACTCCGACGGCTGGATAGAGCCATTCAGCAGCCAGCGCTGCCCGCCAAAACGCTCCTGCCCTACCAGCAGCACCGCCCCTAACAAAAGCAGGGTAAAGGTCATCAGCAGGATCGAGAAGCGCCGCCAGGTATGGTATTCCACCCGGGCAAAGATAATCATCACCAGCAGCCCCACCCCCATCCACAACAGTTGGCGAATGAAGTAATAGGTGGGTTGATCGTACAACTGATACCCCAGGGCAAACGTAGCACTGTAGATCATCATCAAGCCGATGATCAGCAGCGCCGCGATGGTGATAATTAAGAGATAATCGTATTTATGCGACTCGTCGGTTTTCATTGCCGGTAATCTGCCACAACTTCATCACGATAACCCTCGGACTAACTCTTTGAACCTTTCGCCGCGTTCGGCGTAGCTACGAAAGGCGTCGAAGCTGGCGCAGCCGGGTGATAACAATACCACCTGACCGGGTTGAGCCACCTGGGCGGCCATGTTCACTGCTTCCTCCAGGCTGGCGGCCCGTTGAACCACAGTTTGCGACTGGGTTATTTCATGGCGGGCTTTATCAAGTGCTTTGGCAATCAATTCGGTCGCCTCGCCAAACAAGATAACCGTTCGGACTTTGTGCAGGATCAGGCGGGTTACGTCATCCCAGGGCAAATTTTTATCCCGCCCCCCTGCCAGCAGCACCAGTGGTTCATTGTAGGAGTGCAGGGCCGCAATGAGTCGTCCTGGCGTGGTGGAGACGCTGTCGTTGAAGTAATTGACCCCTGCTCGCTCGCGCACAAACTCCAGGCGATGGGGCACCCCGGTAAAGGTAGTAATGACGCTGCGCATATCCTCAATGGACGCGCCGGCTTCTCTGGCCAGCAGGCAGGCCGCCAGAATATTGCTCAGATTGTGCGCCCCCCGCAGCTTGACCTCCTGCCGGGCGGCCAGAAAATGGGGCATGCTGTTTTGGTCAAGCAAGACTAAATCTTTCCGGGCCAGCGAAGCCCCATTGGGCATCTGGGCCTCCAGGCTAAACCAGCGGACCTTGTTACGGTGTTGACGGCCAATCGTCCGGGTCATGTCATTGTCCAACCCCATGACAATCACGCCCTCCGGCCCCTGGTAGTCAATCACCGCCCGTTTGGCCCGCACGTAATGCTTCATGGAGGGATGGCGGTCCAGGTGATTGGGGGTAATGTTCAGGATGGCGCTAATGGGTGGACTCCAGCTTGCCAGCAAAGCTGCCAGGCCAGGATGCTCGGTTTTTACCCCCTGGTTCATCCGGGCATGGAAATACTCCAGTTGAAAGCTGCTCAACTCCATCACCACTACATCCGCCGGGCTGATCTGGTCCACCACCTCGATGAGCGGCCGGCCGATATTGCCCCCCACCCAGGTTGTCCGGCCACTGGCTTCCATGATTTTGCCCAGCATGGTGGTTGTGGTTGTTTTACCACTGGAGCCGCTAATTCCCACAATTAGCGCGGGGCAGAGATAACAGAACAGCCGGCTTTCGGTGCTGAGAGGGATTCTGCGTGAACGAGCCGCTTCCAGAAAGGGTATCTGCAGCGGCACACCGGGGCTGACCAAAATCAAATCAACCTCGTCCAGGAGAGACAACGGGTGCTCCCCCAACACCAGTGACGCTCCCGCCGCGGCCAGCGTGGCGGGAATTGACCCCAATTTTTCTGCGGGTTGGGCGTCGGTGACCGTGACCCGAAAGCCATGCCTGGTCAGATAGGCTGCCAGCGCTGTTCCTTCTTGCCCCAGGCCAACGATCACCACACGCAACCCGGCGAGTGTGCTGATGTCTGCCATAAATTTATTTAACGTTTAACGTTCAAACGTTCAACGGTTTGAATTAAGCCGCCAACTCTTGAGCCGGCAGCCAGAGCAGGTCGTGGCCCTGCTCTTCCGGCAGCAGCAGATCGTTATCCAGAATAGCGCGCACCACTTCATCGAGCGTGGTCAGCAGCATTCCGGTTTTGTTGCGATAGTGACGAATCCCACGAGTCAAGTCCTCATCAATGCGTGCCACCAGTTTGAGAGCCGCTGATAGGTCGCTTCTCGCTCGGCCATGGTCGGAGTTTTAACCAATTCCGGGTAAACTCGTGGGGTTTTGTACCGATGATTACGGCCTAAGGTTCGTGTTTGCGCTTGCGGGTGTTCCATTTTTACTGAATCCTCCTTCAACTACTAAATGCCAACTTTTTATATGAGCGCCGGATAAGGCGGTCTCAACTTAAGGATGAAGGCTGAGGGCTGAAGGATGAAAGGTTTTATTTTCCGGCTTCATCCTTCATCCTTCCGCCTTAGATTAGCGCGAGGGCAATGCCCAGCATGGCCGACAAAATCCCGATGAGCCAGAAACGCTGGGTGACGTGCGTTTCCGACCAGCCCAACAGTTCAAAGTGATGATGCAGCGGACTCATTTTAAACAGCCGTTTGCCTTTGGTCAGCTTAAAGTAACCCACCTGCAAAATCACCGAAATGGCTTCAGCCATAAAAACAAACCCGACGACCGGTAATAACAACCACTGCCCCGTCATCAGAGCCACCACGGCCAGGGTCGCGCCGATTGCCAGCGAACCGGTATCGCCCATAAACAACTCGGCCGGGTGGGCGTTGTACCACAGAAAAGCCAGCAGCGCCCCGACCACCGTAAAGATAAATGCCACCAGCCAGATTTGCCCCTGCAAAAAGGCAATCACGCCATACGCCGTAAACGCAACCGCGGCAATACTGCCGGCCAGCCCATCCAGGCCGTCCGTTAAATTGACCGCGTTGGAGGTCCCGACAATAATGAACATCGCCACCGGAACGTATAACCAGCCAATATCAATTCTCTGGGCGATACCCGGAACGGCAATGCTGCGCAAATCCAGAGCGTAATGTAAAAAAAGCGCCGTAACCAGGGCAAAAATGAGCTGCCAGATCAATTTATTGCGTGCCAGCAAGCCGGTGGTAATAACTTTGACCCCGATTAAATCGTCCACTGCGCCTAATACCCCAAAAGCAATAAGCACCCCCATCGGCACCAGGATAGACCGCCCGATGAGGTTGTACCCCAGCACATTGGCCACATTGAGCACGCCAGTGATAACCAAAACCGGGATCAGGATCATCAGGCCGCCCATCGTGGGTGTGCCGGTTTTGACCTGATGGGTGCTTGGCCCCTCAATCCGAATACCTTTGCCGATTCCTAACTGCCGCAATAAATTAATCAACGGACGTCCCCAAATAACCGCCAATAAAAATGCAATCGTGCCCAGTGTTAGCGAGTAAGCCATGAGTGTTTAACGTTCAAAGTTGGACGTTTTACCTTCTCCGGTTAAAGCTGAAACAATTTCGGCCAAACGCTGCGAATTTGAGCCTTTTAGCAAAACAATATCGCCGGTTTGCAGCGTCTCTTCCAGGTAAGCAACGGCGGCCTGATTCGTGTCCATTTCCAGAATCACCGCCGGATCCAGGCCGCAGGCGTGGGCTTCGGCGGCAATCCATTTGGCCCGCGCACCGATCACAAGCAGCAGGTCTACCACATCGGCGGCGCGGCAGCCGACCTTGCGATGCCCCTCTTCCTCAAAACTGCCCAGTTCCATCATATCGCCCAGCACTGCAATTTTTCTGGCCCCGTTCAAGTCTTCCAGCAGGTTCAGAGCGGCAATGGTAGAAGCCGGGCTGGCGTTATAAGTATCATCCAAAATCGTCGAGCCGTTTGGCCCGGTTACGGCCACCAGCCGCAGTTGGGCGGAACTGGGCAACGTTTGCAAGCCGGAAATAATCTCTGCCCAATCCAACCCTTCCACCAGACCCACCAGGGCGGCCCGCAGCGCGGTATGGACGCTGTGTCGCCCCAACAGAGGCACGCGGGCGTGAATAGCCTGGCCTTGATGATTAAAAATAAAGCGGACCCCTTCCAATCCGGCGCTCATCACCTCGCTGGCCCACAAATCTGCCTGCGGCGACAAGCCATAGGTGAGAACGCGGGCGCTGGTCTGCTGGGCCATCGGCAGCACCAGGGGATCGTCGTAATTCAGCAGGGCCACGCCCCCTTCGTCTGCCGGCGGCAATGCCTGTACCAATTCCGTTTTGGCCTGGACAATCCGCTCCATTGTGCCCAGCCGCTCCAGGTGCGTCGGGCCAATATTGGTCACCACACCCACCTGAGGCTGAGCGATGTCGCACAGCAACGCAATCTCGCCGAGGGTGTACATGCCCATCTCCAGCACCACCCGCTCATGGGTGGCTTTTAAATTGAGCAGAGTCAGCGGCAGGCCGATTTCATTATTCAGGTTGCCCTCATTTTTGAGGGTTTCAAATCGGCTCGACAGCACCGCCCAGACCAGCTCTTTGGTGGTGCTTTTGCCCACGCTGCCGGTAATCCCAATGACCCGCGGATTAAATTTTTTGCGCCAGAAAGCGGCCAATTGCTGCAAGCCGATCAAACTATCCTCCACCTGAATGCACACCGGCGGCGTCACCTGCACCGGAGTTTCAGCCGTTGTGATGGCCTGCGCCGCCGCCTGCACCGGCTGCTGGACAATTGCGGCCACCGCGCCCTGCTGAAATGCCTGTTCCACAAAGGCATGGCCGTCGTGCTTTTGGCCGGGCAAAGCCACAAAACCGTTCCCGCCGTTGCCTGGCGCGAGTCAACCACCACTTTTTCAATCGGCTGCGGCGCATCTATTCGATTTCCAGTCAGGCCCTCAACCACCTCGGCCAATGTTAACCCCATCAATTAATCCCCTACTACCTACTACCTACTACCTACTACTTACTCCCTACTCCGTGCTGGCAACTTCCTCAGTCGCATAATCCGGCGGAATATTCAACAGAACCACCAACTGTTCGGCAATCCGTTTGAATGTCGGCGCGGCGGTGGTATTGCCCCAGCGCGAGGTGGCGGGGCGGTCAATAATCACCAGCACCAACACCTGTGGGTCGTGCGCCGGCAGGTAACCGGCAAAAGAAGCCAGGGTCAGGGTGGGGTGATAACCGCCGGGAACCGGAATTTCGGCGGTGCCGGTTTTGCCGGCTACATCATAGCCGGGAACCATCGCCTCGGAATTGGCTCGCTCCAGCGCTTCAACCAGCATGCCGGTCAAAGTTTTGGCTGTTTCCTCCGACACGGCTCGCCGCACGACTACCGGCTTGACCTCGATTTCACGCTCGCTGTCCACAATGCGGCTGACGATGTGAGGTTTCATCAGCAGGCCATTGTTGGCAACCGCACCCACAGCCAGGGCAATTTGCAGCGGGGTAACAGCGATGCCTTGCCCAAATGAGTTAGTCCCCAGGTCGCTTTCGTGCCAATCCGCATCCTTGGGCGTTTTGAGCGTTCCCGGACCCTCGCTGCTCAGATCAGCTTCGGTCAAGAGGCCAAAGCCAAACCGCTTGACATAGGTATAGAGCCGGTCTTTACCCAACGCCACCGCTATTTGGGCAATGCCGACATTCAAACTTTTGGCCAGCACATCGGTCATATCCACCGTTTCGTGGGCCTGACGGTCCCAGTTGTAAATAACCCGCCCGCCGACTTCAATCGAGCCGCCGTCGTAAATGGTCCCCATCGGCCCAATCGCCCCGGCATCCAGCCCGGCGGCCATTGTGACCACCTTAAAAACCGAACCCGGCTCGTACTGGCGGCTGACCACCGGATCAAAGTAAAGGTCTTCGTCGCTAGCCCCATAATTATTGGGATCGTAGGTGGGATAGCTGGCCATACCCAGAATCGCGCCGGTTTTTGGCTCCAACACCACCACCGACCCGCTCTGCGCCCCGTATTGTTTGACCGCTGATTTCAATTCACGCTCGATCAAATGCTGCACGCTGCGGTCTACGGTCAGGTACAGGGTCGCGCCGCTGACCGGCGGCACGTAATGGCTCACGCCCAGGGGAATAATCTCGCCAAAGGGGCTTCGCTCGCCGGTTTGCAGGCCGGCGGTACCGCGCAACATGTCGTCGTAGAACCCTTCCACGCCATAAAAACCATTGCCGTTATTATTGACAAAACCCAACAAGTGCGCCGCCGAGTCCCCTTCGGGGTAGACCCGCTTGGTTCGCGGCTCAACCTTTAGGCCGACAATATCCCATTCGATAATCGTTTCGCCCGCCTCCTGAGGCGCGCCTTTGGCTAAAGGCACCCAGGCACTATCGTTGGTCAGGCTTTTCAACAGGTCCTCACGCGGTACATTCAACAGCCGATAGAGCCGGTCGGCGGTGGCGTACGGATCGCTGATAATCTTGGGGCTGGCCGAAATATCATATTGAATCACATCCGCCGCCAGAATATGCCCGTTCCGATCATGGATTTCGCCCCGATGAGGCGGGATAACCAGCTCATTCTGGTGTTCAGCCTCGGCCAATTGGACAAACCGATGATGCTCAATCACCTGCCAGCGGATCAATTGGCCCACCAGCACCAGCCCCGCCGCCGACATTACCGCCATCACCGTAATTATTCTGTAGTTAGAGCGCTCGGATGTTTTCATAAAAATTAAAATTTAGAGCTAAGAAATTAGAGCACAAGAAAGTTGTCTACTTATTTCTCAATTCTTATTTCTTACTTCTTCACTCCCGCCCTTCGAGCCAGCGAGCCAGATTATCCAAAGTATCGGTCCACCAGGTTGTTTGATCGAATCTTGACCCGGTTGAATCAAAACTATTTCGTCCCGGTTGTGCTCCCAGCACCGATTTCTGCGGCTCTTGCGGCATCGGGTAATCAGCGACCGGGACATAACGCACATCGGTGGTTGGCCCAAAGCCCAATTCGCGCGCGCGAGCCTCCACCCGGTCAAGGGCTTCGAGTTGGGCAATTTCCAAAGTCAGGGCAGCATTCTGATTTTTGATCTGGTCCAGTTCCAGCCGCAGCGCGTCAATCCGGTAGCTGGTGGCTGTCACCGCACTCGCCTGGGTCAGATACAGCCAGCCTACCAGGCTGAACATGGCCAGCAGCAGCAAAAGCCCCAAAGCGGCCTTGCTATCTACACGCCATGGCAACTGGCGGATGACATTCTCTGGCCTCAGACTAATCAGAATGTTACTTGACATAATATTACATCCTCTTTAATTCAACGACCCGCAGCTTTGCGCTGCGGGCCCGTGGATTTGCATCTATTTCAACCAGACTAGCCGTTATTGGCCTTTTGGTTATAATATCTATAGTCGCTTTATGTCTACACGTACAGACCGGCTGTTCCGGTGGGCAGATACAATCTTGCGACTCTTGTCTAAAATAGTTTTTGACGATGCGATCTTCCAGCGAATGAAAGCTGATGACCGCCAGTCGTCCCCCTGGGTTGAGACATGCCAGCGCTTGAGGCAGTGTTCGTTCCAGGGCACCCAGTTCATCGTTAACTGCAATCCGCAAGGCTTGAAAGGTGCGGGTGGCCGGATGAATTTTAGTTCGCTCCGACCGGCTGGCCCTGAGCACAAGCTGGGCCAGTTCTGCCGTACTGCTGAGGGGCCGCGCTTTGACAATGGCCCGCGCAATTCGCCGGCTGTGCCGCTCCTCACCGTACCGGTAAATCAGATTAGCCAGTTCTTCTTCCGGCAGGCTGTTGACCAGCTCGGCGGCGGTTGGCCCCGCCGAAGCGTCCATCCGCATATCCAGCGGACCTTCGGCCTGAAACGAAAACCCGCGTTCCGGCTGGTCGAACTGCATGGACGAAACGCCCAAATCAAGCAGAATCCCGTCAGCCGGAGGCAAATTGTGCGCCCTGGCGGTCTGAGCCAGCCGGTCAAAATTGGCATGAAAGAGGTGAACCCGTTGACCAAATTGCGCTAATTGGCGCTTAGCTAAATCCAACGCGCTCTGATCTCGATCAAAACCAAATACCTGACCATCAGGAGCCGAAGCTGCCAGTAAAGCAGCGGTGTGCCCGCCCGCCCCAACCGTACCATCCATGTAGATGCCGCCGGAATGAGGCTGCAGGGCGGTTATAACTTCTGCTAAAAGAACAGATTGGTGCATATTACAAGTTGCAGGTTGCAGCTACAGGCTGCAAATTGATAGGTGTGATGCTACCCCTGCTACCTGCTACTTTGCTACCCGGTTATCTATATTCCCAAGTCCTGCAATTGGGCCGCCATGTCTTCAGTGGCCGCTTCGACCTTGGTGACAACTTCTTCCCACTTGACCGGACTCCAGATTTCCAGTTTATTTTTAACGCCGATGATGACTGTTTCATCCTGAATTTCAGCATAATCACGCAGTTTTTGGGGTAGTAATATTCGGCCCTGGCGGTCAGGGATCGAGTCAGAAGCGATGGAAAACATAAAACGGGCAAAGTTTCGGGCTGCCGGGTTGGTGGAGGGTAATTGGGCAATTTTATCCGCCAACGCATCCCATTCTGGCCGGCCATAAGCCCATAAACAGCCATCCAGCCCACGGGTAACGACGACACCGCCCTCAAGTTCATCGCGGAACTTGGCCGGGATGGTCAGGCGGCCTTTATCGTCAATGGTATGGCTAAATTCGCCCAGAAACATGTGGCAGAACCTTTTTTAGGGAGTGTGGGGCATTTTCCCCCATTTTGAGGCCAGAACAGATGTTCTGTGCCCCACTTTACCCCACTTTGACCCATAACTCCCCACATTATAACCCACTTTCTCCCACCTGTCTAGTCCGCTGGTGGATTTTTAAGGTTGGTTCTATTGCTCATGCCCAAAATAAGGGCTATAATGGGTTTGCCTGGGGTGGGGTGAGCAAAAATGGCTCGACGCCCTTTTTTTTTGGAAGGAGTTTCTGGTGCGAGCACTGATTACAGGTATTACCGGTTTTGCCGGCGGGCATCTGGCACAAACCTTGTTGGATCGGGGCGATGAGGTATTCGGAATGGCTCGCGACGCCGGTCAGGGGCTTAGCCATTTGAGCCAGGAAATCAAGCCGGCGATTATTGATATGCGCGACCCCCTGGCCGTAGATACATTACTCAGAGAAACTCAGCCCGATGCCATTTATCATCTGGCCGGTCAGGCGTTTGTCCCACTGGCCTGGGCCGATCCGTGGATGACCCTGGAAACAATATTCGCCCCCAGCTTAACATTCTGGAGGCGATGGTCAAGCAAAAATCTCAGGCCCGGCTGCTGATTGTGGCCTCAAATGAGGTGTATGGGCGCGTCCGGCCGGATGAGCTGCCGGTAAATGAAGATACTCCCCTGCGTCCTAACAATCCCTATGGGGTCAGTAAAGTGGCCCAGGATATTTTGGGGCTGCAATATTTTTTAAGTCACGGGGTAGATGTGCTGCGGGTGCGGGCTTTCAATCATATTGGCCCCCGCCAAAGCCCGGTTTTTGTGGCCGCGTCTTTTGCCAAACAGATTGCCGAGATTGAAGCCGGGCTAATCATCGAGCCGGTGCTGCACGTGGGCAATTTGGAAGCCAAACGGGATTTTACCGATGTGCGCGATGTGATGCGGGCCTATGCCTTGCTGGTGCAGCACGGCACCCCCGGCGAAGCATACAACGTCGGCACCGGCGAGGCTCATTCAATTCAATCACTGCTGGATATTCTATTGAGTTATACGACTGCTGATATCAAGGTTGAGCCAGACCCGGCCCGCATGCGTCCCTCGGATGTGCCGGTAATTTATGCCGATAACAGTAAATTACGGACAAAAACCGGCTGGACCCCCACCTGCAAATTTGAAGATAGTTTACGCCAGGTACTTGCTTACTGGCGCGAAGATGTAAAAAACAGGGTAGCAGGGTAGCAAAGTAGCAGGTCGCAGCCTGACACGTCAGCAACGGTGCAAAAACCCTCACCCCGTCGCTGGCGCGACTCCCCTCTACCGACGGGAGAGGGGTTGGGGGTGAGGGCTACTTGTCTTTAGGAGAACTTTCAATGACGCAAAAACGGCCCTGATTACAGGGATCACCGGCCAGGATGGTTCATACCTGGCTGAATTTTTATTGGAAAAGGATTACCGGGTCATTGGCATGGTCCGGCGCAGCAGTACGGTCAATTTTGACCGGATTGCCTCTACAGAAGCCAGAAGCCCGTAGGACGAACTTTGGTGCCAGGGTGATTTGCTTGACCAGATGTCGCTGATTGACATTTGCGCGAGCACCAGCCCGACGAAGTGTACAATCTGGCTGCTCATCCTTGTGCCGACTCGTGCGGCACCGTCTCTACCGGC
>JAAUSP010000097.1 GCA_012032575.1 Anaerolineales bacterium | reverse complement strand
GGAAGCCCCCTCTGGTCCGCCACAACGGCGGGAATTTTGGGGTTGGGTAGGGGCGAGGCCACTCGATTGAGGTCTCGAAGCATCCAGAACGCGCTTCGAGTGGCCTCGCCCCTACGACGCTCGCCGGGGCGTATTTGTGGCCTGGGGTCAGGCGGGGTATACTGGCTGCACCCCATTGGGGTAGGGACAGCCGGACATGTCGCCCGCAATGAAGCGTCGTGGTCGCGGTGCGCCGCCCGCAACAACAGGAACAACTGGAACAACAGGAACAGGAACAACGGTTTGCGGGTGGTGGGGGGCGGCCCATTCCTCTCTCGGGCCGTCAGGCCCGCCGGAAATACCGCGCGGTGGGAGTCTGGCCTGAAGGCAGACAAAGGCTTCGCGGTCGAGGTTGGGAGAGGAAGCGCGGCTGATTCCTGGCCGCAGTTGGGCCCGCCAGCGGGGCCAACTCGGGCATATAACAACCGCCCCGGCCCCTGGGTGCGTCCCTGGGCAATTTTTGGCCTAAAAATCGGCCCTCGGCGGACTCAGCGTCATCGGTGAGGTCAGGGGTGATGGTTGGGGTTATCGGTGGCGAGACCTTCGGCTGTGACTGCTGCCAGAAGGTCTGTATCAGCAGAAATGAAGATAATAGATGGCAATTGATGAGTCATCAAGGTCTGGTTAAGGCGTAAAGCACAGGCCAAATGGATGGCGTCGTATCCGCGCAGACGGTACCGCGAGGTTAGCTCGATAGCCTCATCCACAATCAGCCGGTCAACTGTGACCAGGACATATTCGTTTTGAGCATCAGCCGTCAAATCGGCGCGAGCGTTTTTGTAGGCTGTTGGGGCGATGAACCCGCCTCGTAATTTGCCGGCAAAAGCGGCGGCTATCTCCACCAAACCTACTTCGGCAATAGTAATGGTTCGGTTTGGATCATCACACCAGGTTTGAACCCAGACTGTACCAGACTCCGTAAAATAACGTTTGACCAATGCGCTGCTATCAAAATAGGCAGTGGTCGTTCTGCTGGCCGGACTCATAATTTCCCACGCCGTTCCTCAATAATTATTTCACTGGCTGGTTGACCCTCTGCTTCGATGGGGGTATGCCGGGCACGAACCGTCATCGTGGCTTTAGGTAAAGTGACAAGTCCTGTTGCCGCTAATGCTGCCAATACCCGTAGCTTCAATTCAGGCTCGGCAGTCATCCCTTCCTCCTCATCAACCATTTTTTCAGGCACCACCTGAAGATACACCGTCTGTTGTTCGCGTAAATTGAGCGGGCGCAGTGGGCGCAGAACTCCTTTTTCATAAACTGCTGTAATGACCTCGGACATAGTTGCTCCTTGCCGGGAATAATGATTGGCTATATTATACCATACTTGGCGGTGAAATGGATATAGAAGATATTAAAACGCGCATCCATAGCAACCAATATGGCTACAGTCTCCACGCCGATATTGAGCGCAAGGCCGATGAATTGACCCTGGCCCAAGTTGAAGAAGCGCTATTAGCGGGTACAATAATAGAAGAAGAAAGCGATGCGGAAAATTAAATGTAACTTTTGTGGCAGTGACGAATATGGGGAACGACGGATTGATTATCTTTACAGCCATCAGGGAAAGTATCTGCTCGTGCCCAATACGCCGGTTGAAGTCTGCCTCAACTGCGGTATGATCTACTTTGATGCGCCTGTTCTCAAGGAGATTGAACGGCGTTTCTTCGCCATTCAGCAAAATAGTGAGCAACCCGATGATTACATTCAAATGCCCATTGCGGCCTATGCCTGATCTATTATGACCACTATCCACAACCTGCGCTCATTCATCGAAATCCTGGAAGCCGCCGGCCAGCTTGTGCGGATCAAGCAGCCGGTCAGCCTGACCCACGAACTGGCTGATGTGGCCGCGACGCTGGAACGCAGCGGGGGTGGCGCACCGTTATTTGAAAATGTGACCGGCAGCCTGTGGCCGATTTTTGCCGGCGGGGTGGCCAACCAGAAGCGGGCGGCGCTGGCCCTGGGATGCAGTGAAAAAGAAGTGACCGACGTGATGGGCCGGGCGCTCGATCCGAAGAACGGCATTGCGCCGGTGCGGGTGGCGGACGCGCCCTGGCAGGCCAACGTTCAAACCGGGGCCAGCGTGGACGCGCGGACGCTGCCCATTCCGACCCATTCGCGGGGCGACGGCGGGCCGTTTATCACCGGCGGGGTGATTGTCAGCCGGGACCCGGTTTCGGGGCGGGGCAATCTTTCCTACAACCGCATGCTCTGCACCGGCCGACCAGCTTCGGTTTTAATGTCAACGAGTGGCGGCACGTCCGCGCCTTTATGGAAAGCCGGCCCGACCCGGTCGCGCCGTTCCCCATCGCCATTGCCATCGGGCTGGACCCGGCGATTATGATCGGCGCGGGCGTCCGCACCGAGGAGGATGAGCTGACCATTGCCGGGGCCATTCGCGGGGCCGGCGTGCCGGTCAGCCGGGGGGTGACGGTGGAGGTGGACATTCCGGCGGAGGCCGAAATTGTCATCGAAGGTCACGTTCACCCCTTTGAGAAAAAAGGCGAGGGGCCGCTGGCTGAATTTCACGGTTATTACGGCGAAAATCTGGGAGAGTCCCACCTTTGTGGTCAGCGCCATCTGCTGGCGCGACCAACCCATTTTCCAGACCATTATTCCCGGCTGGTACGAGCATATTTACATCGGCAACGTGCTGCCGCGAGAGCCGTTATTACTGCGCTTTTTGCGCCATATCAGCAAAGATGTGGCGGTGCATATTCCGCCCTACAGCAACGGCTTTTCGGCCATTGTGCAGCTTAACAAGAACAACCCCGGCCAGCCCAAAAATGTGGCCCTGGCGGCGATGACCGCCCACATCAACATCAAGCAGGTGATTGTGGTAGACCCGGACGTGAACATTTATGATCCGGCGGATGTGCTGTGGGCGCTGACCAATCGGGTGGATTGGAGCCAGGATATTTTTACCGTGCCCCACGCTCAGGGCCACGAAATGGACCCAACGGCGGACAGCCGCGGCGTCCACACCAAGATCGGGATTGACGCCACCTACAAGCGGGAGCGCCGTGAGTATGGCGAGCGGGTAAATTATGCCGGCGTGGATTTGAGCAAATATTTGGGCTAAAGAAAAAATCCCCTCGAATTCGAGGGGATTTCTTATAGGGTTTGGACACGTCAGCTTTTAGACAATTTCCAGGTTGACTCTTTTACCATCCTTAGCGGCGCTGGTGCGCAACAGGGTGCGCATGGCGTTGGCTACTCGGCCTTCTTTCCCGATGATTCGACCCATATCATCGGGATCAACGCTGAGTTCAAGGACAATCATAGAAGCACCTTCAACCTCTTCAACCTTGACCTGGTCGGAGTTATTGACAACGGCGCGTGCCATTTGGAGCGTTAGATCTTTTAGTTGTCCCATTTTTCGAACCTCCCAATTCGAAAGTGTAATAGCTTGTTTCACATAAAAAGTATAACAGGTTTGGTGGCTTGGGTCAATATAACCTGTCCCCCCAAAAGTACTAAGCAAAACTCAGGATATATTTCACCAGCAAAGGGAGTTGTTGAAGGAACTCAATAATGGGTCTTATTATTTTACCTCTTCAGCGTTCCTTAGTTTTGCCATTTAAGTAATAGAAGGTATATCATACCAGAATTATTTGTCAAATTATCTTTTAGGTTTTGAAGGTGTGATTAATTTATGAGTAATTCTTTGCTAAAAGTGGGGGTTGTTGGCGCGGGTATTGGCCGGTTTCATCTGGCCGGATACCGGACTTTGCCCGATGAGGTGGAAGTGGTGGCCTTATGTGATGTGAACGAAGCGCGTCTGAACGAAATTGGGACCAACTATAACGTGCCCCGCTACTTTACCGATTACAATGAGCTGTTTGCTTCGGGCGAAATTGAGGCGGTGAGTGTATGCCTGCCCAACAGTTTACACGCCCCCGTTTCGATTGCGGCCCTGGAAGCCGGCCTGCATGTCTTGTGCGAGAAGCCGCTGGCCGAAAACCTGGCCTCCAGCCAAAAAATTGCCACAGCCGTGGCCCAGGCCCGCGGCAAATTTATGATCTGTTTCAACCGGCGCTACCGGCTGGATGTGCAGTGGATGAAGCAGGTTTTAAGAGAGGGACTGCTGGGGCGGGTCTATCATGTAAAGGCCGGCTGGGTGCGCGAAACCGGTATTCCCGGCTGGGGGGGCTGGTTTCTGGATAAAAACGATGGCCGGGGGCGGCCCATTGATTGATTTGGGGGTTCACATGCTGGATGCGGTTATGTGGCTGCTGGATTATCCTGCTCCCCTGACCGTAACCGGGGCGATTCAGGCCAACTTTGGCCCACACAGGGCCAAAACCTGGCAGGCTCCGGCGACGCCTGTATCATACACCGTGGAAGATTCGGCCACGGCCTACATTCGCCTGGCCGGGGATGTCACCCTGAATTTGGAAACCAGTTGGGCTTCGCATGCCCGGCCGGGGATGGATGACTTCTTTATTACCCTGATGGGTACAGCCGGAACGCTGGAACTTCACGTGGCTAATTATGCTACCGAAAACACGCTGGCCCTCTATACCGAGGTCGCCGGGAAGCCCAGTGTAACCCGTCCCGCTGTGAAGTTATCCCGTTCTGATCATGAATATGCCATTGCCGAGTTTGTCAGGTGTATCAAAGAGGATATCCCACCGACTGCTTCGGTGGAGCAAGGGCTAACGATTATGCAGATAATCGAGGCGGTCTATCAATCGGCGGCGGAGGGGCATGAGATGGTTCTGGCTTAAAGCCTATACCGAAAACACAGCAGCGGCTTCCACGCCGCCGTTGGTCGGGTGTGGAAGCCAGCCCTGCTAGTTTTCGGATGAGTTCTTAACGAACCGCCGGCAGAGAGGGGTGAGTTTCGTCGAGGTTGGGGTTGCTGGGGGCGGGTTTGTGATTAAAAACGTGAATAATGATGGCGGTAATGTTATCTGCGCCGCCCGAAGCATTGGCTTTATCAATCAACTGCCGGGCCGCTTCCAGGGGCGAGGGAGCCTGCTGAAGCACCTGTTTTATCTCTGGTTCGGTCACTTCGCCCCATAAGCCGTCGCTGCACAGAATCACCACATCGCCGGCCTGGACGGTTTCACTGGAGATATGGATTTCCACATCGCTGCCCTGGCCCAGGGCTTGATAGAGCACATTGCGGCGGGGGTGGGTCAGCGCTTCTTCTTCGCTGATTTTGCCCATCTCTACCAGGCGGCGCACCAGCGAATGATCTTTGCTCAACTGGTGCAGTTGATTATCACGCAGCAGGTAGGCCCGCGAGTCGCCCACGTTCATCGCCACCAGGGAGTCCTCATACAGAACGGCCGCAACCACGGTGGTCCCGCCGCCTTCCGTGGCGTTTAAAACCTGGCTGTTGGCCTTTCGATGGCAGTGCTCAGGGCATCGCTGATGGCCTCGACCGGGTCCTGTCCTTCCAGCGGAGTGACGGCGGTGTAATACTCCGAGTTGACCGTTTCAATGGTGACGGCTGAAGCCACCTCCCCCTTCTGGTGCCCCCCCATGCCATCGGCCAAAACATACAGATAACCTTTGCTGGCCAGCGTCCCGGCGTCGGCCTCCATGGGCAATTTGTAGGCATCTTCGTTATGCTCACGAATCATGCCTGTGTTGGTCAGCCCGGCGTAGCGAAAGAAAAGCACCGGTTTTGAGATGGTTGGGTTTTCTGTATTTTCAGGCAACGTTTGTCGCCTCCCTATGGCTAATGGTATAAAAAATGCGGCGGAACATCGCACACCGCTGGGTGCTATTATAATCCTTTTTGACAGAAATTTCCAGCCATACTTCTGGTTTGTATTATCCGGGTGAGGTCTTGAATTTGGCTAAGTTTAAGAAATTTGTAGACACAAGCTCTATGTTAGATTATAATACTAGGGCTAAGCTAAAAAAGCAAGGCGAAAAATTTTTTGTCTGGTTGAGGAGATTAACCCATGAAAGATAGATCTAACTTGCCGCCGTTGCCCCGTCGAACGGTCAGATACGTGGTCAACCCTGAAGAGATGAATGAGGCTGCGGCGCGGGGGATGCTTAGCAATCCGGTTTATGTAGGGGTGCCCCCGTATAATCGAGTTGTCTCCGATGAGGCCTGGGTTCGGGCCGCAGTTAAATTGATTGAAGAGGATGGAGCGGAACAATTTTTGGTTAACCTGTTGTATATGCTGCGGGTCAGCATGGTGGATGCGGTCCCGGATGAAGCAATTCCTCATGATTACGATGGCCCCTGGCCTGATGATATGGAAGAAGAGTTTACCCCGGCTAATGATATGACCGACTTCAGCGAGCCGCCTTCGCCCTGGCACAACCCGATGGAGGGCCTGGTTTTTTGTTCGCACGACGACCTGCCCATGATTCTGATGGACGGCGAATTTGTTTGTGTGGGCGAATATCTGTATGCCCATCTCGAAAATGCGCCGGTGACTGATTTGCTGACCGATCCGGTTTTGACCCTGGTGTTTCAAAACGGCCATACCTTGCCCCTCTTATGCCCGGATTGCGGTGACTCGCTCCACGTGAAAGATCAAAGCGCCCTCCTCGACAGCATCAATGGGTTAACCATTATTGCCCTGGAGTGGGATGATGAAAATGATGAGTTGATTATTGAATTTGGCTATCCCGAAAGTGACGACGAAGAGGAGCCGGAAACCCTGGAAACCCTGGCTATCCACCTCAATTCAGCCCGCGGGCTAACCTGCCCGCACCAAACCCTGTGGCACGAAGAGGAAGAAGAAGAGGAGGAGTAGGCAAAATTTTGGTTAACAGCCGGGGCGGGTTCAACACCCGCCCCGTTTTTTAGGCTGTCTCACCATTGTTTGCCCATGCCCCTACTTTATGCTATAAAAGAGGGTGTGTTATCCTCCGGTCAGGCAGTTATGAGGAAAACAACCGCAGAAAGCCAATTTTGATATGGCGGACGAGCCGATTTTTCATATCAGCCGGCGACGGCGCGTGGCTGCATGGTCAGTTCACTTGTTTACCGCCAGCGGCGGCGTTTTTGGCCTGTTAACTTTCTATGCTATTTATCTGGAACAGTATGTGCTGGCGTTTTGGTTTATGGGCGCGGCCATTCTGGTTGATTCGGTGGATGGGGTGCTGGCCCGGCGTGCTCAAACTAAAGTAGCGGCGCCCAGGGTGGATGGCGCGCTGCTGGACAACATTCTCGATTACGTCAATTATGTCACCGCCCCTGCTTTCTTTTTGTTGGTCAGCGGGATGCTGCCGCCTATCTGGGATATCATTGGGACCAGCGCCATTATGCTGGCCTCCGCTTACCAGTTTACCCAGCCCGAAGCCAAAACCGACGACCACTTCTTTAAGGGTTTTCCCAGTTATTGGAATATCATTGTTTTTTATCTTTTTTTCTGGCAAACCCCACCCTGGACCAACTTGACCATTGTGCTGGTGCTGGTGGTGCTGGTTTTTGTGCCGATCAAATATGTTTACCCGTCACGGCTGGATTATCTGACCCACAATCGCTGGCTGCGCCAGGCCATGTTGGTGGCAACTCTGTTGTGGGGGGCAGCCACGGCCGCGTTGTTATGGATGTATCCCGAAACCAACTCTGCCCTGGTTATCCTTTCGATCTTTTATGCCGTGCTTTATATTGCGGTTAGCGTTTATCGCACCTTTCGCCCCATCGAACCGCTGCCGCGCGGCCCCCGGCGCAACGTTATCGCCGAGCGGCTGGAAAACCTGCGCAAACTCCGCCAGCGCCGCTGGCCCTTTCGCCGCCGCTGATTTGGAGAGTGGAGATTATTAAGCCGAATCTCCAATCTCTCATTACCAACTATCCAACCGCTGGCACAGCATCGAAGCGGCCAGATAGGCATGGCGCTTTTTGGGAACGGCCACGTGCCGCAGGCAAATCATGGCCAGCGATTGCAGCAGAAGCCCCTGGTAATAATCCCGCATTTCGGTGCGCCGCCCCCCGGCCAGCCGGCCGGCAATATGGCGCAGCCCCTGAATCACCTCAAACGCTTTTCTTAAATCCCCATTCCGAAAGGTCGGCAGGGTGGGCATGTCGTCGAAGCGGCGGGTGCTCAAGAGTGCGTGTTCAAACACTTGCAGATTGGGCAAATCGGCCACATCGAGCAGGACAAATTTTATATCGGTCTCCAGTTCGATTAAGTCGCGGAAGAAATGGCCCGGCCCGCTGCGATAAAAGTCTATCAGCCAGGCTTTGTGGCCGGGGTCGAGCAGAATGTTTTGGCTGTGCAGGTCGCCGTGAGTAGGGGCCAGCGCTACCTCGGTAATCAATTTGCGATGCTGGCGAAACCACTCGACCGGGTTGGGAATAGGCCGCTTGAGTTCGGGCACCAGCGGATGAGTATCCCCGGCCCAGGCATCCAGTCCCGCGCCGTGCAGAGCGTTTTCAAGCCGGGCCACCGAAAGTTTGAGCGGCTGGGCGTACAACTCGACCAAGTCATACGCCTGTTTGGTTTCGCGGTTTTCGTACCAGTGGCGGCAGGTCTTGCTAAAAAGGTCGTCCAGGGCGTGGACGATTTCGCTGGCGGTTTGATTAAGGTAAAACGTGCCAAAATCTACGCACTCTTCCAGCGGGGTGCCGACCAGGCTGTAAATGATGCCGCCCAGCAAATGCGTTCTGGCTCTTTCTTTCAGCAGGGTGTGGCGGTAGCCATCCAGGTAGCCTTCAACATACTGGTCATAATTTCTGTCTTCAACCTCGATCATCTCGCGGCTGGCCAATTTGACCACGACCGGCGCGGCTCGCCCGCCGCGCTCGCGGGGCTGGACTTTTAACACTACCGCTCCGCTGGGCGACGATGAAGACGAGTGAACCCGGTTGGCCGGAATGAGCGGCGTGATAACAATTTCATCGGCGTCGTAAAACAGCTTGCACAGGATCTCCTCGATTTCGGCTTGCATGATACCAGGCGCGGGTTTCTCGCTTAATTCAATATGGTGGGCCACTTCCTCCGCCTGAATCCCTTCCCAGCGGATCGAAAGATCAAAATTTATCTTGACTTCCGAGGCATAGGTCTGAGTCAGCGCGTCAAGCAGTCCGCCCGGCAGTTCATCTTTGCCCACAAATTTAAAGGCGACATCATGGCTGCCGCGTACCACCGGCACACTGGGGTAGGCGGTCACAACAATTTTGACAATCACCGGGTCGAGCTGGCGGGCCAGGGTTAAACCGCTGGTATCATCCCGATCCGGGTCGTTCTCCATGCGCACGTCCAGAACGGCGATATGGACTCGCTCGCGGCTGGCCAGAGCCATGGCTTCAAAGCGGTTGCCGGTGGCAAAAACGGTGTAACCCCTCGCCTGTAAAAGCAATACCACGGAATCCCTAAAATCGGTATCATTGTCCACTACCAAAACACGGCGAGGTCGAGCAGGTATCATAGGTCTGTCTCCACAAAAGATGATTTTACAATAGGGTGAGTGCCCGTGGTCGGTGAGGCCGGCAGGGTAATTTCCAGAGCGGTCCCACGCTGGCGTCCACTCCATAACAACTTCAAGCTGCCCCCAAACGCCCGGAAAATAATTTTAGCAATCAGCACCCCGATGCCGCTGCCGCTGGTAAATTTCTGGGGAACCTGTTTTTCCAGAAAATAGGGCTGGACTTCATCGGGCAGGCCGGTTCCGGTGTCTATAATTTGAACCTCAATTCCGCTCCGACGCGGTCTGGAACTTATTTTTAATTGCCCGCCGGTGGGCATGGCTTTGAGGGCATTGTTAATGAGTTTTTCCATGGCCACGTCCAGCCACTCTTTATCAATGTGGGTGCGTAGGCCGTGGCAGCGCAGATCGAGGGCCAGCTTCACCTGGGGCGACGTGCGGCACCAGCGCGGAATTTGCTCCTGCAAAGCGCTGTCCAAATCAAGCTTGGTGGTCATGCGCGGTTTGTCGGGCAGGGGTTGGGTGATGGGATTAATTTCCTGAATGGCCCGCAAGACATCCTCAACCCGCCCCAACAGATTTTGAGCGTCCTCGTTGGGCGGCAGATGGTCGGCCAGCACCGCCAGATAGTTGCGCGCAGCCGCCGTTTTCTGGGTCACACTGTGCGCCCAACTCGACCCGAACAGACCAATCCAGGCTACGGCTTCGGCGGCGTCCAGATTGCCCTTGGTCTGGGCCAGTTCGTTGTAACGCTGGGCATTCTGAATGGCAATGGCGGCCTGGTTGGCCAGGGCTTCGATGATTTCACCCTGATCTTCGTTAAAATAGCCGGGTTGGGTATGTTCAAAATTGAGCACGCCCAAACACTGCTGGCCAGTGAGCAGCGGCACGGCCAACTCCGAGCGGACATTGGGCCGGAACTCCCGGTAAATCTCGCGCCAGGGCGATTGGGTCACATCGGGCACAATCAGCGAGCGTTTTTCCAGAGCCGCTTTGCCGGTGACGCCTTGGCCCAATTTCAGCCGGGTCCGTTCCTGGGGGATGAGCAGCGGTCCGTGACACAGCTTGATGACCAATTCACCCGTCGCTTCATCAACCAACTGCAACATGCCGTTGGACACATTGACCAGCTCCATCGCCTTGTTCAAAATCAGCGGCAGCATTTCGTCCAGATCGAGTGTGGCCGTGATGTGCCGGTTGATTTCACCGACGGTGTGCAGTTCAGTTACTTTGCGGGCCAGTTTTTCATTGGTCCGGCCAAACAGCCGGGCATTAAAAATAGCGACCGCCGCCTGGCTGGCAAATAAATCTATCAAGGCCAGTTCATCCTCGGCCCATGCGTGCGGGCGGCGATAGCTGACAAACAGAATCCCCACCGGCGTGGTCGCTTCCAACCGAACCCCTACAAAGGCTTCAATCCGCTCCCGCTGGATAAAACTGTGCTGTAGCAGGCGCGGGTCATCCTGGGCCGCATCGAAGATGATAATCCGCCCCTCGCGCAGCACCAGCGATGATACCCCGCCGCCCTGAGCCAAACGCTGTTTATCCTGGTGGGTCAACTCGCCGTAAAGGCCAAAGGCGGCCAGGTTAGCCAGGTCATACTTGTTTGTTTCGGCCAGGTAGGGATAAATCACGGCGCAGTCGGCCCCGGTTACCTGGCAGGCGGTGTAGGCAATCTTGTCGAGCAAAACTTTGGATTGGGTGGTGATGTTGCGGGTCACTTCCTGCTGGACGCGCAGCAGCGCTCGCAGGGTTTCGGCCCGCCTGAACTCCCGATCATACAGGCGGGCGTTTTCAATGGCCACCGCGGCTTGATTGGCAAAGGTGGTCAACAAGGCAATTCGCTCCACTGAAAAAGCATTCCCGACAAAACTGTGGGCAAAAAGCACGCCGACCACCTTCCGCTTGGCTTTGAGCGGCAGTCCTATATAGGAAGCCACGCCAATCTCAAGCAGGTAAGGATTGTGATCGCCGCTTTCATCAACCCGCGTCGCGATGAAAGGCTCGCCGCTGGTCAGCACCTGGCGAGTTTTACCATCGGGCCGGGCGCGTTCGTGCAGAGGCGGCACAGTTTGATAGGCGGCGGTAAACGTTTCAACGCTGTCTACCAGCCGGCCCATCTCATCCACCAAAACCACGCTGGTATTGTCCGAGCCGACCACCTCAGCCGTTAAAGCAATGACCTCTCTGAGTACCTGGTGGACATCCAGATGAGACACAATAACCTGCGAGGCCTGGTGAATCCTGTCCAGATCATCCAGGCGGTGCTGGGTTTCGGAGAAAAGGCGGGCATTTTCGATGGCAATGGCGGACTGATTGGCAAAAATGGTGGCCAGGCGGGCGTTGTCCTGGTTGTAAAAATCGGGCGTCTGGCTGTCGAGCGTAATGACGCCGATGGCCTCACCCCGGTAAATTAAGGGTACACCCAGCCAACCGCGCACCCGTTCGGTTTGATATGTCACTTGCATGTCTGCTTCAATCCGGGGCTGTTTGGTTTGCCAGACCCAGTAGTTAGGGTAGGCCTCACTCGGCGGAAAAACCCGGCCAATGAGATGGCGCGGTTCAGGAAAGCCGCGGCAGGCGACCACTTGCAGCCCTTCGGGGGTGATGTGCTGAATGGTGGCGCTGTCATAAGCGACAACCTGTTTCAACGCATCCAGAATCAAGTCCAGCACCTGGTCCAGTTTGAGGGTGGAATTGACAAGCTGCGATACCTCGAACAGACTTTCCAGCCAGGCTTTCTCCCGGAAGGTTGCTTCCAGTTTAGCCCGTGTCCGGCGCGTCTCGACGATGGATTGGATTAAAATTGCCAGCTCTTCCCGGTCAAACGGCTTGGCCAGATAGCGATACGCGCCGGCTTTTAGCGCGTTGACCCCCACTTGTGGGTCCAGGCCCCAGCCGGTAAAAATGATAAAGGCTGTCTGGGCCTCGGAACAGCGATGTTTGATTTCCTCCATCAAGGTCAGGCCGGTGTAAGGCGGCGGTAACAGGTAATCGAGCAAAACCACATCGAAACAGGTGGATTGTGTGGCCAGGCAATTGAGCGCTTCCAGCCCACTCCCGGCCATTTCCACTCTATAGCCGTATTCCCGGCCAAGCCAATTGGCCAGGGGTTGGCGTAAACTTTCTTCGTCATCTACCAACAAAACCCGCACTGCCGCCTCAATCATAAGTCAGCCTCCTCGGTAAAAGCGGGGAGTTCAATCAGGAACGTTGTGCCCATTAACATATAGCTTTCGGCCACCTGAATCCGCCCGCCCATTGACTCGATCAAGCCTCTTGTAATGTACAACCCCAGACCTGTGCCCTCGTGACGGCGGGTGGTAAAGCCCAGCTTAAAAACCTGTTCAAAATGCTGGCGGTGAATGCCGGGGCCGTCATCAAAAATAAAGAGTTTGATGGGATAGGCAGCCTCTTCAGGGTGATACTCGCTGCGCAGTTCAACCCGTCCACCCTCCTGCCGGTGCAGGGCAATCTGCTGAATGCCATTAAGGATGACATTGTGAAAAGCCTGCTGCAACCGGACCCGCGCCCCCAGCGTTCGCGGCAGATCGGGGGCCAGGATGGCCCGCAGCTCAACTTGGTGTTTGCGGGCCAGCGGGTCCATCAGCCGCAGGGTGTGATTGATGACATCATTCACCTGTAGCGGGCGGGACTCGTCGCCGGCAATGAGGGTGCGGAACATCCGAGCCGTTTCCATGACGCTGCGGTTCATGGCCACAATCGTGTCCGCCGCCCGGCGCAGCTCTCGGTAGATAAAATTTTTGGTCAAATCAGGCTGTTCTTGCTCCAGCCGGGCAAACCCTTGCAGCAAATCATTACTGTGAAACTCAACACTGGCCAGCTTGTTATTGACCTCGTGGGCCAGGCCGCCGCTCAACTGGCCCACCAGAAAGAGCTGCTGGAAAGAACGCATCATCTCTTCGGTCTGGCTGCGCTCGATGGCTGCGCCCAGCACCAGCGCCGTGGCCAGGGTATACTGCAACTGCTGGGCGCTAAAAAAGTTTGGCTGAGAATGGAACAGAAACAGACCGTGCTGCACACCATTGTTGGTCTTGATCGGCGCGGCGAGACAGGACTCAAAATTTAACAGCGGCAGCAAATAGCGAAAACGGGCCGCCCCACGCCCGCCCGCTTCTTTTTCCCAGATGACTTGCTGCTCAAAAATCACATCTTTAACCGGGCTTTCACTCAGGCGGTGGTGATGCGTTTCAAACGCCAGCGGCGCGCCGCTGTGAGCCACCAGCGAAACCGCATGGCTGACCGGATCGAGGGCAAAAATAGCCCCGGCGCTGGCTTTGGTTTCAGCCCGCAGTTCGTCAAGGCTGCGTGTTAGCGCCTCGGTCAGGCCGTGTCCCTGCTCAACCACCTGGGCCACCCGCCGGAAGAAACCAATCTCCTCGGCCAGCTCATGGCTCTGGGAAATTACATACGCGCCTCTGGATTGTTCGCCGGCCTCCAGGCGTTCCAGCAGGGCTTCAACTTCCTGGGGGGTGAAGGGTTTGAGCAGGACTTCGACAAAATCTATGGTTTCGATAGCCGAACCGTGGGCATCGGCCAGGTCTGCGCCGGTCATCAAGGCAATGTGGCTGCCCGGACGCCGGGCCAGCAGCCGCCGGGTTACTTCCAGACCATCCAGACCGGGCAGATTCAAATCCATAAAAATCAGGTAATAGGCTGTAGCCAGGGCGTGCTCCAGGCCGGTATCACCGCTGTAGACCACGTCAACCCGGTAACCTAACTTGTGCAGCCACTTTTCCATCATATCGGCCAGCGAT
This sequence comes from Anaerolineales bacterium, assembly GCA_012032575.1. The sequence continues at coordinate 3,185 of JAAUSP010000097.1, read as the reverse complement.
TGTTCATCCTCGACAATCAGAATACGCTCGGTGCGGCGGGAAGGATTGGCTGACCGGGCCGGAACAGGCTGGGCCAACTGCTCGGCGGTTAGCCCCAGACGCTCGCCCAGAGTAAGCTGCGCCCCGGCTTCACGACCCAGATAAGCGGCAATGGTTGCCTGCGTGGCTTCCCGTTCAAGGCGTTTGAGGTGTTTTTTAATGCTCAGCGCGACATGGCGTTTATGCGGGTCAAGGTTCAGGATTTCGGCCTGGACATGATCGCCCACCCACAGGACATCTTCAACCTGGTCCACAAACCAGGGAGCAATTTCGGCCACCCGGACCAGGCCTACAACTCCGGGGATCAGCTCGACAAACGCGCCGTAGGGCATAACTCGCACCACCTGGCCCTCGATAGTTTGGCCGGGGTGGACTGAAGCGGCAAACTTTTGCCAGGGGTCGTACTCGACCAGCCGCCGGCTCAATTCCAACCGCTGGCTGGCCTGGTCGGTATTAATGACCACAACTTCGAGCCGCTCTCCCGGCGCGGCCAAAGCTTCGGGGTTAGGTTCGCTGTCCCAGGCAAGTTCGCGCCGGCGGATCAAGCCCTGGAGTCCGTCATCAAATTCGACAAAAATGCCAAAGCGTTGGACTTTGACAACCCGACCCGTGACGCGAGACCAGCGTGGGTAGTGTTGAGCAACGTAGCCGGCAAAATCATCCGGCAACATTTCGGATTTCTTTAACATCGTTAATCTCGATTATAACATAGTTGCGGGCCTCAAACAACCGCTGAAAAGCTTAAAAGCTGTAGCATGCGCTATCAATCCTGTTTGACAAGACCTCTTGGCGTCAACTATACTTTCAGTGAAAACTGATCCAGAATATCTTTCGGGTCGCTTATAATTCTACAGGTGGAAAAATTATGAACATCGGCGGGTGGATTGCGGCTGGCCTGTTGATTGTGGTTATTGGACAGATCATTCTTTACCGGCGGTTGAAAACCCGCTTCAATCAGATGGAGGCCGAAGCGTTACGGCTGGAACGTAAGCTTTCGTTTGCCCGGACCGAACTGGCCGAAGCGCAAACACGCCGGAAAAAATTGCTCTCGGCCTCAACCCAGGCGCTCATTATTGTTGAAAAGGACCACCGGGTATCCAGCGCCAACAAAGTCGCCCGGCGGCTGTTTGGGCCGGTAGACCGGGCTGCTTCTTTTACCACGTGGACCCGCCAGCACCAGTTACGCGAGCTGGTGGATCAGACTCTGGATGGTGAAAAAATGCCGCCGGTCTATTTTTCCAAAGATGACAAGACTTTGGAAGTCCATGCCCGTTCGATCAAGGGCCGGGCGAATGACGGCAAAAAACAGCCGGTGGCGGTGGCTTTGGCTATACATGATGTGACCGAACTGCAACGTCTCAGCCGGGCCAGACGCGATTTTGTGGCCAATATTTCGCACGAGCTGCGCACGCCGCTGGCCTCGCTGCGCCTGTTAACCGACACCTTGCTCAGCGGGGCGCTGGACGATCAGAATATGGCCGTCACCCTGGTCAATAAGATTGAGGCCCAATTGGATACCCTCTATCAATTGGCTCAAGAATTACTCGACCTCTCTTTGATTGAATCCGGCCAGGCCCCGTTGAAATTGGCCGCCTATCCTTTACGCTCGATTGTACAAGCCCAAATAGACCGCCTTTTGCCCCAGGCGGAACGTAAAAACCTCACCTTGACGGTAGATATTGATCCCGACTTAAATGTTCTGGCTGATGAAACCATGATTGGCCGGGTGATAACCAATCTCATCCACAACGGGATTAAATTTACCGAGACCGGCGGCATAACCCTCTCCGCCGAAAAAATTAGTGGGCAGCCTCCCACAAACCAGACCGATCCGGCTGAAGACTGGATTAGGGTCAGCGTTACGGACACTGGCGTTGGTATTCCACCCGACGAAATCAGCCGTATTTTTGAACGCTTCTATAAAATTGACCGGGCGCGCAACCGCAAACAGTCCGGCACCGGCCTGGGGCTGGCTATTGCCAAGCACATTGTCGAAGCACACGGCGGCCGCATCTGGGCCGCAAGCGACGGTAAAACCGGTACCACCTTCTACTTCACTTTGCCCCCGGAAGAGTAAGGGAGTTGTTCATTTAGTTGACGCTAAAGAAGCAATGTGCTATCATCAGCCTCGTTTCTATTCTCATCTCATATAAAGAATAGCGATCCTCACCATGCCCAATATTCTGATTGAAAACGGTTCGATTGTTACCGTTAATGCTGGCAACGAGGTCATTGCCAGCGGCTACATCTTTATCGAGCATGATAAAATTGCGGCGTTGGGGGCTGGCCCACCCCCCGAGAAGCTGCGCCAACAGGCCGACACGTTGATTGATGCCACCCTCATGGCCGTGATGCCGGGGATGGTCAACGCCCACACTCATCTATTCCAAATATTTCTGCGCGGCCTGGCCGACGACAAGCCCCTGCTGGAGTGGCTCAAATCGGCTATTTGGCCGGTGGCCTCTGCTCTGAGCGAAGAAGATGCTTATGTGGCGGGGCTGGTTGGCTTTTTGGAAAACATTCGTTCCGGGGCCACTGCTGTGGTGGACCACCAATATGTCCACACCGACCCCCGCAACAGCGACGGCATTTGTCGCGCGGCTGAGGAAACCGGGATTCGGCTGCTGCTGGCGCGCGGCTGGGCCGACCACAATTACCACCCCACCTTTATGGAGAGTCCGGCCGTTATTATCGCCGAAATGCGGCGCTTGCTGGATACCTGGCAGGGTGCGGCAGATGGCCGAATTCGGATTGAATTTGGCCCGTTGATTCCCTGGGGTTGTTCCGATCAGACCATGCACGAGACCTATCGCCTGGCCCAGGAATGGGGCCTGGGGACTCATATTCACGTGGCCGAAACGCAGGCCGAGGTGGAGATGATTATGCAATCGCATGGTCTGCGCCATATCGAATGGCTGGATCATCTGGAGGCGCTGGGGCCGACCACTCACCTGGTCCACAGCGTCTGGTTGTCGGAGCGGGAGATTGATTTGATTGCCGAGAAAAAGGCGATTGTGGTCCATTGCCCGGTTAGCAATATGTACCTGGCCTCCGGCATTGCCCCGATTACCAAACTGAAAGAAAAAGGCGTGACCATCGCCCTGGCCAGCGACGGTCCCGGCAGTAACAATTCGCAAAACATGATG
>JAAUSP010000096.1 GCA_012032575.1 Anaerolineales bacterium | reverse complement strand
GCCTGACCGGCTCGTTTGAAAAGTTCATCATTGACGCCGAAAACCTGGCCAAGTTTTACCATTTTTTGGGCGGCTTCGAGATCAGTGCCGAAACTCTGGCTCTGGACATGATCGCCGAGGTTGGCCCCGGCGGACATCATTTCGGCACGCCGCACACCCAGGCCCGTTACAGCACCGAATTTTTCCAATCCGTGCTCAGCGACCGCCAGCCCTACGACACCTGGCGCGAAGCCGGCAGCCTCGACGCGATGCAGCGGGCGCACGCCGTCTGGAAAGAATTATTAGCCAGCTACGAACAACCTCTCCTCGACCCGGCTATAGCCGAAGCGATGCAGGATTATGTCGCCCGGCGAGAGCGGGAGCTGGAGGGGAAGAATTTATATGACTCGTGATACGTGATGCGTGATGCGTGATGCTTTATTTCACGCATCACGCATCACGCATCACCAATATATTTGTAACCTCAAAGGAAAAACTAATGCCCTCTCCATCCATTTCTCACTACATCTGGCCTGGCCAGGTTCAGTTTGGGTTTGGCGCGGCGGCGCTGGTGGGCCGGGAAGCCAAAGCGTTGCAGGTCAGTCACGTTTTTGTGATCGCCGATCCGGGGGTTGTCGCCGCCGGGCTGACCCATCCGGTGACCGATTCGCTCAAAGCGGCCGGCTTATCTTATGATTTGTACGACCGGGTCGTTCCCAACCCGGACACCGGCTCGGTGGATGCGGCGGTGGCCGCTTTTCTGGCGAGCAAAGCCGATGGGATTGTGGCCATTGGCGGCGGCAGCGGCCTGGATACGGCCAAAGCAGTCCGGCTGGCCGGCGGCGGGGGCGGCACCATTGCCGAATACGCCCTCATGCACGGCGACAAAACCCGCTCACCCGGACGCCAGATGGTCCCCATGATTGCTCTCCCAACCACCGCCGGCACCGGGGCCGAGGTGACGCCCTGGGCCGTCATCACCGATCTCAGCCGCAAGCTCAAAATGGGGGTGGGTGGCGCGTTTCTGGTCCCCACCGTAGCCGTGATTGACCCCGAACTGATGCTGTCCTTGCCGCCTATGCTGACCGCCGCCACCGGCATGGATGCGCTGACCCACTGTATCGAAGCTTACGTGTCCACCAACAACAACCCCGCGCTCGATCCGATGATTCTGCATGGGATTGAGCTGGTGGGGCGGAGCCTGCGGGTAGCTGTGGCCCAGGGTAAAAACCGGCAGGCCCGCTACGATATGGCCCTGGCGGCGATGATCGGCGGGATTGGCATCAGTTCCAAATGGCTGGGGGCGTGCCACTCGCTGGCTCACCAGCTTTCCGGCTTTGCCGACGTGCCGCACGGTGTCGCCATCGCCATCATGCTGCCCCACCAGATGAGCTACAGCATGGTCGGCGCGCTGGACCGTTACGCCCGTGTTGGCCAGGCGCTGGGCGTTCCGCCCGAGGGGTCGCTGCGCCAGCAGGCCGAGGCTGCGGTTGAGGCCGTCCACCAACTGAACCTGGACTGCGGCCTGCCCACCCGCCTGCGCGATGTCGGCGTGACCGAAGAGATGATCAAAGGGATGGCTTACAACGCTTATAATATTGACCTGAACTGGTGGACCAATCCGCGGGCAGTGAGTGAAGCGGTGATGGAGCAGTTGTATCGGAGTGCGTTTTAGGTTAAAACGTGAAACGTAAAACGTAAGGCTTTAGGTTGGAAGATGCTTCAGCCGGCAAACCATTACGTTTTACGCCATAGTCCATGTTTCTATATCTTTGCAGAAGGACATTTCATGAAAGTCAAAGCAGCCGTTTTCTACAAAGTTGGTCAACCGTTTCAAATTGAAACGCTTGACCTGGAAGCGCCGCGAGTGGGCGAGGTTTTGGTCAAAGTCGCCGCCGCGGGGGTGTGCCATAGTGATTGGCATTTGATGACCGGGGCGACCCAACATCCCATCCCGGTGGTGCCGGGCCATGAGGGGGCCGGCGTGGTCGAAGCCGTGGGCGCAGGGGTGACGCGGCTCAAGCCGGGCGACCACATATCGTTGAATTGGGCCCCCAACTGCGGTGTCTGTTTTTACTGCCTCAACGAGCGGCCCAGCCTGTGCTCGGCCTACGTCGGGCCGCTGTGGGCCGGCACCATGATGGACGGCACCACCCGCCTTTCTAAAGAGGGTCAGCCGGTGTATCACTTCAGCGCTCTGGCCTGTTTTGCCGATTACACTGTAGTGCCACAGGAATGTTGTGTCCCTTTAAGCCAAGAGGTCCCGCTGACCATCGCCGCCTTGATTGGCTGCGCCGTGACCACCGGCGTCGGCGCGGTGTTGAATACCACGCCGGTGCGGCCTGGCAGCAGCGTGGCCGTGTTCGGCGCGGGTGGGGTGGGACTGAATATTGTGATGGGCGCGAAATTGGCCGGGGCCAGCCGGATCATTGCCGTTGACCGCAGCGAGGCCAAGGGCGACCTGGCCCTGGAATTTGGCGCAACCGATTTTGTTATGGCCGGGCCGGGGGTGACGGAGTCTATCCGCAAGCTGACCGAGGGCCGGGGGGCCGACTACGTGTTTGAAGCTATCGGCCTGCCGGCGGTTCAGGAGCAGAGTTTGGAGGCGGTTCGCCCCGGCGGCACGCTGACCCTGGTCGGCGTGGCCCCGATGGGTAGCGGGACCAACCTGCCCGGCGCGATTCTGACCCGTCAGGAGAAAACCGTCACCGGCTCCTACTACGGTACGGCCAACACCGCCCGCGATTTTCCTCTCTACGCCGACCTGTACCTCAAAGGCAAACTCGACCTGGACCGGCTGATTTCCAAAACCTACCCGTTGGAGCAAATCAACGAGGCTTACGCCGATATGTTGAGTGGGGAAATTGCGCGGGGAGTGATTGTATTCTAAAGGAACTGAGGGAACGGGGGACGTTTTCCGTTAGTTCCCTCAGTTCCCTTTTGGAAGATGCTATGACTGTCCCAATTACTACCAAGATTACCGATCTTCTCGACACACACCACATTTCCTATCGCCGCCTGCCCCACACCGAGCCGGTTTTTACGGTCGAAGCGGCGGCGGCACAGCGGGGGGTGGTGGCCGAGGAGATGGTCAAATCCATTCTGCTGCGCGAAAAATCTGCGCCGCGCCGTTACGTGATGGCCTGCCTGTTGGGACCGGCCCGCCTTGACCCCCAGGCCGTGCGTGCTCATCTGTCCGGGGAGCAGGAGTGGAAGCGGCTGACCTTCGCCACAGCGGAGGAAATTCGCGCCGTCACCGGCTACACCCAGGGCGCGGTTGCGCCGCTCTGCCTGCCCGCCAACGTGCCGGTAATTTTTGATGAAGCTATTGCCCGCTGTACCAAAGTCAACATCAGCAGCGGCGATTTGATGCTGGGGCTGGAACTGAACCAGGAGGATTTATCCCGGCTGGCCGGGGCGCAGTTCGCGCCGATTGCGGGGCGTGAGGCTGAAGTTTTTGACAAGACATCACCTTAAACAGAAATTCCTTATTGTTACCACATGATAGATGGTGCTATACTAAACAGCCTCATCATAATCTTTGCTATTAGGAAAACTATGAACTCTGTAGGGACAATGCAACTTGCCTTATTTCCTTTTGAACAGGAAAAACCAGCCACAAATGGTTCATTTGTAGCCAAAGGAGAGGAACTGGGCACTTTTAAAGACAGTTTAAGAGCACCGATTCACCGCTGGTTTAAATACCCGGCTGGATATTCCTACAAATTTGTTGAGGTAGGGTTTGAATTATTCGAGGTTAAGTCCGGTGATTGGGTGTATGATCCGTTTTCCGGCAGTGGGACGACGATACTCTGCGCTAAACAGAAGGGGATTAATGCCTATGGGGTGGAAGCGCATTCTTTTGTTCATTGGGTAGCGGACGTCAAACTTTATTGGGAATTCAATTTAGAGTATTTGAACCAACAGATTGAACATTTGCTCACAAAAAGCCGGGCTTTTGTAAGGCAACAAATTCAAGATATTAATATCGCCGGGGTTTTCCCCGAACTCATCTATAAATGTTATCACCCACAAGATTTAAAAACCTTATATCTTTTACGAGAGTTTATCCAGAATCAAATTGAGGACCAGTACATTCAAAATCTATTTAGTCTGGCGTTAACTGATACTTTGAGAAATGCCGCCGATGCCCGTACCGGCTGGCCTTATGTTGCCCCCCGAAAAGATAATCAAGAAATGCCCCTAAAAGATGGTTTTACTATCTTTCAAAAGATGGTAAGGCAGATGTATTCTGACCTGCAAACCGTACAAGCTGCCACACAAAGTGTTCCCCCTTGTGAAATTTACAACGTTTCAGGTGACTCACGCCAAAGACAAAATTTAGCGGACAACCAAGTAAAACTTGCCTTGACCTCACCGCCTTATTTAAACAATTATGATTATGCCGACAGAACTCGCTTAGAAACATATTTTTGGGGAATTACGCAAAGCTGGCAAGATATTAGCCGTAATTTCCGTGATAAATTAATTGTGGCGGCCACAACGCAGGTCAACCGAAGTAAATATCAAGTAGAAACCGCAGTGAGTTCTGAAATAAAAGAAATATCGCCTCAAGTGTATAACTTCCTCCAAGAGTCTGTTTTGGAACTGGCACAGCGTAGATTGCAAAAAGGCGGAAAAAAAGATTACGATTTGATGGTTGCGCTTTATTTCAACGACCTTGTGCCGGTGATAAAAGAAACTTACCGCGTTCTTGAACCAGACGGTCATTTCTGTTTAGTTTTGGGAGACTCCGCGCCGTATGGCGTGCATATCCAAACTGACCAGGTTATCGGCCAATTGGGGTTGGGGCTTGGTTTTCGTGATTTTAAGTATGAAGAGCTACGTCAGCGTGGCGGTAAATGGAAAGAAAACCCCCAGCGACATAATGTCCCCTTGCGTGAGGGTGTAGTCATCTTAACCAAATAGAAGAGACACATTCAAATGGCAACCAAAAGATTTACTCAAAATGACCGCGGTGCAGCCGACAAATTTGGTCAACTCATTGGAGAATCCTTTGAAAAGGCAGTAGTTGCTTTAATTCAAGATTACCTGCAAACAAAACACACTGAATATGTACTCCTTGAACCAAAAATAGGTAGAGCCAAGATAGAACTTGAAATGTTTGGCGGGTCTATCCGCCAACTCGATACGGTGGTTATGGCTAAGGATTCCGAGGACCCCGTAGCTCTTTTGGAAACCAAATGGCTCAAGGATGCTCGCCATCACAACGATAAAGGGGCCTGGATTTTACAACTTCGAGAAGTTAAGAAGAAATATGCTACCGTGCGGGGGGCGGCGGCTGTGTTAGCCGGTTATTGGACCGAAGGTGTAGGCGTAATTTTGATGTCCGAAGGCGGTATTAAAATGGTTTGGGTTGCCACAGATACAGAGGTTTATGGGACTATCCAACAACCATTAGACAGTTATTTGGGCGAGAATACCTTCAAACTCGAGGCTCACACCATACGAAAAAGTTATCCGCGTCCCTGGGATTTGGCGAACCTTTTCATTGAGTTAAAAGAGAAAGGGGAACTGGAGCGGCTGGCGTCTACCTGGCTTGAGTTTGAACGAGCTAAAACTGCTGATGGGCGTCCAATCACTGGTGCGGATTTAATCCGGCAAGCTATTGATGAATTGCTTACCCCATTGCCCTCAACACCCAATGTCAAAGGGTTTGAGGTAGCCTTACGAATTGATACGGGCAATCTCATTTATCAAGAGTTTGATGATATTGAGTCACTTTTTGAATTCGTCAACAAATACCACCAAAACCCCCAAGAAATTTTGCGGCGTATCACCCCTAGAAAAAAAGCACCGACAGAACCCGTTAAGCCGGATTTAAACTCTAAAAATAAAAAAGTTAAAGGCTCATAAGGAGGAGACAAACGATGGCATTACCAAAAAAAGTTGAATATCTCATTATTGGGGCCGGGGTACACGGCCTGTCAACGGCTATCACCTGGCCAAATACCTCAAAGCGAGCGGCAAGGGGCGGGGGGAAGACATTCTGGTGATCGAAAAGCAGGCGATTGCCGCCGGCGCTTCCGGGGTGGCTTGCGGCAACGTGCGCTGCAACTACTACCAGGAGCCGATGACCCACCTGATGATCCACTGCATGGACATCTGGGAGTCAGACCCGGATTACTATGCCTACAACTCGGTTGGCTACCTGACCGCCTCCTTTGAGCCGATGCGCGAGGGCCTGGAAGCCATTTATGCCCGGCATCAAAGCCTGGGCTATCCTTCAACCCTGGTCACCGGCGAAAAAGAGGTCAAAAAATACATGCAGGGCATCTTCTACGACTGGCAGGCCGAGAAGTTAGCCGCCGTGCTGCATGAGCATCGCGGCGGCCACGCCTGGAGCCGCCAGGCCATTCACGGCCTGGCCATCAAAGCCGAACGCGAGGATGTCCAAATTGCGATTGGGCCGGCGGTGACCGGCTTTCAATACAACGGCGATGGCTCGGTCAAGGTAGTCGAGACCGATTTGGGCAATGTTGAAGTGGGGCACGTGGTCGTGGCCGTAGGCCCGTGGATCAAAAACCTGTGGCGTTTGCTCGACCTGCCCGCCCAAGTGCCGACCCGCGCCAGCCCGGCCAGATGGCAGAACTGTGGCGCTTTTTGGCCCTGCAAGAAGGCGAAATCGAAATCAACCCCTTCATCCACATCACCAACGACGGCCAGCGCCCGCCGCTGGTCCACGTGGACAGCGATGTGCCGCTGTACAGCGAGGATGGTCGGCTGGTTTGGGATCAACCCTGGGGCATTTATTTCAAGCGTGACAAGCACTCGGTGCAAGGCGGCGCGGTGCCGGTGGACCTGGGCGCCGAATGTGAAGTGGACCCCTACGGCACGCGCAGTCCCCACTACTGCGTCGGCGATGATTTTTATGATTTGTGGGTGGCATCGCTGGCGCACTGTATGAAACGCTACGAGGGCCAGCGCAAATTTGCTCCCAAACGCCCTCTGGCGGCGTCGGCGCTTTTTCCGCCGACAACTTCCCGGTCTTTGATTTTATGCGACCCAACGTTTACACCATCGCCGACTCGAACCACGGCTTCAAAATGATCGGCGTCGGCGAACAGGTGGCCCGGATTCTAACCGGCGAAACCAGCAAACTGCTGGAACCTTTCAGCTTCAAACGCTTCGAGCAGCAAAGAGCTTTGCCCAAGTCGAACGCGCCGTTCCCGTGGATGTAAAAGACATTATCGGGGCTAAGCCCAGTCATGTCATTTCGAGCGACGAAGGAGCGAGAAATCTCCTTGAAGTCATTTTTCAGCATAGATTCGAGAGATTCCTCGCATCGTACCCTTGTGGTATTCCGCTATGCTCCACTCGGAATGGCATGAACTCGTGTTTTTATTTCCGATAAATTCTAAAAACGACCGCCGACCGCCAATTTAAATTCTTTCGGCGGTCGGCAGTCGTTTTCCAACCTTAAAATTGTTAGTGTGGTATTGACAAAAAGTAATTTTTGTTTTATATTTGTTAGTGTAAGTTAAACACTAAAGTCTGATTTTTAGTTTTACTACAAGATAGTGTATTTCACACACTTACAGGAGTCAAAATGAATTCAGCCCAATTGATTGAAAACAGCCGGCCCTTTTTGGATTACGTGGTCGAATGGAAAGAGGGCTTGCCGCCCAAACCGCTGGCGGAGATCGTCGGCGGTGGCGCGGAAAAAGTCGCCGTTATTTCGGTGGATGTGGTCAACGGCTTTTGCTACGAAGGCGCGCTGTCCAGCCCGCGGGTGGCGACTATTGTTGATCCGATTGCCGCGCTGTTCCAAAAGAGCTACGAAGCCGGGGTACGTCATTTCATTTTAACCCAGGATACCCACCCGGCAGACTCGGTTGAATTTGAGAGCTATCCGCCCCACTGCATTCGGGGCACCCACGAAAGCGAAGCCGTGGACAAATTCAAAGAACTGCCCTTTTTCGACCAGTTTCAGGTGATGCCCAAGCAGTCTATCAACTCGGCCATCGGCACCGATCTGGACCCCTGGCTGGCCGCTCACCCCGAAGTTAACACCTTTATTGCTGTGGGCGACTGCACTGATTTATGCACCTACCAGTTAGCCATGCACCTCAAGCTGCGCGGCAACGCCCGCAACGAAAAAGTGCGGGTCATTGTGCCGGTGGACTGCGTGGACACCTACGACCTGCCCGTATCGGTCGCTGCCCAAATTGGGGCCGTGCCCCACGACGGCGATTTGTTACACTATATTTTTCTCTACCACATGCGCCTTAACGGGGTTGAAGTGGTAGCAAAAATTGATTAAGAAATAAGAAATTAAAAATTAGAAGTAGTTTGGAGGCTCACAATGACAATCCTCATCGTTTCCACAATCTTCGTAATTCTGGCAATCCTCGGTATCGTTATTTTCTGGTCCAAGCAAACCCAAGTGGTGCGTGAGGATAGTGTAGCCATTACGGTGAATCGGGATGGTTTTATCAAGCGAGTGCTGCCCGCCGGGCGGCACATTCTACAGCCGTTTGAACGGGTGGATTTTGTGCTGGAAACCAAAACCAAGCTGATCGCCCACCAGGCTGCCGCCATCGCCACCAGCGACGGCATCCCGGTCAACATTAACTGGTCCGGCACGTACAGCCTGAAACCGGACCTGATTACGGAAAATACCAGTCAGCGCTTGCGCGGCCTGGCCAACGCCGAAAAAGCGATTGTCCGCAACACCGACATCTGTCTGCGCAAACTGATGGGCGACTATGCCGTAGCCGACCTGTTCAAGCCGGCCACCCGCGAGCGGGTCGAGCGCCAACTGAGCCAACTGCTGGCCGACCGGCTGAAACCAATGGGCATTGGGTTCAACGGCCTCAATCTGCAAGTGATTGACCTGCCCCAGGAAGTGGCCGAAGCATTTAACAAAGCCACAGCCATCGCCACCCTCGATGGGGCCATCCGCCAGGTAGACCCGACCACCCGCGAGGTTGTCCGCAGCGCTTACCAGCTTGACGAAATCCTGCACTGGGACGCCTATCTGCCGACCCCTTCCCGACTGACGATGAAGCGAATGCAGGCAGTGGCGAATTAAAGAATCATCGTTTATAATTGTGATACGTGGTGCGTGGTGCGTGGTGCGTAAGAATTACGGAACACGCACCACGTTTTTTATCTACTCACTGGCGAGGAATTTTTTCATGTCTATCTTCAACGGCAAACGCTTGACCAACAGCACCTTTAAACTGGATATTGATCGTATGCGCCAGGGCTGGTATTCCGACAAATATTTTGTCAACATCGCCCAAACCTTGCAGGCGCTGGCAGAGATTGATTATCGCTACACCGGCCGCAGCCCCATTTTGGGCCAGTTGGGGATTGACCCGGCCAGCCTGGCCACCGGCGATATTGAAGTCGAGATGCAAGTTTTTACCCGCCGCCAGCCCCGCGCCCTGATTGCCGGCGTAGACAAGGCCCTGAGCATGCTACGCCACTGCACTGGCCACTACAGCGACAACGGCCAGTTTGTCGAAACATGGGCGCAGTTACGGGTTGAGGCAGTACAGGATGGGAGGATGACCTACTATCACGGCGACCCGCGCCGGGTGCAGCCGGTTATCCGTATCCGGGCCGTTACCGGGATTTTGCCCCTGCTGGAAACGACCCATCCTGGGGGCGCTGGCCCGGGCAGCCGGATTGCCACCAATGTTTACAACACCCTCGAAGCGGCGCGAGGCAAACCGGTGCTTTTTTTCCCGGCCCGCTTTGATGTCCACGAAGTTCAGGCCGCCGACGGCTATGCCTACGATATTGCGGTGCATCGCTTCAACCAGGATTACAAGCAGCAGGTGGCCTCGTATGTGTCAACCGACGCCCAGGGCGACTGGTGGGGCGGCCTGGGCGGCGGCACAGTGGCGCATGCCGCCATTGCCTGCTTTTTAGGCGACACGGTCGAGGCAATGCTGGCTTTTGCCGCCGTGCGTCCGCCGGAACTGCCGCGCATTGCCCTGGTAGATTTTAATAACGACAGCGTTGGGACCAGCCTGGCGGTTTTGAAGGCGATGTTTGACCGTTATCAGGCGGCAATAGATACCGGCGATGAGGCCACGGCTCACAAATATCAGTTGTTTGGGGTGCGGCTTGATACCGCCAGCAATATGCGCGACGTCAGCATCCCGCCTTTGGGGGACAAAAAGCTGGATAACGGGGTCAATCCCCGGCTGTGCTGGTCGGTGCGGCAGGCATTGGACAGTGCCTGGGAAAGCTGGAATTTAGCCCCGGCCTGGCAGGAACGCGCCAAAACCTTCTGTCGTAGTGTTCAGATTGCGGTCAGCGGTGGCTTCAGGCCGGAGAAAATCAAATGGTTTGAAGAATTAGGCGTGCCGGTGGATATTTATGGGGTCGGCTCCAGCCTGATGAGCAACGACGAAGCCCTGGGCACCAACACCGACTTTACCGCCGACGTAGTCCGGGTCAAATTGAATGGGGCCTGGGCAGACATGGCCAAAGTGGGCCGCACCGCCACCGAAAATCCGGATTTAGCCCTGGTGGATTTGCGGGAACTGTGAGTCGGAGAGGCGAGGACGCGAAGATTCCCTTCGCGTCCTCGTCTCACATCTCCTCGCCTCTTATTCGGAGCGGCTGCGGCGAAGTTTTACCGCGCCTGCGACTGGCAAAGCAATTAAAAGAACAACGGCCAGAGCGATAGAGAATATTGAAGGTTGCTTGGATAGAACCCCGCCGACACTGGGCATGCCGCTGACCTCACCGCTAAATGGGTCCTCATCAGAAGCAATGAATTCATTGAAGGTAAAATTGGCCGGGGGTAGGGGTACGCCATCAGGACCCGTTAAATTTTCCACATCTGAGGGAGCCACCTCACCCCGATAAAAACCGAGATAAATCCCGCTGGTCGTATTAGGTAATCCATCAGTCACCACTGTAACGTTTGGGTTTATCGCGTGGGCATCGGCAGGCAAACGCAGGTTAAAGGTTATCGGGCCGGCTCCCAAATTGTCAAAATAATAAGAACCATCCTTATCGGAACCTTTGAAAACTTCAAAGCCAGGCCCGGTAATGAATACCGGCACATCCCTGGAAAAAACACCGCGCCATCCACCCGGCGCGCCGGGATCAAGATGAAACTCAACCACATACCCTTCCAGCCGAGACCGACGGATTAGTTCGACATTGAACTCGCCGTCAAAATCGTCATCCGCCTCATCGCACTCTTCCTCCAGTTCGTCAAGGTCAATAGTTTCTTCCAGATCAAAAGTGGCACTATCACCATCTCCGGTGATGGCATCATTTTCTAAATCAACAATATTACCCTCATTGTCCACACAAACGTAGTGATTGGGATTAATCCCGCCCACCGTCTTATCTGGATCGCCAGCATAGGCAGGATTAGCCACAACAAAGGGTAGCAGGAAAGCCAGGGCCACTACAAGACCCAACCATTTGCCATAAAAATGTACCATAAGCCACTGCTCCTAAAGACTACTTTCCATAATGACAAATCTATTGTAACACATGTAGGCTGTAGAATCAACCTTTTAAAGCTTGAATAGCTGTATCGTATACCTGGCGCGTTGTATAACATAATGTTTTATGTTATAATTCAAGCTGAGACTTTGAGGGAGCAAAACCATGTCAGAATCTATGCTTGATCCAAAAGCGCGGTTGCGCCAAAAAATCCTGGGATTGAAGATACGGCAGGCCCGCACCGAAGCCGGCTTAACCATGAAAGAGGTCGGGCAGGCAGTCGGTTTTCCGGCTGCCCTTGTCTCCGAAGTTGAATTTGGTCAGCGCGAAGTGGCGCTGCCTCAGATGGAAGTTATGGCCCTCCTCTTTAATGTGCCCATCACCTATTTTTGGTCCGACGAGCCGGCAGAGTCAAAGGAGCGCCACCTGCCTACGGTTGAGGCCATTGGCCTGCGCCAGAAGATCATTGGGATATTGCTGCGCCAGGCACGCACCGAAGCCGGGCGCTCTGAAGAAAATTTAGCCGGTTTGCTGGGCGTACCCGTTACCCGGATAACGGCGTATGAACAGGGCGAAATTGAGATTCCATTTTTGGAACTGGAGAGCCTGGCAAATTATCTAAATCAGCCGATTGAATACTTTATAGACGGGGGGTTGCCTTTTGCGGAAAAGAATGGGCATATGAGCATGGATGAGTTGGCTCGTTTTTCGGAACTGCCCAAAGAGGTGCGGGAATTTCTGGCCAACCCGGCCAATTTGCTCTACATCAACATTGCCATGCGTTTAAGCGACCTCTCGGCTGAAACCCTGCGCAGCCTGGCCGAAGGCTTACTGGAAGTAACCTATTAAGGCAGAGGGTATGGCTGAAAATTTTTCACGCGAGAAACCCGCCCCTGAACCTCCCCGCCCCTCGGTGGTGGATGAGCTGTTTGACCTGGCCGCCACGCGCAATCTCGATACCTTGCTGCGCAAAGCGTTGGGCATGGTCGTCCGCATTGTCGGCGCTGAGGCCGGGTCCATTTTGCTGCAAACCCAATCCACGCACCGGCTGCGCTCCGGTGCCTTCCGGCAAGAGGCCCTGAACCGGATTGACCGCTGGGAAGCAGTTATCAGCAGACATCTGCAAGGTACGGTCTGGACCATCCCCGCGGCCTCGTCCAATTTACCCCTTTCGATTTCTAATCTGGAAGGCAGCCAACTGGCCCTGGTCAATATCCCGCTGCTGCAAGATACCACCGTTATCGGCGCGTTGAGCCTGGTCCTGCCGCCGGGTCAGGCGTTGGCCGACACGCAGCGAAATTTATTGACCCGCATGGCCAGAGGCATTGGACAACTCGCCTCGCTGGTCTCCGATCTGGAACTGGCCCAACAACGCCTGAACCAGATGGGGGTTTTTTACCAGGTTGGCCAGGCGCTCGTGACCACCTTTGACATCAATAAATTATTATCTGATACCATGCAGTTGGCCGCCGATGTGATTGATGCGGGAGCGGCTTCGCTGATGCTGATTGACGAAGATCGCCAGGAGCTGGTTTTTGAAGTGAGTCACGGCTCGCGCAGTAAAATGCTGCGCCAGCAGCGCATTCCCCTGGATGAGGGGATTGCCGGCTGGGTTGCGCGCAATGGCTACCCCGTCATTGTCAACGATGCCCGCACCGATCCCCGTTTTAGCCATCGGGTAGATGTGCGCACCGGCTTTTTGACCCAGTCCATTGCCGCCGTGCCCTTAAAAATCAAGGGGCGCATCATCGGCGTGTTGGAGGTTTTGAACAAATATTCGGGGGCCGGTTTCAACCAGGAAGATGTGCGCATGATGAGTTCGATTGCCGCACAGGCCGCTATCGCCCTCGAAAATGCCCGGCTTTACCAGCAGGTCCGGCAAGAGCGAGACCACATCATCAAAGCGCAGGAAGATGTGCGGCGGGAGTTGGCCCGCAAGCTGCATGACGGGCCGGTGCAATTGTTGTCAGCCATCAGCATGAACCTGGACCACCTGGAACGGCTCAACGAAGTCAAGCCCGAAGCAGTTCATAACGAAATCAACGCCCTGCGCAACCTGGTTCGGAACGCTATGCGCGATGCCCGCAATATTCTGTTTGAACTGCGTCCCATTATTTTGGAGACCCAGGGATTGGTTGCGGCGCTGGAAGAATATATCAATCAGCTTCGCAATGCCGAGAGCTTTACCCTCCACTTCAAAACCGTTGACGAGGTGGGGTACGACTCGAAAGTGGCCGGGACTATTTTCTCTATTGTGCAGGAAGCGATTAATAATATCAAACGCCACGCCAACGCCAGGAATGTCTGGGTATTACTTGAGCTTAAAAACAATCGTTTTGTTGTTTCGGTAAGGGACGACGGCGAAGGCTTTGAGGTTGACAAAACCACCTCTGGTTATGACCGGCGCGGCTCTTTCGGCATGCTAAATATGCGCGAACGGGCTGAGTTGATCGAGGCGGAACTGCACATTCAATCACGGACAGAAGCGCCCAATCGCGGCACCTCCATCCAATTAATTCTGCCGCTGCCCCCCCCTCCAATCCCAAAACCAAATCATAAGTTGGACTTCCCGGCGAAAAAGGATCAATCATCATGGCTCAATTGTCTGGCAAAAAATTTCAGGAACAGGGTGTGGCTCTTTTCCGCAAGGGTAAATTTGAGGCAGCGCTGGAAAAATTCAACGAGGCCCTGCAAGCTTCCGCTGACCAGCCCAAACAAACCGCCGAAATCTATAATGATCTGGGCGTCACCTACAAACAACTGGGCGATTATCCCGCCGCCCATCAAGCCCTGGATGAAGCTATGACCCGCTTTACCGGGTTGCAGGACAAAAAAGGTCAGGCCCAAACCTGGGGCAACCGGGCTTCGATTTATGAGGCCGAAGGGCGTTTGGAAGAAGCCGTAGAAACCTACAAAACATCAGCCTCGATGCTGGAAGAAGCAGGCGAAAGTGAACTGGCCATGTTTGTCTGGCAGGCCGTGAGCAAACTCCGCACCAAGCAGGGCCAGTATATTGCCGCTATTGGCGCGTATGAAGAGGGCATCGAAAATATGCCCGCAGGTTCGCTAAAGCGGAAAGTTCTTCAGCAAATTTTGAAACTGCCCGGCAGCATGTTGGGCATGGCCGGCTCCGGCAGCGAGCCAGACACGGATAAATGACTTTTTCCTCACCGGATACCTCCAATTGATGAAAGAAAGCTCGGTTGCTATGATAACCGGGCTTTTTGTTTGTGAGGGGATAATTTAGAAATTTTGGGATTTTTTGCGACCAATAACCTTTCTTCAAGTTATCTCGCCCAAATAAACCCCAACCTTTTATCCAGTTAAGCGCTTAACTGAGTGTGCATAAGTAACCGCTATTTTGGGGACAACTTGTTAATAAATAACGTATCTCTTGGGGAAAACCGGGGTTATAATTGACAGAACATAATGAGATAGAAATAGACATTTTCATCAGCTTAAAAAGCAAGACCTTGCAAAAACTTTTTAGGTAAAATTTACAAATTCTGTCAAATTTCCTCTTCCCTTTTAAATTTATTGTGGTATAATCACGCTGTCACGTTTTTAGAACACCTGAGCTTGGGGGATGAGAGAAGCCCCCCTGTCAAAGTTGGCACTCAAGTTGTGATGATGGTTCTACAATGGGGATTAGAACCGAAAGAGGGTACTATTATGCAATTGCCAACCGTTTTTCGCTCCTCGTCCAATCCATTACCACCAATGTATGCCTGGCCCCGCAAAGTTAAGCGGACGTTACTGGCGCTATCGGTGGCTGTGGTTATTGCGGCCTACTTGCTTTTGGCTGGCGGCGTTATTGCGGCGCTGGCTGTTCTGGCCGAAAGAGTGAGCAATTGAGGCAAAGCTTAAAGTAAGCGCTTTTATAGCCTCTGCTTAACCGCCCTCATTTCTTTTGAAATTAAAAGGCGGCGCTAAAATGCGCCGCCTTTTTTAGTTGCTGTGAAAATCTGCACAACACAAGATATAGTACTACTTTTAGTTTAGAGGTACTATATCTTGTATGGTCATTAAACTGCCGATTGAGGATATTTTTGCTTGTCTGCGGGATCAAGCGAGGCCAGTTTTTCTTGGGAAATTGCGCCAATAGTTTGATAGTTACGACGGGCTTCATTCAGGCTAATGCCATTGGCCCCGGTGGGATCATCATGCATGGTTTCCTGCACAGGGTCACTGTTCCAGCCGCAAACGGGGCAGGTATCCCAGGCACCCAGTGTTTCAAAAGTGTGATATCCACAGATGGGGCAAGCGAGCCAGCCCGGTAGTTTGCCTTCAACCGTATCCACCTTAAGCCCCACCGCCTCCCGAAGGTGGCGGGCTAAATATTCATTGGTAGCCCCCCGAAAGGATCGTTTCATCTTATCAACCAAAACAGGCCGATAGATTGGATTGCCGGGCTGCAAGTCATCAGGCGGCTGGTGGGTTTCCCACTGGACAATGGTGGTGATATTCAGCTTTTCCCGCAGGCTGGGCTTGAGCGGTTCATTAAAGAACTGAAAAATTAAATCGGCGGCCTCGTCGCGGGTTAATTTTTTGAGATGATGCCAGGCTATTTTTTCCAGAGCTTCTTCGCGTTGCACAGGACACTCCCGTCGAATGATTGAATTAATAGTATCATGCTATTGGGAAGTTGGCAATGGGTTGACGCTTCCTTTAGTCTACTCAATCACAATTTTGTCCAAACCTTCTGCGGGTTCGGGGTATTTCATCTCCAGCCCTTCCAATGTTTTGACGATTGTTTCGGAAATCAATACGTTTCGATACCATTTCTTGTCGGCTGGAACAATATACCACGGGGCAGCCTGAGTGCTGCACTTTTCAAAAACGTCTTCAAACGCTTGCATGTAATCAGCCCAACGGGCGCGTTCAGCCAGATCGCCGGGGTTAAACTTCCAGCGTTTGTCCGGTTCATCCAGACGCGCCTGCAAGCGTTCTTTTTGCTCCGCTTTGGAGATATGCAAATAAAACTTGAGGATGGTGACGCCACTGTCAACCAATAACTGTTCAAAGTGGTTGATATGTTGATAGCGAGTTTGCCAAACCTCTTTCGGTACCAAATTCTTGACCCGCACAATCAACACATCTTCGTAGTGAGAGCGGTTGAAAATGCCGATCATCCCACGCCCCGGCACCGCCTGATGAATGCGCCAGAGAAAGTCGTGGGCCAACTCATCGGCGGTGGGAGCCTTAAAGCTGGTAACGGTGACACCCTGTGGATTGACTCCACTCATGATGCTGCGAATGGTGCCATCCTTGCCGCCGGCATCCATGGCCTGCAATACAATCAGCAAGCTATGTTTGTCCTCAGCATAAAGCACTTCCTGCAATTTGGCCATACGCTCGACGTTTTTAGCCAGCAATCCTTTAGCCGTCTCTTTGGTGAGATTAGCCGTGTCTGCTGGGTCAATTTCGGTTAATCTAATCTTTTCGCCGGGTTTTACTTTGATCAGAGGCATGAGGTTATCTCCTATTGCACAATTACGTCAAGGCCGGGTTCAAACCTGACCCAATTTCCATTCGGTCCTTGACATTCATCTTTGCTCGAAAAACAAATGGATAACCACACCTTATGATTGCCCGGCGTGGTGAAAGCCAAGCCATCTTCATGGGTAAAAGGCTTGCCGGCTTCAAGCTGGCTGTTATCCCAACTGGTCTGGAAGTTGCCGGTATCGGGGGTGAGTCCAAGAATTCCGAATGGCTTGATGCCTCCTTCGACATTATTGGCTTCAATCCTGACAAAAACCTTCTCGCCGACAGCATAGGTATTCTTGCCGTCCCGAAAAGATATATTGACAACGACGCCATTCTGGGCTTGTGGCCCGGCGGGAGCTGCCGGCGTTGTACTCGTCGACACGAGGCGAGCGATCTCGGCGACGGTCGCGCGGTCGAAGCCCGCGGCGGCCACCTCGTCCACGGTCTCGTTCCGCTCGACGAGGCGCTCGAGGATCGGGTCGAGCACGTCGTAGGGCGGGAGCGAGTCCTCGTCCTTCTGGTCGTGCCGGAGCTCGGCGCTCGGGGGC
>JAAUSP010000095.1 GCA_012032575.1 Anaerolineales bacterium | reverse complement strand
GTTGCAGCAGCGTTTGCCTTTTGCTCCAGCTACTGCGGCGGGTGCGCCAGGAAACCAGCCTGAGCACTTTGCTTTTAAGCGGCTTTACCTGGGCTGAAATTCAGCAAATGCCCGAAGCCGCCGAACTGCTGGCCTGCCTGGATGGGTTGATTGCCGGTCGCTATGAAGCCGGGCAGCATCTGGCCCGCGATTTGCGCGGGTCGGCCAACAAAACCGTCCACTTTCTCACCCCGCGCTACAGCCTGAGCGATCTGCAAGCCGTACCGGCGGCGGAAGTCATCATCACCGCCGCCGGTGAAGTGCTGGTCAGCGGGATTGATCCGCCGGGGTTGAATCGGTGAGATGCCATCAATCAGGTCCGCATCGGATTAATCGGGCTTTAATAGGAGTTACGCAGTTCAAAAATTTTCAACCACAGATTACACAGATTTCACAAAATACTGTAACTACTCAGCCCTCATGTCATCCTTCGACAGGCTCAGGGCAGGTTTCGAGGCCGTAGGCCAACGCGAAGCGTCCCTGCCACGCTACATCGGCCTCGGAGATTTCTCCCCGCTTGGCGGGTCGAAATGACATGGCTGAGTAGTTACCCTGGCTTTAAAATAGAAAGCGCGGGAGGATTTCCCGCGCTTTGAGACGATATAATCGGTATTCGGTTTGTTAGCGGCGCAGCCCGTTTACCGGGTTACAACCTGGGTGGCCTGCAAACCTTTGGGGCCGCGCTCGATGGTAAATTCGACCTGCTGCCCTTCTTCTAAGGTACGAAACCCTTCAGCTTGAAGCGCGGAAAAATGGACAAAGACATCTTCGCCGCCTTCGCGGGAAATGAAGCCATAGCCCTTGCCGGCGTTAAACCATTTGACCGTACCTTGAACTCGTTCAGACATGATAATGTGACTCCTTAAAGTATAAAAAAAATTAAAGATAGGTCAAAGAGGGGTACTACCGGGAAAAAACAAATGACCGCCTGAAAACCTGGCGGTCGCTGTAAAACCGAACAGATACTTTCTTCTTCCTACTCGTTGAGTAGTATATCAGAGTAATCTATAAATGTCAATTCCGGGAATATCTCTCTAAAACCCCCCAAAGTTAGGGGGCCTGGAATCCCTTTTTAAGCTACCTGCCCGTAACTTTTCTCCACAGCTACAGACATACAAGGGGAAACAAAATCAACCCGTCAACGGTACAGGAGCTTCGCTATGTCAAAGACACCGCTCTGGCTTATCTGTCTCATCAGCCTGTTTTTAGTCTGGACCACTGCCGCACCCGGTTATGCCGCCAACACCACCTATTATGTCTCGTTCAGCGACGGCGCGGACAGCAACAGCGGGCTGTCAGCCAGCCCCGGACCAGGCGGCCCTTTCCAAACCATTGCCAAAGTCAACTCGCTCAGCTTGCAGCCGGGCGACACCGTGCTGTTCAAATGCGGCGATACCTGGCAGGGTGAGGTGCTGCGCATCGAAGAGTCGGGCAGCGCCGGTAGCCCTATCACCTTTGGCGCGTATCCGGCAGCCGGCTGCGCCAATAAACCGGTTATTTCCGGCTCAAAAGCCATCGGCGGTTGGAGCGGCAGCGGGCCAATCTACAGCGCCGTTCTCTCCGCCGGCGATTTTCCCAACGGCCTGAACCAGCTCTTCCGCAATGGGCAGCGATTGCCGTTTGGCCGCTGGCCCAATATCGGCGAGACCGGCTTTGATAACGGTTACAGCACCATCAACAGCCAGCCCGCCGCCAAACAGATCAATGACCCCGAACTGCCGGACCTCGACTGGACCGGCGCCATTGCCCATATCAAGGGCATGCGCTGGTATCTGCTCAACCGCCAGGTCAGCGCCGACAGCGGCGATACCCTCACCTTTAGCGCCAACAATGACTGCTGGGCCGGCAACTGCGCCGGTTGGGGTTACTGGTTAAGCAACCACCTGAGCACACTCGACCAGGACGGCGAGTGGTACTATAACCCGGCCACCCGCACGGTCTATCTTTACGCCAGCAGCGCCCCCAGCAACATCGAAGGCTCGGTTATTACCCAAAACGATACCCGCAGTTGGGGCGGCATTCTCCTGGGGCGCGACCTGTATCAAAGCGTCGCCTATGTCATCATAGACAACTTCGAGGTCAAAAACTGGTATCGCCACGGCATTGCCTCGCCCACCAATTTCGATCATTACGAGCTGAACAATGTCATTATCAGGAACAATACCATCAAAGACGTGAACAACGTCGGCATCAACCTGGCGACGTGGGTGTATGACCCGCTGGATGGCCGCCCGGCCGGTTGGCGCGGCGGGTATAGTCTCCAGGTGTCGAACAACCTTATTGACGGGGCCAATCAGCGGGGAATTGATACCTATGCCCGGCAGTCGTTGTTTGAGGATAATCAGGTCAGGAATGTCGCCCTGATCGAAAACCTCAACGCCTCAGGCATGGGCTGCGATACCGACGACAGCGGCGGCTTTTGCACCGAGGATGGCGATGGTATCCGGGTGAAGGTCGGCCAGGCGGCCGATACCGGCAACAACAACACCTTCCGCTACAACCGCCTGGAGCGGACCGGCTACAACGGCATTGATGTGTTTGGTCACACCAACACCTTTGAAAACAATGTCATCAGCGAGGCCTGTTACGCCAAAGGCGACTGCGGCGGCATCCGCACTTTTGGCAGCGGCAATCTCAGCAGCACCAGCGTTTATAATCTGGCTATCCGCACCAACCTCATTATCAACACCATCGGCAACACCGATGGAGCCAATACCACCTACAAATCCTTGTTTGGCTTTGGCCTCTATATTGATCACTACTCCAAAAATGTCGAAATTACCGGCAATACCGTGCTCAGTTCCACCGTCCACGGGGTGTTGTACCAGAACTCGACCGGGCAGATGAGCGGCAACACTCTTTATGCCAACAGTCTCGGCACGATGAGCGGCGGGCAGGTCAACCTGACCCAGTCGCCCACGCTGGTGCAGCCCTTCAGCGGCAACATTCTCTACAGCCTGAACGCCTACACGCGCACCCTCGTTGCCGACAATAAAACCAGGCTGGCTGCGTCCAACAACAACTACTTCTTCAACCCTTACCAGAACAGCCACATCTACGCCGAAGGAGCGAAAACTCTGGCCCAATGGCAGGCGTACAGCGGGCTGGATGCAGCCTCCAAAACCCATTGGTTCAATCAAAATCCCGGCGACGCGCCGCTGTCGGTCATCTTTTACAACCAGACCAAATCCAGCCAGGTAGTTAACCTGGGCAACAAAAAGTATCTGGATTTAGACCAGAACCAGCTCACCGGCAGCCTCACCCTGGCCCCCTTTACCTCCAGGGTTCTGATTGACAGCGGCGAGGTCGCACTCGCGCCGGCCGTCTTGTATTTCGAGAACGCGGTCAGTCCGGCGCAAACCGTCACATTAAAAAATATCACCGCCGGCTCACTCACCGTGACCAGCATCGTCGCCAGTGCCGGTTTTGCCCAAACCAACAATTGCCCGGCCACACTCAACCCCGGTGGGAGCTGCACCATTACCATCTCCTTTACCGCCGGAGGTTCGGCCCCCGTAAGCGGCACACTGACCGTTAATCACGACGCCGGCAGCGCCTATACCACCAGTCTGTTTGGCAATCTGCCCAAAACCTATTTACCCCTTATGAAAAAGTAACTACTCAGCCATGTCATTTCGACCGAAGGGAGAAATCTCCGAGGCCGATGCAGCACAGTAGAGATTTCTCGGCCTGCGGCCCAGTCAACCAGCTTCTCCACTGAAAATAGCTTGGTTCAAATCACTGCGAGCTATATCCTCTGAACCCCTTGACATCTCATTAAACCTATGCTACAATCCGACCAAACATTTGGTAGGGTGAAATGAGCGAAATTACTTCAAACACCGAGGCCCGCGAACGGGTTCTTGAGGCGGCAGAGCGGCTGTTTGCCGGCAAAGGTTATACGGCGGTAACGCTGCGGGATATTGCCGCTGAGGTCGGGATCAAGCATACGTCGCTCTATCACCATGTGCCGGGCGGAAAAGAAGAGCTGTTCATTGAAGTCACGGTGCGGGGCTTTGAACAACACCGGGCCGGCTTGAACCAGGCCATCCATCAGGCCGAGCCGGATGTCCAGTCCCGGCTGCGGGTTGTGGCTGAATGGCTGCTGTCTCACCCGCCGATAGATTTGATCCGCCTGACCTACTCGGATATGCCGGCCATCGCCCCCGCCCAGGCTGAACGTTTATCAGAGCTGGCCTTTGAGTCGCTCATCATGCCGGTGACGCATTTGCTGGAACAGGCTCAGCAGCAGGGCGAGATTGCGCATCACGACCTGGGTTTGATTGCCGGGGGGTTTATTGGCATGATCGAAAGTCTTCATTCCGTCCCTGAATATGTCCTTGAGGGCGGCGTTACCCGCATCACCATGGCTTACGAGCTGATTGAGGTTCTGCTCAACGGTTTGCGCCAACGCTAAGTACGAGAATATTTTTTTGGGTCAATAAACTACCAACCTCATCGCCGAGAGGCTGTCGAACCAGGAGATTGCCGACCAACTGGTGATTTCGGTCAGTACGGTCAAACGGCACGCTTTCAACCTGTACGGCAAGTTGGGCGTCAAACGCCGCACCCAGGCGATCAACCGGGCCAGAGGGCTGGCCTTGCTGTGAAATGGTTGCAATTGACAAGCTTTGCGGTCATACATATACTATGCAAACCTACCGGAGTTGGAAACCCTGAGTTACCCCACCCCAATGAGCCATCAGCAGACAAATTTACCGGCTATCTTGCACAGTGTTCTTCCTGATAAAAAGTTGTGATTCGTCCTCATTATCGCCCCGACATTGAAGGTTTGCGAGCCATAGCTATTCTCCTGGCATTGGGTTATCACGCCGATGTGCCGGGGTTTAGCGGCGGTTATGTTGGGGTTGATATATTTTTTGTTCTGTCCGGCTACCTCATCACCTGGCTATTGGTCCACGAGGCCCAGGAAACCGGCGCGATCAGCCTGGGCAGGTTCTACGCTCGCCGGGCACGCCGGCTGCTGCCGGCCATGGTGGTGATGCTGTTGGCTACGGTCATGGTGGGGGCGGTGATCTATGCCCCGTTTGAGCAGCGCGATCTGGCGAGTACGGCCATCGCCACGGCGACTTATTGGAGCAATATTCACTTTGCCAATTTAGCCACCGATTACCTCAGCCCCGCCTCTGAAACCAATCCTTTTCTCCACACCTGGTCGCTGAGTGTAGAAGAACAGTTTTACCTGCTCTGGCCGCTCTTTGTGATGCTTTTGCTGGGGGTGGCTCGGTGGCAAGGACGTGCCGTCAATCACCGGCGCTTGTGGTGGGGGGCCATTCTGCTAACCGGACTCTCCTTTGCTCTGTCAGTCTATCTGACCTCTACCCGCCAGCCGATGGCATTTTTCTTGCTGCCGGCTCGGGCCTGGGAGTTTGCAGCCGGGGCCTTGGCGGTATTGTTGCCTCCACCCGAAAAACTGAAATCGTTTATGCCCAAGTTCTTGAATGTTGACCTCCCTGGCGGGGCGACGCCGCTGCTTGGTTGGGTTGGATTGGGTGGGCTGGTTGCGGCTAATCTCTTTTTTGATCGGTCTACCGCTTTCCCTGGGGTAGCCGCGCTTTTGCCGGTACTGGCAACGGTGCTGCTTTTGCGGGCCGGCGCAGGTCCGGCGGAAACCGGGATTACCAAACTGCTCAGTCTGCGGCCTTTGCAGGAGATTGGCCGGCTTTCGTACTCGTGGTATCTGTGGCACTGGCCGGTGCTTGTCTTTGCTACGGCAAACTATAGACTCCCGCTGGGGGTCAGGCTGGCCTTGTTGGCGGTGTCACTGCTGCTGGCCGCTGCCTCTTATCACTTTGTTGAGAGTCCAATCCGTTATCACCGGGTTCTCGTGCGCCGTTCAGGGTATTCGTTAGCGATGGCAGCCTGCATTACCATTCTGGGGTTGGGCTTAACCTATGGCTGGCGGCAACTGTCGGTGAGCTGGGCAAAACTGCCTGAGCAGGCCCGTTTTACCCAGGTTATAGATGAATTGCCGGAAATTTATAACACCGGCTGTCACGCCGACTTTTTTGAGGTGGGCCTCAAGGTTGAAAATTGTACAGCCGGCCCGGCGGATGCGTCTCGCCGCCTGGTTCTCTTTGGCGACAGCCACGCCGCCCAATGGTATCCTGCCCTCGAACAACTGGCCACCGAACAGGGCTGGCGCTTAATTTCCCTCACAAAATCAGCCTGCCCGGCTGTTGACCTGCTCAAATTCCACCCCAGAATGGGGCGGGACTACGTGGAATGCTCGGAATGGCGTCAGGCCGCGCTTCAGGTGATGAAAGAGCTTAAGCCTGACCTGGTTGTTGTATCTTCTTCGGCCAGCCAAATTCAACGCAGCGAGTGGCAGCCGGGGATGGAACGCATCCTGGATTCGCTCAGTGAAACGAGCCGCTCGGTAGTCCTGCTGAGAGATACGCCCTACCCCGGCTTCGATGTGCCCAGATGCCTGGCCCGCCACCAATGGGGGGCCGCGATCACGCCTGTTCCTGCCTGTGAAATTGTCGCCCAAAACAAAGCCTCGATCGAGCTGTACAACCTGCAACTCGAAGCGGCTGCGCATTATCCCAACGTATTTGTGGTTGATATGGAGCCATACATTTGCCCTGAAATGCCGTGCCAGCTAGAGCGCGATGAGTTAATTTTGTATCGCGACTCGCATCATCTGTCGGTACCGTTTGTAAAAAGCCTGACTGAAACTCTGGCGATGCAGCTTAGCCGGGCCGGAGCGCCCCAAGGGACTGTGTCTACCGATTGATTTTTGACATTCGTACCAAATTTCTCAATCCGTATGGGTTTTGTATGGGTTTTGTATCTGCCAGGAAGGAGCTTAATTTGCTATACTTAGTAGATTCAATTTTTGAAGCGGAGCAGGCTCCCACGCCTGCGTGGCGGCGGCGGAGCTGCCACTGCTGGCAAATTTGGATCTACTGATACTTTACTAATATTAGACCGTTTCACCATCCCAGCTCAAAATAAAGAATTTTCACGCCGATGAACCGGATAACGACAAGGCTGACACGAGAACTCGATAACGTTTGGCTACTGGAGTTGGTTGACCCTGCCCCCCAAATTTCCGCTGTGACATGGGCGACAAATCACCCGCTATTCTGCAAATACTGTCGAAAATTGAGGGCCGCCAGTTGATTATTGATTTAACCTCAACCCCCAATTTTGACTCGTGCGGGATAGAATTTCTTTGCCTGGTTCAGCAACAGTTTGCCGGACGAAATTTCCACATTACGCTGCGCAATCCCAATTCTCACACGCGGGAAATATTACAACAAGCGCAGTTAGATCAGCTCTTTGAGCTTGAATAACCTACTCGATCAATAAATTCCAACTTAAAAAGGAAAATGTCAATGAATGACCTGAAATTTGGCTGGCATATGCCTTCATTTCCAGTAGATGGCAGCAGCGGGCCGGCCTTTGTAGCCCAGATTGAACAAACTTTGCAGCACATTCAAGCCCATTTTGACTCGGTTTGGGTGGACGACCACCTGATGCCCTGGGCCAGTTGGCAGTCCAACGACACCCCCTACATGGAATGTCTGACCACCATTGCCTATTTTGCCGCGGCCTTCCCCAGGCTTAAGTTTGGGGCGAGTGTGCTGTGCCAGTCCTACCGTAACCCCGGCTTGCTGGCCAAAACTGCGGCCAACCTTCAACTCCTCACCGGGGGAAGGTTTATCTTTGGCATCGGCGCAGGCTGGATGGTCGAAGAGTACGAGGCTTATAACTACGATTTTCCTGAACCGGCGGTGCGCATTGCCCAACTGGAAGAAGCAGTGCAAATTATCAGAAAGCTGTGGGCCGAAGCTCCGGCCAGCTTTGAAGGTCAGCATTACCGCCTGAAAAACGCCTATGCCGAACCCCGGCCCAATCCCAGCCCACCCATGCCTAATCGGCGGCGGCGGCGAACAATTGACCCTGCGCGTGGTGGCTAAATACGCCGACTGGTGGAATATTCCCGGCGGCAGCTATGAGACCTACGCTCACAAGCTCCAGGTGCTGCGCCGTCACTGCGAGGCGGTTGGCCGCAACTATGATGACATCGTCAAAAGCTGGTCAGCCGACAGCGTGGCCGTGGCCGAAACCGAAGCCGAAGCCCGGCGCATCGCCGCCGCTTCGCCCTACACGGAAAACCCCATTCTGGGCACACCGGCCCAGGTAGCCGAACAGCTTCAGGCCTTTGTTGATTTGGGCGTCACCTATCTCATCATCCGCCCGCTCGATTTCCCCAACCTGGCCGGGATTGAGCTATTTATAAATGAAGTGATGCCGCGCCTCACCGGGGCTACTCCCGGATAAACTCGCTCCCCGTCCAAAAAATCACTAAAAATGGGGTCCCAAAGCAATGCTTTTGGACCCCATTTTATCAGGGGCTTGATTGACGCAGGGTAGACCGCCCGGCTTCAACGAGGTGGGTTATAGCCAAAACGCTCCATCAACCAGATGAGCAGGTAATCGCGGATAAAGAGGAGGCAGCGGGCCGTGTAGTAAAGACGGCGATACAAGCGACTGCGCTGGACCGGATCGTAATCTACCAGCAGCAGCTCGCGCTCCGGGGCGGCGGTCAACATGAGGTTGTGAGAACGCAATAAGCTGCGCCGAAAGAAAAAGAGCCACAACCGCCAGGGCAACATAGTCCAGCGATTGAGGCGCTGTCGTTCTTCCGAACTGGCATGGGTGCGGCCATACAAATCGGGCATCTGGCCGCTGTGCCGGTAAAAGTCCAGGGCGCGACGGATCAACTGGCGCAGTTGGACAGCCAGGCGGCGGCGTTCTGTGGCGCTCAGGCCGGCATAACTCCACCTGGGCCAGCGGCTGAGCCTGGCGCAGATAGGGCTGCACCGCCACAAGCTGAGCCTGCCCGCTACTGTTACGGGCAATCAGGTGGTAAGTCGGCACACTGTGTTCCTGCCCCACCGCGCCGGCAAAAGCCAGGGCGGCGGCCCGCCGGGTTTGCGCCTGGGCGAACAATTCCTCCGGCTGGCCGGGGCTGTCGCACTTAACCTTGACCACAAAGCGCCGGTCGTCGGTGGTATAAACTTCGGTTTCGTTGCCGCCGCCAATCCGTTCCAGGTGCAGGTCGGTATCGAGCGGGGCGAATAATGTATCCGCGTGGAGGTTTGTCACGCTTTATCTCCTTAAAAAGAGGCGATACTTTGCGGCGCGAGGAGGCGGATTTTTGCCTCACCGCACCGTTCATTCTTAAGAATCTATACGCAAGTGAGGAGCACAAGTTGCAGGCGTTTAACCCCGTAAGGCAAAGTTTTTCGATCCCTTGACGAAGCCGGCTTGTTCTATTACAATCTTTGCTACACTTTTGGAGATTCAAACCGACAAGGCGGTGGTCGAGATACCGTCGCCGGTGGGTGGCACAATTGTCGAAATCCGGGCTGAACCGGGCCAGGTGGCCACCGTCGGCCAGGTGTTGGTGGTGACCAGAAGGACAAAAAAACGACCCCCGCCGCTGCGGCTGCCAAAGCTGGCCCGCCGCTGCGTGTCCTGGCCGCTCCCGCCGTGCGCAAACTGGCCCTGGAATTGAGGATTGATCTGACCCAGGTAGCCGGGTCAGGCCCGGCCGGGCGAGTGCTGCCCAGCGACGTGCGCAAGGGAGCGGAACAACCTCAACCGCCGGTCCCACCCCAGGAAAACGGCGAAGGAGCCAAAAAGTTACAGCACCAACGGTATTACCCGCTGCTGCGCCCCCTCAACCACGATCGGGTGAAGAAATCGTCGAGGAGAAAGCGCTGCACGGGCTGCGCCGGCGCATCGCCGAGCGGATGGAGCAAGCCTGGCGGGTTCCCCATGTGAGCGCTTTCGACGAGTGGACGTAACCGGTCTGGTCGCCCTGCGCCGCCATCTGCAGCCGGAAGCCGAGCGCCGGCGCGTCCGGCTGACCTATTTGCCCTTTATCATCAAAGCGGCTATCCAGACGTTAAAAGAATTTCCCTACTTTAACGCCAGTCTGGATCTGGCCCAACAAACGTTTTACCGATTGCAACCAGACCGCCCGTTTTGAAGAAATATTCTTAGCTTTGTCTATCACCACCACTTCAGCACCTCCATTGCTTGTAAAGCGAGGGGCATTCAACGAGGTTAAGAGTGGTTGTGGGGGGCAGGGGGAATCTGTTCGGCTCCGACCAGCTTGCCGGCCAGGCGCTCCGGCTGATGGATCAGGACCGGCAGACACTGCGAGCAAATCCAGGCCTGGTGACCGGCGTAACGCAGGTTCACCAGAGGAATAACAGTTTCGGGGCGATTACAATTGAGGCATTGACAGAGCGTTTGATTTTCGGCCATTATAAAAACTCCTGGGTGTATTTTAAGGGTCAATCAGATTTTACCAGGGCTTGCTCTTGCTGTCAGTGACTTTTGTCACACATAAAAACGGGGTCCAAAAGCTATGCTTTTGGACCCCGATAAAACTATTTTTACAGAAGTGGGTTCAGTCTACAACACTACTTTACAATCAGGCGGCCCTGCATGCTGGGGTAGTGACCGGCCACGGTGCAGATAACTTTGTACTCGTCAGGCAGCGGCGCAGTAATATCAAAGTTTGAGGTTTTGCCCGCCGGACTCAAGCCGGTTTCGGCCAGAATAATATCTTTGCTCTGTTCGTAGATAAACGGTTCCGGCACCTCAGACCCTGGTTTGACAATGGCCCAGTTATGTTCCAGCGCTCCGTTATTTTTCAGATTGAGCTTGATTGTTGACCCGGCAGTAACTTCCCAGACAGGCGGCTTGGTGGCGTTATCGGGCGTTTTACCGTAATAGATGTCTCCCATTTCGATATCCAGGGTAACAGTTTGGGCTTTGGGAGCTGCTTCGGCTGGCGCTTTCTCTTCAATCTTTTGAGCGCCGCTGCCACCACCGCCACAGGCAACCAGCAAAACAGTGAAGACAATACATGCAATTGTGAGTGATATAGTTTTCATTTCCCCATCCATTCAGTCTAAGAGTTAGTTTAATTTGTCTGAGCATTAAATCAAATATTCTCGATTTTGTCAATTATTGTGAAATTTCTAATTAATCAATTGGGTCAAATTTCGAAGGGTGAGCCAGTCTCCATGGCGATAGACAACGCTTTAAGTTGGCAATTCATTCACTTTTGGGTATTATCTTGCCACGATGAGCATCGAATTCGATCATCTTTTTATATGTACCGCTCTCAATGCGCCAGAGATTGAGTCGCTGTTAGCCCTGGGCCTGAGCGAAGGCCAGCCGAACCGGCATCCGGGCCAGGGCACGGCCAACCGGCGCATCTTCTTTCACAACGCCTTTTTGGAATTTCTGTGGATTCACGACAAAGCCGAAGCGCTCAGCGAGGTCATCCAGCCGATGGGCTTGTGGGAGCGCTGGCAGTATCGCCAAACCGGGGCTTCGCCGTTTGGGTTAGCCCTGCGCTCGACTGGCCCGGCCGCTCTCCCCTTCGAGACCTGGGCCTATCGCCCGCCCTATCTGCCACCTTCCCTGCAAATTGATGTCGCCCAAAACTCCGCCCACCTCGACGAGCCGCTGCTATTCCACATTCCGTTTGGCGGCCGGCCCGATACCTTCTCGTCCGAACGGCAGCAGCCGCTGGCCCATCCCGCCGGGTTGAAGACTATTACCCATCTACGGCTCAGCCTGCCCCAATCCCGTCCCCTTTCTCCAGCCCTGGCAGCGATAGAAGAAGCCGGAGTGGTTCAGTTTAGCTTAGGCCAGATTCCCCTGGCCGAAGTGACGTTTGATCAGGCTCAACAGGGCCGCAATGCCGATTTTCGGCCGGCGCTGCCGTTGGTGTTTCGGTGGTAGTGAAGCGTGGTGCGTGTACTTCTTCTACGCCCTACACACCACGTTTTAATAGAGACTAACCGTATGAAGTCTAACATTTCAGGAGGCCCCCTTGCTCACCTTTCGTGATTTGCGCACCCAGGCAGATGTGGCGGAGTGGACCGCCGGTTTGCAGACCCGCTACCCGGAGCGGACGGAGGTCATGCAGCATCTGGTCGGGCAGCTTAAAGCGCTGCCCTTTCCGGTCCCGCATGTGGTCGAACTCGGTCCCGGCCCCGGTTTGCTGGCCGAATTGTTGCTCCGCGAACTGCCGCAAATGTATTATACCGGCTTCGACTCCTCAGAGCTGCTGCTGGCCTACGCTCAAAACCAACTGGCCCCCTTTGGCACACGAGCCAGACTGGTCCACGCCGACCTCAACGCCGCGGATTGGCTGGCTCACCTGCCCGCCGAAGTCCACGCTATTATCTCATTGCAGGCCATGCACGATTTGGGTGACGAGAGCCACATCAACCGGGTTTACGGCCTGGCGCAACGGTTACTTACGTCCGGCGGCTTGCTGCTCAATGCCGATTTCGTGGTGCCGCCCGGCCAGGACAACCCCGACCAGCCAGGCCGGCGCAGTATCCCCCGCCACCTGGAACTGCTGCGCGCGCACGGCTTCGAACGGGTAGATTGTACGCTGGAGCTGGGCCAGTTTGGCTGCGTGGTTGGTTTTGGCCCGGCTCCCGCCGCTCAAACCGAACATTAAACAACTTTAACCAGTATTTAACACAACCTGAATATCTCTTTTAAACTGATTTAATGCAGGTACAGTAAGGTGATGTCGTCAATATCGCTGGCGCGGCCACAAAGGACAAACCCGTTTGGAATGGTATGAACCAGAGGTCCAGGCTCTGGAAGAAGCGTATGCCGCTTATTCCCCGCCCCCCGGACAGGTTGTTTTTACGGCAGTTCATCCATTCGCCTCTGGGACAGCCTGGAGGACGACTTTGCAGAAACCAGCGTTCTGAACCTGGGGTTTGGCGGTTCCACGCTGGCGGCCTGCACCCACTTTTTCGAGCGGATCGTCGTCCCACACCAGCCTCGCTCGATTATTTTCTACGCCGGTGATAATGACCTGGGGGATGGTCAACCGGTGCAGAAAGTAGTTCAATCTTTGCAAGACCTGCTCCAAAAAATTGACCGTTACCTTGATGCTGCCGTATTTGCCTTTATCTCAATCAAACCAAGTCCGGCGCGCTGGCCGATTATCGAGCGGATCAAACAGACAAACCAGCTCATCCAGGACGAGGTAGCCCAGCGCACTTCGAGCTACTACATTGATGTGTTTCAGCCCATGCTCGACAGCAAGGGGCTGCCCCGGCCTGAGTTATTTGAAACCGATGGCCTGCATCTCAGTCCAGCCGGGTACCGGCTTTGGACGCAAATACTTTCATCCTATCGTTCCCAAATATTTTAGACTCTGGCCCAGTCAAATTGTTAACCTTTTTCAAATGCTTAACGATGAACAGGGAATATCATCACTGGTTTAGCCCCCGGCTCAATCGAGACATGTCACTGCTGGTTTTTGGCCACGCCGGAGCCAGAGTTCTGGTTTTCCCACGCGGCCGGCCGCTTTTACGATTATGAAAACTGGGGTATGGTCCAGGCGCTCCAATGGCATCTGGAAAATGGCTGGCTGCAACTATTCTGTGTTGACAGTTTTGATGCCGACAGCCTGTATTGTCAGTGGCGGCCGCCCTGGGAGCGGATTAGCGGCCACATGCAGTACGAAGCCTATATCCTCCAAGAGGTACTGCCTTTTACCCAGTGCAAAAACCCCGATCCATGCATGATCGTTCACGGCTGCAGCCTGGGAGCGTACCACGCGCTGAATATCGCCCTGCGCCATCCCCAACATTTTGGCAAAGTGGTCGCCCTCAGCGGGCGGTATGATCTCACTATTCCCCTGGGTACATTTCGTGATTTGTTTGATGGCTATTATGATGAAATGGTTTACTTTCACAACCCCAGTCATTTTATCCCCAATTTAGCCCACCCTGATTTGCTCCACCTGATCCGCCGGATGGAAATTGTTCTGGTGGTGGGTCAGGATGATATCTTTTTGGAAAATAACCGCCAGTTAAGTCAGGCCCTTTGGGACAAGGAAATCTGGCATGCCTTTCACATCTGGCAGGGTGAAGCTCACAAACCGCGTGAATGGCGGCAAATGGTCTCCATGTATCTCTAATTAAACCCCTCACCTGATCTTTGAGTTCAAGATGACCAGGCCGTTACCGTGGCCGGTCATAACAGCCAGTTGTTATGACCGGCCTTTTGATTTCTAACATGACAATATTTAGCAAAAAAGCCCCTGTTGGCCTCTTTATCCAATTAGCTCACCCAAAATCAGATTAACCCTCAAATAAACCGACAAAGGGTTTATGTCCTTTTTATGGGGTGAACCCTCTATCCTGCCGATAAAAATAAAATGGCTCATGTTGGGTATCAAGGAGCTAATTTGCGAAAGGAGTAAAGGAGCGATAAGCTGAACCAAACAAATCCAAACAAAGCGAGTAGAGGGCGATGTTCAATATTCAAGACCTAATCGATGAGGCCAAATGCTATGCGGAAGTTCGTAAGTTGCGCTGGCCCCAGGGTGTCCGCTGTCCAGAATGTGGCTCGGACCAGGTCAACAAACGCGGGTTTCACGATCACCATCCCCACCGGCAACGGTATCGCTGTCAGGCTTGTACCAAGCAATTTGATGATTTGAGCGACACGATCTTTGAAGGTCATCATCAACCCCTGAAAATCTGGGTGTTATGCCTGTACCTGATGGGCCTGAACCTGTCCAATCAGCAGATTGCGCAGGAACTGGGGTTGAACCGGGCGGATGTCCAACAGATGACCACGCAGTTGCGCAGTGGGGTGGTGGAGAAAAAAAGCCCATCCTCCTGGCAGGTCAGGTCGAGTGTGATGAGGTCTACCTGATTGCCGGTCACAAAGGCCATCCTGAAGCGGTGATCTGCCAGGGCCGCCGTGGTCGTCGTCGCCGGCTCAAAGGCAAACGAGGCCGGGGCACTTTGGCTCAAGAGAAACCGCCTGTTTTCGGGATGTTGCAACGCGATGGACAGGTGGTCATTCAAATGTTGGCCAATGTCCAACAAGCTACGATCAAGCCCCTCATTGAGCAGACTATCCGTCCTGGCAGCCTCATCTATACCGACGAGTACAACATCTACAGTCGTCTGGTTGAATGGGGCTATGACCACAAAACGGTCAACCACGCCGCAGGGGAGTATGCCCGAGATGAAGATGGCGATGGTTTTCACGAAGTTCATGTTAATACAATGGAAGGCTTCTGGTCCTTATTGCGCAGTTGGTTACGGCCTCATCGGGGTATTTCGCAAGAAAAGTTACCCCTCTATTTAGCTTTCTTTGAATTTGTCCACAATGTTCGTGCTCGTGGTAAGGCTTTGTTGCCTTCCCTGCTCGCTTTGTTCCTTGCACCTCCTTGTTTCACAACATGAGCCAATAAAATTTGATCATCAAAATCTTTTCGTTCCCTCAGCAGGGAAACACCCCAAACTTACCCTTAACGGATCAAGAAAGGAAGTATCAAGTGAATACCCCATTAAAATCAATTCAGGCAAAGATTATTCTCTGGGCTGGCGCTTGCTTATTGTTATTGGCCATCACGCTTGTTGCTTATGCGGCCGTGTCACAAACAAGTGCAGCTATCACAATGGCTGAAGGCCAGGCGGTCGCCATAGCAAAAGCGGAGGCCGCAGGTGTTCAGGCCGAACTTGAAGTGGCGATGGATGCAGCACGGACTCTGGCTGAAGTTTTAGCTGCTATTAAAGTTAAAGGAAACACACTCGATCTGAGCCGGGCAGAGGTCAATGCCATGCTCCGCCAGGTTCTGGCTGACAACCCTCAATTCCTGGGTAGCTACACTCTCTGGGAGCCGAATGCTTTCGATGGTCGGGACGCTGAGTTTATAAACGCAGAAGGGCACGATGCAACAGGGCGTTTCATTCCCTACTGGGTCCGAGGTGAGCAAGGCCAAATTCATGTCGAGCCTTTAGTGGATTATGAAACGGAAGGGGCCGGCGACTATTATCTTCTGCCAAAAAAGACCAAACAGGAGCAAATTCTTGAGCCTTACCTGTACACCATTCAGGGCAAAGATGTCTTGCTGACTTCTTTGGTTGTGCCGATTGTCGTAGAGGGGGAGTTCTACGGAATAGTTGGGATTGATTTGAAGCTGGATTTCCTCCAAACCCTGGCCGATCAGGTAGACTTTTATGACCACTCGGCTGTATTAGTCTTGATGAGCCACAATGGCACTTTGGCTGGCGTGACTGGACGACCGGAATTATCCGGTCAGCCAATAAAAGCTTATCACGAGGATTGGAAACAATATCTTACCTATGTTCAGGCAGGCCAATTGATGAGTGAATCGGCCGAGGGCAATTTGGTCGTATTTGTTCCTATCCATATTGGCCGCTCAATCACCGGTTGGTCGGTGAATCTTAATATTCCCGAAAATAAAATTACCGCCGAAGCCACCACTTTGATGTGGAAGCTGATTGGGATTGGTGTAGCGATGGTGGGGCTGGCTTTGACACTGTTATGGCTTGCCGCCGGACAATTGGCTAAACCGATCAAACGGATCACCCAGGTAGCTCAAATATTCGCGCAGGGTGATTTAAGTCAGCAGGTAGAATTAAAACAGCAAGATGAGATTGGACAATTGGCCGTAGCCTTCAACCTAATGCGCAATTCTTTACATGCTAAGGTCACGGCAGTGGAGCAAATTGCCCAGGGCAACCTGGCTATTGAAGTGCCAGTAGCTTCAGAACGAGATACACTTGGGCACACGCTTGTCCAGATGACGACCAACCTGCGCCAACTCATAACTCAAGTCAGCGATAATGCTCATCAGGTTTCTACTGCTTCCGCGCAGCTTTCGGCTGTGGCCGAACAAGCCGGTCAAGCGACCAGCCAAATCGCCCAAACGATGAACGAGGTTGCCAGCGGCACTCAACAAACCACCCATGCCGTCACCAAAACCGCCGGCTCGATGGACCAGATGACCCGCGCTATTGACGGCGTCGCTAAAGGCGCTCAGGAACAGGCTCATTCCATCGGCCAGACTGCTCAAGCTGTCTCCAATTTGACCAGCTCTATTCAGGCTATCGCTGCCGGCACCCAAACCCAAGCCAAAGCTGTCTCCGAAGCCAAAGCTGCCGGTCAAACCGTCGAAACCCTCGTCCAACAGATCACCACCCAAACCGACCAGGTCGCCCAGTTTATGCAGGTCAATCTCCAGGCTTCTCAATCCGGCCAACAGGCCGCCCGCCAGGCTGTCTCCGGCATGGACCAACTCGGCGCAGCGACCGAACAACTCGCCCAGCGTGTCCGTGACCTCGGTAAACGCTCCACTCAAATCGGGGCCATCATCGAAACCATTGACGACATCGCTTCCCAAACCAACCTTCTCGCCCTCAATGCCGCCATCGAGGCGGCCCGTGCCGGTGAACACGGCAAGGGCTTTGCCGTCGTCGCCGATGAAGTCCGCAAGCTGGCCGAACGGTCTTCGCAAGCCACCAGGGAAATCCGCGAGATGATCCAGGACTGGTCCGAAGAATGGGGCCGAAAGCCACGGTCGAAGCCATGAACCAGGCCGGCAGTAATATCGGAAACCGGCGTCGCTCTGACC
>JAAUSP010000094.1 GCA_012032575.1 Anaerolineales bacterium | reverse complement strand
ATTTGAGTTATCAAGTAACAATCTTGGATGCTACGGCAAACGAAGTAACGAAACCGGCAGAATACCACCCTGGGGCCGTCAGTTCCCACCGGAAGATTGCCATTCCTTTCACCCCAAAAGCTGATGAGGAGTACACTCTGCGCTTGGAGGGGGTAGAATATACAGCAAGCTACAGTTTACGTATGGACTTTATCAGCGGTGATGAAAACACTCGCCAACCAGTGCGCCAGATTGAAGAGGTAGCCAAGTATTATGAGGGAGCTTTAGCTATCGGCTCATACGACGATTACCAGTTTGCTGGTTTTGAAAACACGCCGATGTTGTTCACGATAGAAGTGTCGGAAGGTTATTTGAGTTATCAAGTAATCATCTTGGATGCCACAGCAAACGAGGTGACGAAACCAACAGAGTACCACCCTGGAGCAGTTAGTTCTCACCGGAAGATTGCTATCCCCTTTACCCCACAAGCGGATGGGGAGTACACCTTGCGCTTGCAGGGAACTGAGTATACGGCGAGTTACAGGCTACGAATGGACTTTATCAGTGGCGACAAAAACACTCGCCAGCCGGTGAGAGAGATTGAAGAAGTAGCCAAGTATTACGAAGGGACTTTGGCGATTGGGTCTTTTGATGAATATAAATTCGCAGGGATAGCGAACACGTCAGTATTGCTCACGATTGAGGTCCCGGAGGGATATTTGAGTTATCAAGTGACCATCCTGGATGCTACGACAAATGAGGTAACAAAACCAGCAGAGTACCATCCTGGAGCAGTCAGTTCTCACCGGAAGATTGCCATTCCCTTCACCCCGGAAGCTGATGGAGAGTACACATTACGTCTGACGGGCACAGAATACACGGCAGGTTACAGGCTGCGCATGGATCAACAATAAAATTTAGTTAGAGAGTGATTGTAGTCATCCGCCCCCCTCGTTTCGAGCGGTCGCCATGAGATCATCATCGGCGGCTATGAGGAGTTCATTCCTTTGCCCCCGCATCTCCAAAATCATCTCGTTGAGGGGTTTGCCTCCGGCTCTATCAAGGGCAGCCCAAACGAGTGATCGCGACTCGAAATGAAGGCTTCGGGCAGCCGAATCAAGTGATCGCGACTGGAAAAGACAAGTTCGGCAGCCCAAACGAGTGATTGCGACTCGAAATGAAGGCTTTGGGCAGCCGAATCGAGTGATCACGACTCGAAATGAGGACTTTGGCAGACCAAACGAGTGATCACGACTCGAAATGAGGACTTTGGACAGACCAAACGAGTGATAACACTACCATTAGTTTGACTATATAACTATGGCTGATGGTTGGGGTTATTGGTAGCTAATCCCTCGCGTTGAGCCGCTGCCAGCAGATCGTCATCGGCGGCGATAAAGGTTAAGCCGGGGAGTCCGGCGGCGGTGAGGGCCTGGTTTGTCGCCAGGGCCGTTGCCAGTTGAATGGCATCGTAACCTCGTAAACGGTAGGTCTGGGTCAAGTTAACCGCTCGACTAATGGTTACTCGGTCAAGCGAGGCAATTTGGTACTCCGTATCAAAATGTCTGAGCAGCAGGTTAAGCGCATCGTCACGCTCCTGGCGCGAAATACCGCCAGAGGCTCGATGCCGGGCGGCAAAGGCTGCGGCCACTTCAACACGGGTAATTTCGGATACTACAATCGTGGTTCCAGCGACGAGATCAGTACGGGCCAGAATCCAGGTGCTACCAATTTCTGTTAGATAGCGTTTGACCAGGGCGCTGGAGTCGAAATAAAGAAAGTTCATTCCTTGGGTCCGCGCATTTCCAAGATCAATTCGCTAAGCGGTTTACCACCAGCTCTATCGAGGGCAGCCCGCACTTCGTCTAAGGTTGCCGTACTTTGGGCGGCTCGTTGTTTTTCTTCCGGACTGAGTTCGGCCAACAGCCCGGCGGCACGTAGGGCGGCGATGGCTCGCTCCCGCTCCGTAGGCGGTGGGGCCAATCGTTCGGCCAGCAGTTTTTGGACCAGGGTTTGTATCGTTTCGCCCGGCGCGCTGACTCCAGGCGCAGGCCCTCGTATAATTCAGCCGGTAGGTCAAGGGTTAGGGTGGTCATGGCGAAAATCTCCCTTTGCGCTATACTGATTAACGATTTCTGGGTGATATTGTAGCATAAAGCAGGACTTCAAGGTAATGGCGGCTTTAGGTGTTAGATATTTAGGAGTTACGTAGTTGAAGCGTTTTGTCTAAAAACTAACCACAGATTTCACGGATTACACAAAAGAATGAAAAGTAGTTTGTGAAATCTGCGCAATCTGTGGTTGAAAATTCCTAAATTGTGTCACTCATAACCTTATCCGAGTAAACAGAACGAGTCTTCGCCTGTCATTCTGAAATCCTCAGGGCGTTACCGTAGAGTTACCGCGTTGGAGATTCTTCACTTCGCTACGCTCGTTCAGAATGACATGTGACAAATGAGGAATAATTCTTATGACCTACGACTACGACGTGATCGTTATTGGCAGCGGGCCGGGCGGAGAAGGGGCGGCGATGCAGGCGGCCAAGGCTGGCAAGCGGGTGGCGGTGGTGGATGATTTTCCGTTGGTGGGTGGCAACTCGACCCACCGCGGGACGATTCCCAGCAAGGCGCTGCGCCAGGCTATCCAGCAGATGGAGGATACGCGGGATTTCCGGCGGGTGGATTATCCGATGCTGCTGCAATCCGCGGCATCGGTGATTGGTCAGCAGGTGGACCTGCGCCGGAGTTTTTATGAGCGCAACGGGGTAGAAGTGCTGCATGGCTGGGCGTCTTTTACCGACGCGCATACGCTGGCAGTCAAAGCGCCCACAGGATTGATTCACACCAGCACGGCGGCGGGCTTTGTGATTGCCACCGGGGCCAGACCGTACCAGCCGCCCGACGTGGATTTCAGCCATCCGCGCATCCTCGACAGCAACTCGGTGCTGCGCTTGCAGGTGTCGCCGCGCTCGATGACCATTTATGGGGCGGGGGTCATCGGCTGCGAATATGCCTCGATTTTTCGCGGGCTGCGGATCAAGGTCAATCTGATCAATACCCGCGACCGGCTGCTGGCCTTTCTGGATGATGAAATTGTGGACGCCCTGAGCTATCACCTGCGCGAAAATGGGGTACTCATCCGCCACAACGAGGAGTACGAGCGGGTCGAGGCGGATGATAACGGGGTGACCCTCTATCTCAAATCCAACAAACAAATCCACAGTGATTACCTGTTGTGGGCCAATGGGCGCACCGGCAACTCCGACAACATGGGGCTGGAAAAGCTGGGGGTGGAGCGGGACAGCCGGGGTAATATTGTGATCAACGAGGATTACCAAACGACTCAGCCGCACATTTATGCCGTTGGCGATGTGGTCGGCTATCCCAGCCTGGCCAGCGCCGCCTACGACCAGGGGCGTTTTGCGGCGCAGCACCTGGTTTTTGGCTCCAGCGACCAACACCTGGTCAAATATATTCCCACCGGAATTTACACGATTCCCGAAATCAGTTCGGTGGGGCTGACCGAACGGGAGCTGACGGAGGCCAAAGTACCCTATGAAGTGGGCCATTCGCTGTTTCGCAGCCTGGCCCGCGCCCAGATCAGCGGGCGGACGGTGGGGATGCTGAAATTGTTGTTCCATCGGGAAACCCTGGAAATCCTGGGGGTCCACTGTTTTGGTTCGCAGGCGTCGGAAATTGTGCATATCGGCCAGGCCATTTTGGCCCAAAAGGGCGAGGCGAACACCTTAATGTATTTTATCAATACCACTTTTAATTACCCGACGATGGCCGAAGCCTATCGCGTGGCCGCGCTAAACGGCCTCAACCGGGTGCAAGGACGAGTTGTTTCTTATGAGTAATTTTCTGCAAGACAAAAAAACTATCATCGGCATGATCCATGTCGAGCCGCTGCCGGGCACGCCGAAACATCACGGCAAAATGCTGGAAATCATTACCCGGGCCAAGGTAGAGGCGGTGATGTACAAAGAGGCGGGGGTGGATGCGATTGCGATTGAAAATATGCACGACATCCCTTACCTCAACAAAAAGGTCGGGCCGGAGATTACGGCAGCGATGGCGGTGATCGGCTACGAGGTTAAAAATGCCACCGGCCTGCCGTGTGGGGTGCAGGTGCTGGCCGGGGCGAATAAAGAGGCCCTGGCGGTAGCTTTGACGGCCGGGATGGACTTCATCCGGGCCGAGGGTTTTGTGTTCGGCCACGTGGCCGATGAGGGCTATATTGACGCCAGCGCGGGCGAAGTGCTGCGCTACCGGCGGCAGATTGGAGCGGACCATATTTTGGTGCTGACCGACATCAAGAAAAAACATTCGGCCCACGCCATCACGGCTGATGTGGACATCGCCGAAACGGCCCACGCCGCCGAGTTTTTCCTGAGCGATGGGGTGATTGTCACCGGGGTGGCGACCGGGCAGGAGGCCAGCCTGGAAGAACTGCAAGCGGTCAAAGCTTCGGTTAAAATTCCGGTGCTGGTCGGTTCCGGGGTGACGGTGGACAATGTGGATCGTTACCTGGCGGTGGCCGATGCGCTGATTATTGGCTCATATTTTAAGGTCAACGGCCACTGGACACAGACGGTGGATTTTGAGCGGGTGAAGGGGTTTATGGAGAAGGTGAATAAGGTAAGGTAATGAGAGGAGTCCACAGATGAACACAGATGGACACAGGTAGAGAAATAAGAAATTAGAAATAAGAAAGCATCTGTGAAAATCTGGGTCTATCTGTGGACTATTTTGGCTTTTTAACTCTCGGTAATAATCACTTCGGTCATAACATCCCCATTTTTGAGGGAATTGACCAAGTTTTGGCCGGAGGTGACTTTGCCAAAGACGGTGTGTTTGCCGTCGAGGTGGGGCTGCGGGCCGTGGCAAATGAAGAACTGCGAGCCGTTGGTGTTGGGACCGGCATTGGCCATGCTCAGGCTGCCGGTTTCGTGTTTTTGTTTGGAGTTACCTCGTGTTTCATCTTCAAATTTATAACCGGGGCCGCCTCGACCGTCGCCGTTGGGGTCGCCGCCCTGGGACATAAAATTGCTGATAACCCGGTGGAAGGTTAGCCCGTTGTAAAAACCATCGCGGGCCAGAAAGACAAAGTTGTTGACCGTTTTGGGGGTGTCGGCGGCAAACAGATCAATCTCAATGTCGCCTTTGGCTGTTTTGATGGTCGCCTTGTAGGTCTTTTTGGAATCAATGACCATATCCGGGTATTTGCTGTATTGTTTTGCCACAAAAAATCTCCTTTAGATTAGTAGACGGTAGACAGCAGACGGTAGACAGGGGGATGATCCGGCTCTGCTACCTTGCGCCCCCGTCGAGTATAAAAATTATGATTAAGAAATAAGGGAAAAATTCCCCTACTCCTTACTTCCTACTCCGTTTTTAATTGCAGTGGCGCGCCGAGGCGCACAATCCTGGCGCGATTCTCGATCACGTGCCGGGTGGCGTTGACGGTATCCACAACTCGTTTGGACTCGTTGACGATCCATTTGTAATCAAGGTCCCGATGTCCAGTGATAATAACGGTGCAATCGGACTGGCTCAGGGTAGTTACCGTCAGAGGAACATTGGTCAGTAAAGATTTTTCCTTGAGCACAATATCGCCGCCGATTCTGAACTGGGGCACGTAGGGGTCGTGATAGGAAACTTTAGCGCCCTCACGGATGAGCAGTTC
Organism: Anaerolineales bacterium; assembly: GCA_012032575.1. The sequence goes on along the minus strand of JAAUSP010000094.1, from coordinate 12,037 downwards.
GATGACGCGCTCGGCGGGGGAGTTGCGGGCATCGTCAATGTTGGGTTTAAAGGCCACGCCGAGGATCAGAATGTTGGCCCGGCGTAAGCTTTTGCCATCGCAATTTAAGACCCGCCCGATCAGTTCGACGGTGTGATAGGGCATGTCACCGTTGACTTCGGCGGCCAGTTCGATGAAGCGGGTATAAAAGTCATATTCTCTGGCTTTCCAGGAGAGGTAGTAGGGGTCCACCGGAATACAGTGGCCGCCGACGCCAGGGCTGGGGTAAAAGGGCATAAAGCCAAAGGGTTTGGTTTTGGCCGCTTCGATCACTTCCCAGAAATCAATCCCCATTCGCTCAGAGAGAATGGCCAGCTCGTTGACCAGAGCGATATTGACGCTGCGAAAAATGTTCTCCAGTAATTTGGTCATCTCGGCGGCGCGGGGGGTGGAGACGTAATGAATCTGGGGGGTCAGATAGGCCAGTAACTCGCCGGCCAGACTGGCTGACTCCGGGTTGATGCCGCCGACCACTTTGGGCGTATTTTCGACGGTGAAATCAACGCGGCCGGGGTCAATCCGCTCCGGCGAGAAGGCCAGAAAGAAATCCTGGCCGGCGATCAGGCCGCTTTCTTCGAGGATCGGCTGGACGACTTCTTCGGTGGTGCCGGGATAGGTGGTGCTTTGCAGGACGACCAATTGACCGGCGTGTAACCGGGGTGCGATACCCAGCGCCGCCTGACGCACAAAGCTCAGATCGGGCGCTTTCATCGAGTCAAAGGGGGTGGGGACGCAGATGAATATTACATCCATTTCCCGCAGCGTTTCGTAGTCGGTGGTAGCGCCGAGAGTGGCAGTATTGACCAGCGCGGCTACATCGGTGGAAGGCACATCGGGGATATAGCTGCGTCCTGCATTAATGGAGTCAACTTTAGGCGTGCTGGCATCGAGGCCGGTAACGCGGTAGCCGCATTTAGCCAGACCGGTGGCCAGAGGCAGACCGACATAGCCCAGGCCAATCACGGCAACCTGAGCGGATTTATCTTTGAGTTTGGTTGAGAGTTGAGTATACATATTGGGATTTCTCTCTAAGATTTCGGGTGTGTTTTCAGTTGAAAGCAGGGCCAAAGCAAGCTTTGGACTCCATCTTCTTTACCCGGCATTTGCCAGACGGTTTTCGATGTCGCTGATAAATTGGGTCCAATTGGTGGCCTCAGACTCTGGGGCCACCGCCTGAGCTTGTTTGGCGGCGTTGAGAGCCTCTTGCCACTGTTCCTTTTGTTGATACAGGATGGCCAAATTTTTCAGGCTGTCGTAATCGTCGGGTTTTGCTGCAAAACCAGTTGGTTGGCCTGGATCGCTTCATCGAGGCGGCCCTGCTGGGCATAAACATAGGCTAACGCGCTGTTGGCTTCAAGATCGCCAGGATTGGTTTGTAAGAGACGCTGATAGAGCGGCAGCGCGCTATCGAATTGCTTAAGGGCCAGATTGATATTCGCCAATTCGCGGATGGTTCGGTCAGACTCGTCACCCATGGCTACAGCTTGCTGAACAAAGGGGGCGGCCTGATCGGGCTGGCCTTGCAGATTGTAAATGTGGCCGACGGCCCAGGGCAAGGTGGGGTCGGTGGGACGTTCTTTGGCAGCTTCTTGCAGTGCGGCGATCAGACTCTCGGTTTTGCCGGCTGAAATATAAAAACTAAAGCGCTGATCTATAAACGAGTCAAAAAGCTCGCTGCCCAGTTTGGCCGCCTGGCTGTGAGCCTTGAAGGCTTCATCAACATTTTGCATGGCGGCGTAAGTATCACCCAAAAGAACCCAAGAAGGCGAATATTTCGGGTCAATCGAAACCGAAATTTTCAGACGTTCCACTGCTTTGGAATAGTCAGTGAGGATATAAAAAGTTTGGGCCCATAAGTTGTGGTAAATCACGTTGGAGGGGGCCAGAATGGTCGCTTTTTCAAAGTAGCTCAGGGCATCCTGAAAGCGATTGCGGTCGAAAACCTGGCCCAGGGTGAAGTAGTAGCGGCCCATATTGCCGGTGTTGTCGGGGTTGTAGGGGTTGATGCGGCGGGCTTCCAGGGCAATCCGTTCGCCTTCTTTCCAGGCGTTGGCCCGCTGTGTTTCGTCAATCCGGCTATCCTGGGCCATCAATTGGTAATCCAGGGCCAGCATCAGATAATAGAAATCTTCATCACTGTCAAGGGAGCGGCCTTTTTCATGCAAGGCAATCGCCTCGTTCCACTGGCCGCTGCCGCGGAAGCGTTCACCTTCTTTCAGGAAAATGTCAGCTTTTACCACGTCCACATTTTTGAACCAGATAACGGCAAAAGCTGCCACCACCAGGGGTGGATAGAGCCACCAATTTTCAGAGCGCCAAAAGATTAGCCGTTTGGTTTGGCCCCAGGATAAGATAACGGTGAATAGAATCATCAGTAAAAACAGGAAAACGTAGAACAGAACCAGACCGTTGGTGAGCACTTCGGCTGCCCTGAGTACATCGGCAATGCTGGCGATAGTAATGCGCTGCCCAAACTGAATTTGGTGAGCCAGGGTATAGAAGAAAAAGTAGCTCAGGGAAATAACCGCATACAGGGCAACAGCGCGAAACCAGCTTATGGGGCTGTCGCTCTGAGCACGCCGGACAGCTAAATCTGATAGGGCAATGGCCAAGCCGACCAGCCAGGTAATCACCAGCATCCAGATCAGGCTTAGACTGTCCTGATCACCGGCGGTAAATTGAAATTGAGGGGTGAAAAAGTCAAAGGCCAGAATCATCAAGATAATGGCCATGACCAGGCCCTGACCGCCCACCCAGGTGTCCAGCGCTTCACCCCGGTTTAATGCTTCGCGGCTTCGGCTGGGGTAGGAGCCGGCTCCGGTCACAGGTTTTTTGTTGATCGCCGCTTTGCGTGCCCGGTTTTTACGCTGCCGCCGGGTTTCAAAGGCCGGTTCTTCAGCGGCCGTGGTTTCGACAACAGCGGGTTCAGGCTCTTTCGGTTCCTCACCTTCTCGCTGCATCGCTTCATCCTCACTCATCTGAGCTAAAGCTGCCAGCAACCCGGCAAAGATCCAAAAGTAGGTGTAAGTAGCGGCAATGGAGAAAACAAAGTGAACTTCGATGAAGTGGCCGATCAAGGCACCGAGCAGACCAATCAAGAGCAAAGCATGCTCAGGAATTTGAGTTTGACCTGTTGAGGTTTCCGGCTGCGAGATGACTCCCTGCCACAGCAGGTGGATTACCACTCCGGCGACCAGCCCAAACGGCAGCGCCAATGGCACAAAGGTCAACCCGCCATCGGCCAGGTAGGCGATGGCTGTTCCGAGCAGGCCACTTCCGATAAGGATGATAATCAGGCCGCGTTTAGCCGTTTGGTTGGGCGTCCAGCCCAGCCAGTTGAGCGCGTAGTAAAACAGGCTAACCATGAGAAAATAGAAAGCCAAAAAGCCCAGAACGCCGGTGATAACCAGGCTGTCCATTGTTTCGTTGTGGGAGCGGTCGGCGGAACTGCCCCGGTTTTCTACATAGGCCAGTTCGGTAGGATAAACATAGGCAAAGGCATTGAACATGGACTCCGGCCCATAGCCGACGACAGGTCTGAGCGCATTAAATGTATCGGGTGGGGCCACATTGTCGCCGGGGATGCCCAGCGGAGGGTGTGGGGCCACAAGCTGCATGGCGGCATCCCAAATGAGGACCCGAACCTTGCCGGTCCCTTCAGTTTCGATGACATTGCTGAGACGGTCAACATAAGGCAGCCCCCGCAGCGGTCAAGATAGGGGTCCAGGGCTGTGCCGCGAAGATTTAGGGCTACCACAAAGCCGATAGCCAGGACGGCCAACCCAAACCAATTGAGCCAGAGCCAGCGCCAGCCGGTATCGCTGGCCGCCATAAAAATATAAAAGCCAAAAAAGCCAAGCATCCCGCCAATGGCTGCGCCCAAAAGCGGCACAACCTCTGCCTGATAATTGAGGCCGGCCAACAGGTTTTGCAAAATCAGGCCAATCAAAAAACCAAGCCCGCCTCCGGCCGCCGCCGCAAAGCCAAGAGGTCCCAATGTGCCCAGGCCCAGGGCAATTTCTTTAAGGGATAGGTAGCCGCGCTGAGGATGACGCTGGCGTAATAACAGCAGGAGCAGCAGCCCCATTACAAAACTGGCCCCCAGAATACCCAGCATGGGTCCCCGGCTCTGGCTAAAAACAATGGTGATGATCTGGACTGCCAGGGCAAAAATATAAACGGCGGCCAGAATGGTATGACCCCATGAAGCCTGTTCTTCTTTAATGATCGCGGTCATGGATTGGATGAGCCGGATAAGCGTCAGCGGGATCACCATAATCAAATACGAAGCCACGAAAATGGCATTACCCATATTGGCGGCGACACGGCTGGTCACATCGCCGGCCCAGGGCAGGGGGTCCAGCCCATATTTTTGAACGATACCATACAGGCTAATGGGAATACTGGTGACAATCACCGTTGTCACCAGCCGTTCGACCTGCTCACGGGTGCGTAAATTCCCGGCAATCAGGGCGAAAACTACAATATATGAAAGCATGGAGTAAGTGCCTTGCATGCGCTGGTAAGAACCCCACAAACTTACCATCGGGGCCAGGGAAAAAATGGTGCTGATCAGGTAGACCAGAATTAATACGGCGGTGGGCAAAAAGAGAGGAATTTTGAGCCACTGCCGCATCCGCAATCCAATATTACCCATCTCGTCCGAACCGCTCATCCCTTTTTCAATAGCCGAGATGATCCAGGCCAGGATCATAATAGTGACAATGGAGCGAAGTAAGGTAATTTTATCCGGCTCAAAGGTGCGGGCGGAGTAGATATTGAAGTAGAGAGGAACCGTAATGATAGCGGCCAGCCAACCGGCTTCGATGATTTTATCGCAAAAAATGGAGAGTTTGGTTCTCACGGTCTTATTCCTTTGGTGATAACCCGGGAGCATAAAAGGTGAAGATTAGGGCAAATCTTGTGCCTACTTGATGCGGGAATGAGCCTTATCATAAATAATTTACTGTATTATGAATATAAAATCAAATGCTGGAAGAAGCTTCTTAAATCTTGTTGGCGCTTTCGGCCAGGATTTGCTCTAGTTTAAGGGCCATAGTTTGGAAAGAATAATGGGCTAGGACGTGCCGCTGCCCATTCTGGCCAAACATTGGACCTTTGGTAGGATCATTACGTAAAGCTACAATAGCGCGGGCCAATTCCGCAGGATTCTCCGGCTCAATTACCAGACCTCCCTGGGCAGTTTCTACCAACTGCTGTGCTTCTCCGCCAATTACACTGACTATGACGGGACATTGGCAGGCCCATGCATCAAACATTTTAACCGGGCGGGTGCCCAGAAATAATTCCAAATTTCGGAGAGGAATCAAGGTGACATTGGCTGCACTAAAATAAGCAGGCATAGCTTCCAGGGGTTGACCGGGCAACAGAGTCAAATTTGGCAGTTGGCTGGATTGGATCAGGGCTTCAACTTCGTAGCGGCGCGGTCCATCACCTACCAGGACAAAATGAATGTCGGTTTCGGCCTGCAGTAAGCGAGCTGTTTCAATGACGGTTCCAAAATCATAAGCCAGCCCCATCAACCCCGCGTACAAGGCAATGAATTTATCGCCCAGCCCCAATTTTGCTTGTAGTTGGGCGGCCTCGGCGGGTTGGGGACGAAATAATTCGGTATTGGAGCCGTTCTCGATCTTGGTCAATTTTTCCGCCGGATAGCCGCGCTCACGCAGCCGGTTGTAGATACCGTCGGTGACAGTGACAATTTTTTTGGCACGCTGATAACAGCGCTCTTCAACATAAGTGGCCCACTTGATATAGCGTGGATTATTTAACTCACCCAACGCCACTGCCGATTCAGGCCACAAGTCTTGCACTTCTAACACAAAAGGAGTGCGGCGCAAATAACTTAAAGCAAGTCCGGCTGCGCCTACAAACAAGGGAGGTGAATTGGCAAAAATGACATGGTAAGATTGGCTCAGTAAAAGTCCACGCAGGGCGGCATTAATCATATAACTGATGTAAAAAGCCAGACGAGTGTTAAAGGTTTTTCGCGGTGAAGCTTTAACCCAAACGCGAACCACATCTATGCCATCCAGTTTTTCCCGGCAAAGCAGCTTACCTCGATAAGCAGGGTGGACAATTCCGGCAGGATGGTTGGGCATTTCTGTTAAAACCGTTACCCGATGCCCTTGTTTAACCAGGCTGGCGGCCATTGCATGGGCGCGTACCTGCACTGCGCCTCCTTCGGGAGGAAAGTATTGACTCAGGTGGAGAATATTCATGGTTGTGAATTTTTAAGAGAATTGATTCAGTAACTCAGCATAAATATCATTCATCCGCTGAGTTTCAATATTTTTGTTGGCTACTTGTAAAACCTGATCTCGCCCCAATTGAGCTGCGTCGGCCAATTGGCCAGGATGGTCGAGGCACCAGAGCATAGCCTCGGTCAAAGCTGTTGAGTTATTGATGGGTACCAGGTAGCCGTTATGTTCGTGCTTGACCAGCTCATAATATGAAGGAAGATCGCCCAGAATATGAAAAACCCCGCACGCCATTGACTCATAAAGTGATTGGGGCATGCCGTCGGAATAAGGGACTGAAATGACGGTATCGGCCAAATTGTAATAAAGAGGCATCTCCGCATGAGGAATTGCCCCCACAAAACGAACTTGAGGCTCAATTTGGAGTTGATTTACCATCATTTTGATCTGTTCCAGGTAGGCCGGATTGGCCTCAACCTCGGAAACGAGTAATTTGACCTTGTGTTTGGTTTGAGCCAGACAATTAGCGAATGCCTTGACGATTAAATGGATATTATAGAGCGAAGTGCATTTTCGAACCGAAAAAAGACAAAATCATCCAGGCTGCAAGTTCAATTGCCGGCGCAGTTGGTCAGTTTCCAGCCTGGGTTGGAATCGGTCCACATCCACGCCCCAGGTTATGCGCCGGATTTTAGGGCCGTTAAAGCCAATCTGGCGGAGGGCTTCATCCGTAAAATCAGATTTAGATGTGATAACATCGGCAGCGCGAAGCAGGGGGTTGACAAAATAGGGATTAATGCCGCGATAAACTTGTTCGGGCAAAATTTCGCCGGCCATTACGGTAACTACCAGCGGATGAAATCGGGTGAGCAGCGGGGTTTGTAAGCGCTGCAAACTCCAATGAACATGGATTAAATCGGGTTTAAAGCGGCGCATCGCTCGATATAAATAAAAAGGTGCGGTCAGGTGCTGCAGCAGCCGGCTGCGGAAGGCAGGCGGGCCATCAAAGCCGCTGGTATTATCTAGTGGGTGTCGGGGCAGTGAATACCAAAACACCGAATGACCGCCGGCCCGCCCCACCGTTGCCCGTTCGCATGTTAAGGGGCTAATGAAACCAGCTACTACCAAAATACGGGCTGGAGCATGCTTTAAAGATGTTGACATCGCCATAACTCAAAACAAAGCATGGTGAAGATTTGGTTTGACAGATCGAGCTGAGGCTGCTGGCGGTGCTGCTGCAAAATCTGCCGGACAACTTCCGGGCGAAAATAACCGCCCTGCCGGACAGCGTTATCATTCAAAATATCATTCGCAAAATCAAAAAGCGGTCCTTTGAACCACAATTTCAACGGTACATTAAACCCATGCTTTGGCCGATAGAGAATCTCTGGCGGTACATATTTTTCGCCCAGTTTTTTAAAGATCAGCTTGCCCTGCTTGTATTTGACTTTTAATGGCGCGGGTATTCGCAACGCATACTCAACGAGGTGCAGGTCGAGGAGGGGGACCCGGGCTTCAAGGCCGTTAGCCATAGTAGCCTTATCCACTTTAGATAACATTTCATCAACCAGCGTGGTTTCAATCTAAAACCTGCCACTGTGCCAACCGGTTCGAAGCTGTGCTTGGCCAATGCTGCCATAATACCTCGGCTGTGGATACCTCGTTCAGCATTTCCGACCAGGCAGGGGTATACAAAGCTGCTTTTTCCACCTCTCGAAAAGTATAGAGTGAATTTAGATAGTGACGGCGACGGGCAACCTCGTTAGGCAGACTGCTGGTTTCAACCAGCCATCTGGCTTGTTGGATTGATGAAGGGCTGCGCCAACGAGTCCGGGTAAAAATCGAATCCCGGCTATTTTGAGATGTGGCTGGCCCATACCCGCGTAAGGGCCACCATTGCAAAACATTCCACACCTCATCAAGAAGACTGTGCCGACCGGCATAGCCGCCAAAAACTTCATCGCCGCCATCACCGGTCAAAACCACTTTGACATGTTTGGCAGTTTCCCGCGAAAGCAGATAAAGGGGTATTACCGATGAAACGGCAAAAGGCTCGTCGAAGAGTTTAACCAGATGAGGTAAAATGTTGGTAAATTCCAGGGACATGTTAAATTCACGATGATTTGTTCCCAGGTGTTGGGCTACCTGTTTGGCCCAACGGCTCTCATCGTAGCCATCAGCGCCGGCAAAACTAACCGAGAAGGTGTTCAGTTTTTTCTGGCCCAGGCTCCTGGCTGCCAGCGCCGAAACAATGCTGGAGTCAACGCCGCCGCTCAGAAATGTCCCCAGCGGCGCATCGGAAATCATCTGTAAGCGGATGGCCTCACTTAGTTTAGCCTCCAGCGTTTCCAGTATTTCAGTTTCAGAAGCCTGGATGGTTGGTCCAACCTCTAACTGCCAATAAGGTTTCTGGCAAACCTGCCCTTTTTCCACAATGAGATAATGCCCAGGTTTTAACTTGAATATATTTTGGTAAATGGTGTAAGGCCCTGGCACGTTCATAAAAGAGAGATAATGGTGCAGGGCCGTGGGGTTAAGCTGACGGGGCACGGCAGGAGCGGCTAACAAGGCTTTTAGTTCGGAACCGCAGATAAAGCGCCGGGAGTCGCTATAGTAAACCAAGGGCTTAATACCAAAATGATCCCTGGAAACCAGAAGCCGCTGCCGGTTTTCGTCCCATAGGGCAAAAGCCCACATGCCAGTGAACTTTTGCAGACAGTCTATACCCCATTCTTCGTAGGCGTGAATAATGACTTCTGCATCGGTGTGGCTGGAAAATTTGTGGCCTTTGGCTTCCAGGTGAGGCCGAATTTCTTGAAAATTATAGATTTCGCCGTTAAAGGTTAACCAAACGGTTTGATCTTCATTACACATGGGTTCGTGACCGGCAGGTGAAAGATCAATAATAGACAGGCGACGCTGCCCCAGTCCTACCTGACCGGAAGGGTTAAGCCAATAGCCGGCATCATCCGGGCCGCGATGTCTCATGCTGTCGGTCATGCGCCGCAGGAGGGCTTCGTCTATGCGGTTTGAGTAAAATCGACCAGGCGAAAATTCCACACATAGATTCTTTTTAACCTTAACTTGCTGAGATCAGGTGAATCAGTTCACCCCTTTTGAAACCGGATAGATTCTCACTGTAATTTTAATCTTAGCTTAGGTAGATTAGAGATTACCGTATATGGTAAGAGTATTTTTAAACCAGCCCATATAGCTCTATTAGTAATCCATAACATCTTAGGACATATTCGCAGAGCATGCTGCCAATAATCAATTGCTTTCAATTTCTGATTTGTTTTTAGATAAGTCTCACTAAGGCTTAAATAGAGTCGGGCATATGCTTCTTCTTTTTTTCTAAAAATATTAGCAGGTAACGTTGGGTCAGAAAACAATTTCTGCAAAACAGCTTCGGCGCTCAGACACATCCGATCGAGCGAGGTATTGTATCCGTGGATACGATAAAGGGTTAAGGGTTCATTGACAAAATGAATCGGGTAATTACGAGCAATTCGCAGCCACATATCCCAATCTTCGCTGCCAAAAGCCGGCAAAGTTTCGTCAAAAGAAGCCAATTTTATCAAAAACGGTTCGGGGAACCATCACGGTTGAATTTGCGATGAAATTACCCTCCAGTAAACGGGAAAACTGATCGGAACCAGGTTTGAACGCGATACCTGCTTTGCCTGTTACTAGCCCCTGTTCATTGATATACAGATTTTGAGTAAAACATAAAGCTGGCGCCGGCTGATTCTCCAAAAACTGCACCTGTGCTTTCAACTTATCAGGCAGCCACAGGTCGTCAGCATCGAGAAACGCAACATATCTGCCGGATGAACAACGCAGGCCGTGGTTACGGGCCGCGGCGCGCTCTTGGTTTTGCTGATACAGGTATTTTATCCGGTTGTCGCTCGAATAGGACTGAATGATTTTTGCCGTATCATCGGTTGAGCCATCATCTACAATACATAGTTCCCAATGAGAATAGGTCTGTTTTATCACGGACTCTATGGTCTGAGCGATAAAATCCTGGGCATTGTAAGCAGGTATAATCACAGAAACAAGCGGATTGGTCACAGTTAGTTTTTAGCAGACCGACTCTGATACAGGGTGTGATACAAAGATTCGTGCTTTTTGAGCATTTGGTCAAAGGTAAAAAGCGCTTGATAGCGTTGGTAAGCCCTTTGGCCCATTTGTTGTCGTTGGTCAGGGTTGGCAATTAAATACAACAACGCCTTAGCCAAAGCTTCTGGCTGCCGGGGCGGTACAAGCAAGCCGGTTTCGCCATCAACTATTTGTTCGGGGATGCCCCCGACAGGCGTAGCGACAACTGGCTTGGCCAGACTCATGGCTTCGGTAATGGCGTAGGGTAATCCCTCAATTTCCGAAGGCAGGGTAATAATATCGCAGGCGCTCATGGCTTTTACCGCCTCTGGATTGGGCAGTCGCCCGGTAAATTTTACAATCTGTTCCAGCCCCCATTTTGCCGAATTGGCCTTAAGTTCTGCTGACATTGCTCCTTCACCCAGGATTAGAACTTCAACTTGACCCTCAATTTGAGAGTGCATCTGGGCGAGCGCTTGCAGTAAAACAGTGTGCCCTTTCTCGCGGCTCAACCGGGCAGCTATACCAATTACAACACTGGATGTCGAAAGACCTAAAGCCTGCCGTTGGGCTGCTTTATTCGCCATAGCGGATTGAACAGGCGGTATGCCATAATAAATGGTCTGAATTTTTTCGGCTGGAAAGCGATGTTTTTGCCGTAAAATTTTCCCGGTATGGTTGGATACCACTACAAACTTATCAACAGCTACACCTACCTTTTTATCAAACCAACGTTCAACCCATTGGGGAAAACGAATACCTGCCGGCGTATTGGCAATAGTCATGAAACAGTTGGAAACCCCTGCCTTTTTGGCTGCCATACTGGCAAGTTGAGCCGTCAATGCGCCGGGATAGCCGCCATTATTAATGTGCAAAATATCTACTGGCGCAGCAGCCATTGCAGAACAGAGTCGGGTATAATTTGAACTTGCCCTCACATAGCGCCAAAGATAGTGATTAAAGAAGTAACGCAATCGCTTTAAATTTTTGGGTAACTGAGGTGAATGGCGCAAAAACTGGCTATCTTCAAAAAGCGGTATCGGACAACGCCGCAGCGTTGGGCAGTTATCGAGACCAAGAAACTGTTCAAAAGCTGGCCACGCTTCGTAAAAAAGAGTTACTTCATAGCAATTTCGATCGAGTGACCACAACAGGTCCCGCAGATATTGTTCGGCTCCCCCAATCGCCGGGGTGGACATGTAGAAGCCCAGTTTAATTTTGGTGGTCATACCATAAAATTGTTACTTTTTTTCAAAACAGCAATATAATCACTATATTTAACCAGTTTTGAGTTTGTGCCAACAAGGGTTTTATATGGCTCATAGAACAAGGCGAAAATCAGCCCCAACACTTTCCTTTTCAGTTTGAAGCCAAAGGAATTATTAATCCATTTTTCATTAAGAATATCAAATGGATGGTTTTCTGAGTCCCAGATATAGTAGGGTAATTTCCATGAATTTTGAATAAAATAAATTTCACTTATTATACAACCAAATCGTGTCGAAAGTTGAGCGAGACACTGAGGGTCAATCCAACAAGTATGTTCTGGACTAATGAGGGGTAATCCTTTAAAGGCCGCGCCATAGAATACTCCTGTGTAAAACGGGTTTGGAGTACTTATAATCAAAATCCCCTCTTGCTTTAACAACCTGTGGCAGTTTTCAAAGAAACCTTCA
>JAAUSP010000093.1 GCA_012032575.1 Anaerolineales bacterium | reverse complement strand
AGAGTTTCATTTTGAGACATTCGCAGGTCTTCTCCCTTAAAAATAAAATTACACGGAAGTTACACAGAGTCCTCACAGAGAGACACAAAGTTTTCTCTGTGTCTCTCTGTGCTTTCTTTGTGCGCTTCGCGTCTGTGTTACGTATTTTCATTGCCGGTGTCGTCTATAGGGACTGTCCGACTCCTACGCCCGTTTAGAGCGCATCGCTTTTTTCTTGACGATTGATTTGTCCGCCACAAATTTCTGGTAGGCATCTGATTCAACGCCATACATAGCAATTTTGCCTTCTGCATTGCTGTGAATACCCCAGCCGTAGGTTTTGGTTAAGGGGGAGGCCCGAAAACAGGGCTGCCCTTTGGCAAAGTAAAGTTCTCGGTGGACAGCCCAATCTGCCGGGGGTATTTCATTTTTCAGGGCAAAGACGGTGAATAAAACATCGTCCGACGTAAACTCGTAAGGATGTTCGGACAACATCTCAAATTGCAGCGTTGCGACAGATTTTTTATCTCCTTTGACCGGCGGAATTTCCCCCTTCGTGGCCGAACAGTCTTCGGCAATCTCGATAAATGTGTTGAAGTAATTGGTAGAGTTCATTTTTTTCCTTTAAACCTAACCCGGACAAGCCACCTTCGGCCAAACAGGATTTTTCGCCACGAATTGCCCGGATTTTCACTAAATTTATTCGGGCTAATTCGCGCAATTTGTGGCAAAGTTCTTGCTCAATGCACAGGGCTTCAACTGCTATTATTTCGATTATTTCAGCCGCCAGCGGGCCCACAATCGCGGCCCACTCTGGTCGGCGTTCAGCAGCCGGAACCATTGCATGGTCAAAGCCGCCGTTGTTTTATTTTTTTCGAGAAATTGTGCGCTGGTTTTGGCAGCGTAACCGATCTCACCCCGGTCCCCGGCCTCAGTTTGATCAACTTCCGGCCTGTTTTTAATTGTTACCACTCAAGATGTATCCTTTCGTTTTAGATGTTTCAAGCGCTGAAGGTTTGCTCAAACTACCTTCACCGGCCAAGTTATGCTATACTCCCACTCTACCAACTTACTGCAAACAAAATGCAAACAAGAGGAGATTAGAGATTAGAGATTGAATTAATCTCCAATCTCTAATCTCCAATCCCTAATCTCGGTTTTCTCAGAGGAGTGAGTCAATGCCTCCCCGCCTGGAACTGCGGCTGTTAGGCCAACCCCAAGTTCAGCTCGATGGCGCAGCCATCACGACTTTCGCACGGCCAAAGTCGAGGCTTTGCTGTATTACCTGGCTGTCACCGGGCAAGCGCACAGCCGGGAAAGCCTGGTCGCGCTGCTGTGGGGGGACATGCCGGAGACGGCGGCCAAACGGAACCTGACCCAGGTGCTATCGCTGCTGCGCAAACGCCTGGCCCCGTTTCTGGAAATTACGCCGCAGCAGATTGGCCTGAAACCGGAAGCGGTTTGCCGGGTGGATGCCTGTGTGTTTGAACAGGTGCTTGAATCCGGCCAGCCCGCCCCGGAGCCGGACCAACTTCGCCAGGCGGTCGAGCTGTATCAGGGCGACTTTTTGCAGGGCTTTTATGTCAAAGAGGCCCTCGATTTTGAAGCGTGGGTAGTGACCGAACGGGAACGGCTGCGGGAGTTGCTGCTGCGGGCGTTGGACAGCTTGGTGAGCCATTATCTGAACCAGGCCGACTATCCGGCCGGTCTGGCCGCTGCGGCCCGGTTATTGGCCCTGGAACCCTGGCGCGAGTCGGCCCACCGCCAGATGATGCTGCTGTTGGCCCGCAGCGGGCGGCGGGAAGCGGCCCTGGCTCAATACGAAAGCTGCCGCCAGATTTTAGCCGAGGAGTTGGGGGTTGAACCGCTGGCCGAGACGAGCGCCCTGTACCGGCGGCTCAAAGCGGCCGACCAGCCCATTCGCCACAATTTGCCGGCCTTCAGCCTCTTTGTCGGGCGAACGCGGGAACTGGACCAGCTTCAGAGCCGCCTGAGCCAGCCGGGCTGCCGCCTGTTGACCCTGGGTGGGGCCGGGCGGGATTGGCAAAACCCGGCTGGCCATCGAGCTGGCCCGCCGCTGCCTGGCCCCCACCTTCGGACCGGAAGAGGTTGGCTGCGCCGATGGGGTCTACCTGGTCAATTTGGCCCCGGTCAGTGCCAGCGCCGACCCGTCCGGGGCCAGCTATGTGACAAATCTGATCCTGGCAGCCATGGCAGCGGCGCTGGAATTCTCGGTTGAGGGCACAACCGATTTGAAGACGCAGGTTTTGACTCATCTGCGTCGTCAAGAATTGCTGCTGGTGCTGGATAATTTTGAGCATTTGATCGCAGGGGTCGGGCTGCTGGTCGAACTGTTGCAAGCCGCGCCCGGTCTCCGGTTGTTGGTCACGTCCCGCGAGCGGCTCAACCTGCCGGAAGAGTGGGCCTGGGAGGTCAGCGGGCTGGATTATCCAGAAGAGGGAGATTGGACTGCCCTCGCGGGCGTGGAGATTCATTCCAATCTCCAATCCCCAATACCTCAAGGGCACAATGTCTCCAATCTCCAATCTCCAATCTCCAATCTCCAATCTTACGACGCGGTGGCCTTTTTCTGTTTGCAAGCCCAACGAACACGCGGCGATTTTAGCCTGTCGGAAAATGAAGCGCCGCATGTGCTGCGGCTGTGCCAATTGGTGGAGGGCGCGCCGCTGGCCCTGGAACTGGCCGCCGGCTGGCTGCGGGCGCTCTCCTGCGCCGAAGTCGTGGCCAGGGTGGAGCGCAACCTTGATTTTTTAAGCAGTTCGCTGCGCCATGTCCCGGAACGGCATCGCAGCGTGCGGGCCGTTTTTGAGCAGTCCTGGCAGATGCTTTCCGGGCCGGAACAGGCCGCTTTTGGCTGCTTTTCTCTTTTCAAGGGCGGTTTTCAACGGGAGGCCGCCGGGGCGGTGGCCAGGGTCGGGTTGCAAAGCCTGGTCAATCTGGTGGACAAATCGCTGCTGCGCCTGACTCCCTCAGGCCGCTACCACGTGCATGAACTGCTGCGCCAATTTGCCACCGAGAAGCTTCTGCTTGAGGCCAACTCGCTCGAAGCGAACCGGCAGCCGGAAGCGGCTTTGGTCGCCTGGCAGCGCTATAGCAGTTACTATTTAAATCTGGTGGCGCAGCGGGAAGCCAGCCTCAGAGGCAATACCCCCCAGCCAGCCCTGGGCGAACTGCGGGCCGAGTTGGACAATATCCGCCAGTCCTGGCACTGGGCCGTCGTCGCCGCGCAAATCGAAGACATTGAGGGGGCCATTGGCGGGTTGGCCCGTTTTTACGATTTGACCAGTCTGTTAGAAGAAGGGGCCACTGTTTTTGGTCAAGCCGTCACTGACCTGAATAACCAGGCCAAATCGTCGGATGAGAACTCAAAACAAGCCATCCAGCAGATAATTGTCAAGCTCTGGGTCGAACAGGCCCGTTTGCTGAATCGGCGCGGCCTGTCGAAGGAGGCGCTTCAGGTGGTCCCCCAGGCGGCCGAATTGGCTCATCAGATTCAGA
Source organism: Anaerolineales bacterium (assembly GCA_012032575.1). Next base: position 14,449 of record JAAUSP010000093.1, on the reverse strand, counting down.
ACGCGGCGCTGGAGGCTCTGGCTTATCATCAGTGGGGCGAAACCCTGTCCTTTTACGGTCAGCCGGCCCTCTCTCAAGCGCATTTGGAAAAGGCTCTGGATTTAGCCCGCGCCGCCCGGCTGGGAGCCATCGAGGCTGAGGCTTTGCGCCATTTAGGCATCGCCCGGATGGACCAGGGCGATGCTGCCGGAGCATTGCAGCTTTACCAGGAGTCGCTGGCCTGTTTTCGGCGACTGAGGGACGGGCGGGGGGAAGGGATGGTTCTCAACAGTTTGGCTAACCTGCAGCGCGGGCAGGGGCAATGGGCCGAGGCTGAAACGCATTATGCCCAGGCGCTCCACATCTTTGAAGAGATTGATTATCGCTGGGGGCAGGATATGGTGCTCAACAACCTGGGCAATCTGCGCTATGATCTGGGCCAATACAGTCAGGCGCAGGCGTTGTGTCTGCAAGGCTTGCAAATCTCCGTCGAAATCAGAAATAACCGGGGCCAGGGTCATCTGCTGGACAGCCTGGGCAACATTATCCGTGAGCAGGGCGATTTTGCTGTCGCCCACAACTATTTCCATCAGGCGCTTGAACTCTGGCGTACCATTGGGGCCAGGCTTTGTGAGGGTATGGTGCTGGCTGAAATGGCCCTGTTGCGGCATCTCATGAATGATAATAAGCCGGCTTACGATTACTCTCAACAGGCGGAACAAATCGGGCACGAGATAAACTCGCCGGAAATTCAAGCCCTGGCCTTACTCTATCGGGGGCACACTCAGGTGGAATTGGGCGGCTTGCCCGAAGCCGCCGAAAATTACCATCAGGCGTTAATCCTGTATCAAGAGATAGGACAGCTTCACTTTGCCCGTGAAGCTCTGGCCGGTCTCAGCCGGGTGGCTCTGGCCCAGGGCGACCTGGCCCAGGCCCAGGCTTTGGTGGCCGAACTATTACCCCAACTCACCATCGAACATCTTTACGGCATGCGCGAGCCGTTTCGGGTTTATTTGACCTGCTATCAGGTGTTGCAGGCCAGCCGTGATCCTCGCGCCGAAGAGATTCTGGCTGCGACCCATCATCTGCTCCAACAGCGAGCCGCCGCCATCGAAGACGAGCGGCTGCAACAGTGCTTTTTGGAACATATCCCGGCCCATCGAGAAATTGTGCGGCTGTTCAATCTTGCCCAATCGAACCACAACTAATAAAACTCAACCGGTCGAGCCAGGACCAAAAGGGATTTTTTGCCACAAATTACACGAGATTTTTTAGTGAAAATTCGTGTAATTCGTGGGCGAAATCCTTCATTCAATGTACAAGGACTCCACTGCTAAGGCACTCAATTTTTTTCATACACAACATACAGTGGGTAAAGATAACAAATCCCCAGATTTAGTAGGGTCTCATTCTTGCATCCAACCTCCTTCTTATGTATACTACTTATGTTCATTCAATGTGACTCACCCATCAAGGCGCAGTCGAATGAGAAGTCACGCCAATTTCAAAACTATTTTTCGCCTCCTCGCCCGCTTCGCGTCGCCTCTTCGTCTCCTCGTCTCAATGACTCTCGGTTTGCTGCTGCTACTCAGCCTGGCCTCTGGACCTACTCAACCCACTTACGCCAACCGCGCCCTGCCCACCGACCTTTCCTACAACACCGAAACCCAATGGATTCTGCCCGGCCTGCCCGATCTCGGCGAGACGTCCGGCTATATTCCGCACAACTTCTCGCACGGCGCGGCCATTTTTGAGATTGGCAGCGAAGTCATCCACGGCTTCCGGCCCGGTAAAGTTTACGCCGAGATGTACGCCCGCGACATCGCCTGGGGCATGGAAACCGCCCAATATTACTACTCCGACGAATACCTGCGCGAGCCGATTGAAGCCTATCTGCGCCGCCAATACACCGACAGCACCCCTCAGCCTCGACGGCGATTTCGGCGTGGTGGCCGGCGCGGGGGCGATTGGCGGGATCATCACCCCACAGGGCCGCAGCAACAAACAAACCATCACCACCGACGAAGAAACCAGCCTGATCCACGCTGCCTATCTCTATTATAACCTGGCCTATGATACCGCCTGGCTGCAAAGCGAGATCAACGGCCTGCCGATTATCGAGCGGCTCAATCGGGCCGCCGATTGGGTTTACCGCCGTCGCTTTGATCCAGACTTGCAGCTTCTCTGGCGCGGCCACACCACCGACTGGGGTGATGTGAAATTTGAAAAAGGCCCCGGCTACACCGATTACAACCCGGCCCAGGACCATCTGACCGCTTCTATTTATGACCAGGCATTGGCTTACATGGCCCTGATCGAACTGGCCAAGATGAATGCGGCGGTCGGCAACACCGAGCAGGCCGACGGCTGGCAGAGCAAAGCCGAAGCCCTGAAAGATCAAACCAATGCCCTCCTCTGGCAGGCCGACAAAGGTTTTTATCTGACCCATGCTCATATCACCCCGCTGGAGCATCCGTTTGACGAGTCGAGCATGGTCAGCATTGCCAACGCCCTGGCCGTCTACACCGGGTTGACCGATTTTGAGCAGAGCCAGGCTATTTTCCACAACCTGGAGGAGGCGCGGGTCAAGGCTGGGGTCAACAAGCCGGGGCTGTCGCTTTATCCATTTTATCCCAACCAGTGGCCCAATCTCTTTTTTGATTACCTGGGGATGGGACATGGCAATTATCAAAATGGCGGGGTCTGGGATTGGTGGGGCGGCGTGCAAATCAAGGCCGAATTTACCAACGGCTTTGCCGAGCAGGCCCAAATTCACCTGCTGCAAGTGGCTAACGACTGGCAGAAACACCCCGGCAACATCATCGAGTGGCACTCTTCGACCGACCCGCGCCACGAGGGCAGCCATTACTACAGCGCTGCCGCCGGCACAATGGGCAGCGCCATTATCGAGGGTTTTTTTGGGGTGGAGTTAGACGGGCGGGGCTTGACCCTCCAGCCCCGGCTGGGGCTGAACGACGGCTATATTCGGGTGTACCAGGCGGCCACCGACCGTTACGCCGCCTACAGTTACGACTGGGACCAGGACGTGACCCGCTTTGATTACGGTACCAACGCCGCCGACCCGGTCACGGTCAAGGTTTTGAAGCTGCGCTCGGAACAAATCCGCACGGTGACGATTGACGGCCAGCCGGTCGAATTTGAGGCCGAAACCATCGGCCACGATAGCTACACCGTCTTCAGCGCCCCCAGCGGCCAACACCGCATCGAAATTATCAAAGGCCAGCCGTTGGTTCAGCCCGCCGCCGTTGAGGTTGAAGCCGCGCCGGAGTTGCCTTTGACTGCCGAACCAACCCGCCCCAGCATTGCCCCTAACCTGGTCTCACCGCCGGCCCCCACCCCGGTTGGAGAGGCCGTACCCGCCGAGCCAGACTCCCCCGACACAGCAGTGACCACCGCGGCGAGTCCCGATGACACCGCCGCAGCTCCGCCAGCGGCCAACTCGCTTGCCAGCGAAAAAATCCGCCAGCACCGCAGCGCCTTTTTCCGTTTTATCGGGGCCAGCCTGGCGATTCTGATCAGCCTGCTGCTGATGGTGTTGGTCGGCCTGCGAAGAACACTGAAGAAACTGTGAATTGTGAATTGTGAATGACAGAGGTTACATGGTGAACCTAAGTATGTCATTTCGACCGAAGGGAGAAATCCCTAATACCTTGTCTTGCAAGGAGTATTGAGGGATTTCTCGCTCCTATCGTCGCTCGAAATGACATGACCGCGTAAGTCTTATTATTCACAATTCACAATTGTAATCCCCAACGCCCGATAGGGCGCTAACATTTCTTCGGAAACCCCCGGCTCTGTGACCAAATGAGTTAAGTCGGTCAGCGGACCAACAGTATAAGTTGTCGCCGTGCCCAGCTTTTCCACCGAGGCCAGGGCGACCACCTCGGCGGCGCTGGCGATCATAGCCCGCTTGACATACGCCTCTTCCAGAGCGGGCACGGTAATCCCCACTTCCGGGTGCAGGCTGCAAATGCCGAGCATGCACAGGTCCGCCCGGATGGTGCGGAGAGAGTCAATCGTAACTGCCCCAATCGAAACCAGCGAATCCTTATCCAGCCGCCCGCCGACCAGCAGCACCTCGATGTGGGGGTGGTCGGCCAGGGCAATGGCAATCGGCGGGCTGTTGGTGACAACCGTGGCCCGCAGATCAGCCGGAAGCCGCTGGGCTACCTGCAAGGTGGTCGTCCCCCCATCCAGAATAATCACCTGCCCGTTCGTGACCAACTGCGCCGCAGCGTGGGCAATCGCCGCTTTGGCGGTTTGAGACTGCCCCTGCCGGGCCGTGTACGTGGTGGCTGCCGGAGAACTGGGCAGCGCCCCCCCGTGAACCCGCTGGAGCAATCCCGCCTCGGCCAGTTTGCGTAAATCCCGCCGAATCGTATCCTCTGAGACATCCAGATAAGCGCTCAGTTCCGAAGCAACCACTTTGCCCTGTTGCTGCAAGGCCGCCAGAATGTACTGCTGGCGTTCGGCCGTTAACATCGAGTTGCGTTCTTCTACGGGTTTGTGCATTTTTATACTCGCTTCTACGCTAAATGTTGTATTGACTTTGCCCGAAAATGCGTTTATAATCAGGTTTGTGCAAGTTATAGCACTTTTCTGCCGATTGTCAACTGTTAAAATAGGAGAATGGAAGGTTGGAAGGCTGGAAGATTGGTCAATTTCCAACCTTCCAACCTTCCAACTATCCATGCCGATGACTCCACCAAAAACCTTTCTCCGTGATCCCTTCACCTGGATGGCCTACTCTATGCTGGCCTATTATGCCTATATTATGGCTATTCTCGGCCCGCTGATGCCGTTTCTGCGCAGCGAACTCAACCTGAATTATACCGTGACCGGGCTGCATCTCAGCGCCTTCGCTCTGGGCATGATCGGGGCCGGCCTCCTCACCGACCGGCTGACCGGTCGCTGGGGCCGCCGGCCCGTGTTTTGGGTGGGCGGCCTGGGGATGGCGCTGGGCGCTGTGGGGTTAACGGTGAGCAGCCAGTCATTCTGGTCCATCACCAGCATTTTAGCGATGGGCCTCCTGGGGACCCTGATGTTGGCCCTGATCCAAACCACCCTATCCGACCACCACGGCGACCAGCGGACGATTGCCCTAACCGAGTCAAATGTGGGGGCCAGTATCAGCGCCAGCCTGGCCCCGGTTTTTGTCGGCAGTTTCGAGCGGTGGGGGCTGGGCTGGCGGCTGGCGCTTGTGCTGGGCGTTGTCGCCTTTGTTTGGCTGGCCCTGCGCTTTCGCCGCCAACCACTGCCGGAAAGGCAGAAAGTTTCCCTGCGTACTCAGGCCGGCAAGCAGTCTTTGCCGCTGGTTTTTTGGGCCTACTGGTTTGTTATCTGCCTCAGCGTCTCCATCGAGTGGTGTCTCATTTTCTGGGGCGCGGACTTTTTGGAGAAAGTCATCGGCCTGAGCCAGGTCAATGCGGCGACGATGATGAGTGTCTTTTTTGGGGCGATGGTCGTCGGCCGGGTTGTCGGCAGCGGCCTGACCCGGATAATGCCGGGGGCAAAGCTGCTGCTGCTGGCTATCGGCGTTACCATCATCGGCTTTCCGCTGTTCTGGTTGGCCCGCTTTGCCCCGCTCAACCTGGCCGGACTTTTTATCGCCGGGCTGGGGGTGGCCAACATGTTCCCGCTGACTCTTTCGGTGGCGCTGAACACGGTTCCCGCGCAAGCCGACGTTGCCAGCCCGCGCTTGTCCCTGGGCGGCGGGACAGCCATTTTGCTGGCCCCGCTCGTTCTGGGCTGGACCGCCGACCAACTGAACATTCAAAACGCCTATGGGATTGTTGCCCTGTTGGCCATTATCGCCGCCGCCGTCACCTTTTGGGCTAACCGCATGGCGACACGACATCACAAGATTTTATCGGGCGAAACCCCCATCGTTTGATCGTTATGGAGCCAACTCTACTCAACCTTGACCCTGCCCACCCGGTCTACGAGCGCCTGTGGACGACGCCCTGGGCCGTTTCAGCCAGGGCCAGGTCGAACTCGACCCGCATTTGCTCAACCCGGAACAGGATTTCCGGCGGGGTATCAGTCTGATCTTTCGCCCGGACCCGGCAGTGATAACCTCATTGACCAGATTGATTAATGAACTCAAATCGCTGGAACCGGAGCAGTACTTTTATCAGCCGGAGGCACTTCACCTGACCATTTTGAGTCTCATCAGCGCCGCGGTACCTTCGAGCACCCGCCTCTGGACACCTACCATGCGGTCCTGGAAGCACTGTTCGCAAAAGCACGCCCCTTCGACATCATTTTTCGGGGTATCACCGCCAGCGCCGGGGCGGTCATGGCTCAAGGTTACGCCGATCAAAACCGTCTCAATGAACTGCGAGACGCCATCCGGCAGGCGCTCCGGCCCAGCGGCCTGGCCGGCTATCTGGATGCGCGCTACAAAATTATAACGGCCCACATCACCCTGATGCGCTTTCAAAAACCGCCGCGCAACCTGCCCCGCCTGGTGGCCGCGCTCACCGCAGCCCGCGCCCGCTTGTTTGGCCGGACCACCGTAACCCGGCTGGAGTTCGTCGTCAACGATTGGTATATGTCGCGGGACAAGGTGCAGACGGTGGCGGCGTATCAATTGTCGGCTTCGGAGATTTCTCCCTTCGGTCGAAATGACATGGCTGAGTAGTCACGTGCATAAAACATTAGTCCTCGTGGTGCGTGGTGCGTGAAATACGGACCACGCACCACGCACTACGCACTACAGAAGGATTTAAAACCACAAGAAGGTAATCCAACCTATGTCTTCCATAGATACAACACTTTCTACCGGCCTGCCGGCCGGACGCAGTTCCAAAACCGCCGCCTATTATCTGGCTTTTGTCGCCCTGGGGCTAACCAGCGCCACGCTCGGCCCAACCCTGCCCAACCTGGCCGAGCATACCCGCAGCAATCTGCGCGAAATCAGCTATCTTTTCACGGCTCGCTCGCTGGGTTATTTAATTGGCTCTTTTCTGGGCGGACGCCTGTTTGACCGCAAGCCCGGCCATCCGGTGATGGCGCTGATGCTGGTTGGCATGGTCGCGGCGCTGGTTGTTATTCCCCTGATACCGGCGCTGTGGCTGCTGATTGCTGTGATGCTGTTTCTGGGGTTGGTCGAGGGCGCGGTGGATGTCGGCGGGAACACGCTGCTGGTCTGGGTTCACCGTCACCGGGTGGGGCCGTATATGAACGGTCTGCACTTCTTCTTTGGGGTGGGCGCGTTTTTATCGCCGCTGATTGTTGCTCAGCCGTTCTGTTGAGCGGCAGTATTAATTGGGGCTATTGGCTAGTGGCCCTGCTGGTGGGGCCGGCAGCGCTGTGGCTTTCGCGCCTGCCCAGTCCCCCGGCGCAAAAAGTCTCCCAGGATGGAGCGGTGGGACAGGTTAACCATAAGCTAGTGGCCCTGATTGTGCTGTTTTTCTTTCTGTACGTCGGTGCAGAGGTCGGTTTTGGCGGCTGGATTTACACCTTTGCCCTGGATTCAAAGGTAGCCGATGAAACCAACGCCGCGTATCTGACCTCGGCCTTCTGGGGCGCGCTGACCGTAGGTCGCCTGCTGGCCATTCCTATCGCGGCGCGGGTGCGGCCCCGCTACATTCTGTTGGGTGATCTGGTAGGCTGCCTGGTCAGCGTCGGATTGATTCTGATCTGGCCCCATTCCCTGGTGGCCGTGTGGGCCGGCACCCTGGGCATCGGCCTGGCAATGGCCTCCATTTTCCCCACCACCATCTCCCTGGCCGAGCGGCGCATGACCGTGACCGGCCAAGTGACCGGCTGGTTTTTTGTCGGGGCCAGCGCCGGAGCCATGTTCTGGCCCTGGATCATCGGCCAACTGTTCGAGTCCACCGGCCCGCGCATTATGCCGCTGGCGCTCTTCATTGATCTGGTCCTGGCCCTGGTCATCCTGATTATCCTGATTTCTTATTCAACCCGCAGCATCATCAAAGCAGAAGGACAGTGAGGGAATGGTGAATGGTGAATGGTGAATGAATAAGGTCACAATTCGCCATTCGCCATTCGCAAATTCACAACTAATTATGAAATACACCGCTATCTTATTCGATATGGACGGGGTGGTTATTGACACCCATCAACCGGTAACTGCATTCTGGTTGGCGCTGGCGGCAGAGCTTGGCGTAACGCTTAGTCAAGCGGACTTTCAACAGCACATCTACGGCTGCCCGATGAACCACACCTTTGACGTGCTGTTTCCGTACCTGACCGCAGAACAGCGCCGGGCTATTTTTTCCCGGCTGGAAGAGTACGAAATCGCCGCCACCTATACCGCCGTGCCCGGCGTCATTAGCCTGCTGCAAACCCTGCGCCGGCACGGATTTCCCACCGCCCTGGTCACCAGCGCCGATACCTGGAAAGTTGACGTGGTGGAGCGCCAGCTTGAGCTGCAAGGGTTGTTTGCCACCCGCGTCACCGTCGGCGAAATCGAGCGGGGCAAACCCTACCCCGACGGCTACCTGCTGGCCGCCCGGCGCTTGCAGCAGCCGCCCGAACGCTGCCTGGTGTTTGAAGACGCTATCAGCGGGGTTCAGGCCGCCGTCGCCGCCGGAACCACCTGCATCGGCGTCCGCCCGCCCGAAACAGCCCAGGCCCTGCTCGACGCGGGAGCCAGCCATACCATCCCCGATTTCAGCAGGGTGACTCTGACGGATATATCGGCCAATGGCCGCCCGGCTTCGCTCTGCCTTCAGCTTGGGGCCGAGGTGGGCCTGTCGCTTTGGAGATTAGACGCTTCGCGTGGAGATTTTTAATCTCTAATCTCCACGCGAAGCGTCTAATCTCCCCCTGGCTCTTCCGCCTTTTGCGTCTGCTGGGCATCAGAGTACAATCCACTCAACCATGAACCCCCACCAACGAGTTGTCATTCTCACCGGCGCGAGCCAGGGCATTGGCCGGGCCACGGCTTATATTCTGGCCCAGGCCGGCTGCAAGCTGGCTTTGGCCGCCCGCCAGGCCGACACTTTAGAAGCTGTAGCCGCCGAGCTTCGCCAGAGCGGACATAGCGCCATCGCCATCCCCACCGATATGGGCGACCCGGCCCAGGCGGCGGCGCTCGCCCACAAAACCGCCGCCGAATTTGGCAAAATTGATGTGGTCATCAATAATGCCGCCATCGGCGTGCGCGACTCGGTGCTGGCGCTGCAAATGGCCGAGGCTCGCCGGGTCATGGGGGTCAACTACCTGGGACCGCTGGCGCTCATCCAGGCCGCTGTGCCCTATCTCAAAGCCAACCCGGAAGGCGGATTAATTATCAATATCTCTTCGATTGTGGGCCGGCGGGCCATGCCGGGGATTGCCGGCTACTGCGCCAGCAAGGCCGCCCTGGAAAAGCTGGCCGAAAGCCTGCGGCTCGAACTGCGGGCCGACCGTATCCGGGTCAGCACCGTGTATCCGGGCGTCACCGTGACCCGCTTCAACGACAATTCGCTGGGTAATGACCAGCACGGGCGAGGCCGGGTCAAAGGTGTGCCGCCCGAACGAGTCGCCCGGGCCATTCTCCAAACCATTCGCCACGAACAGCGCGATGTCTTCATCACCCTGTTCGACCGCGCCTTCGTCACCGCCAGCGCCATCTGGCCGGGCTTGATGGACCTGCTGTTAAGCGGCTATTTGAGGCGGAGGAAGAGGGAGTAGGAAGTAGGGAGTAAGGAGTAAGGAGTAAGAAATAAAGAAGTAGAGGAGCAGTTACAAGGTATCACGCATCACGCATCACCTTGTCACCATCGAGGTTATTCATGACTATTTTTAACTACGCCATCGTCAACGGCCAATTGATGCCGCTCGATCAGGCCCAGATTTCATTATTTAATAAAGCTTATTTTTCCAGCTTTGGCGTTTATGAATCGATCAAGGTAGATCAGGGACGCCCGTTTTATTTGGAAGAACATCTGCGCCGCCTCCACGCCTCGGCGGCCAGACTGGATTTGGAGTTGACGGCGGATACACCAATCCTGGCTCGCTGGTTTGAGCGGCTGGCCCAGGTTGAGCCGCAAGCCACCTGGAGTTTGAAGATTTTGGTCATCGGCCCGGCCGACGCCGGAACTGCGCCGATCATCGGCATGCAGGCCGACCCGCTGCCGACTTATCCCGCTGTTTTTTATGAAACCGGGGCGAGCGCCGTGTTGTACGAAGGTCAGCGCGCCCTGCCTCGCTGCAAAAGCCTCAACACCCTGGTCAATTACCTGGCCCGCCGGGCCGCCACGCGAGCCGGAGCGGTGGAGGGGCTGCTCCATCATCACGACCATTTGACCGAAGCGCGCGCAGCAATCTGTTTGTGGTGCAGGGTGGACACCTTTTGACCCCGCCGGAAAGCGACGTTCTCTCCGGCATCACCCGCGATATTATCCTGCACGTGATGCAAGACACCGCTCACCCGGTCACAGAAACTCCGATCCCGATAGATTTGTCGTTATACGAAGAAGTATTTATCAGCAGTACCAGTATGCACGTTTTGCCGATTACCCAAATTGACGGACAGCCTATTGGCAGCGGCCAGGTCGGGCCGATTACCCGGCTGGCGATGGTCCGCTTTAATCAGCATTATCAGCAGGTGATGACGCAAGCAGTCCGGGCCTGAGTATGCAAATTCCCGGACATCTGGCCGTTGCCCTGGCCCAATCGCGCCTGCCGCCTTTTCGGGCCTCAAAACGGCTGCTGTTTGTGCTGCTGCTGGCCAGCCTCTTTCCCGACATCGTGGATAAAACCATCGGCTATGTGTTGCAGGCGATGCCCAACGGGCGGCATTTTGCCCACAATATCTTCAGCCTGCTGGGGCTGTCGCTGCTGGTCACGCTGATCTGGGGCAGAAGGACCGGGTATGCCTGGTTCAGCGGCTACCTGGGCCATCTGCTGGCCGACAGCACCCGCCGCGTTCCCTGGTTTTTTCCGTTGAAAAAATACCCTTTCAAAAAAAGGCCGGCTGTCCTTTCAGCCCGGTCAACTGCTGCGCGAAGGATTTTTTCTGGCTCTGGTGCTGCTGTTGAACCAAGTTCTACCGCCTCGAAGGGATTGAATTCACCCAGTTCAACGATATAGTACCAAATACCTACTTGTCTCAAACAATTTTCAAACTTGCCTGTGATATGGTTGATATGTGAAAAATTTTACTTTCACAGAACGGGGTCAACGTATGACAATCCTCCACAATTCAGCCAAAGCTTCCCAGCGATCCACCAAAAACCTGTATGTTTTCCTTTTAACCTACGCCTTATTGGGCCTGCTGGCCCTGACCGGCCTGATTTACCGCGCAGGCGCTGCGCCGGTCCGGGCCGAAGTAACGGCAGCCGACGCCCCGGCTCAAGCGTCGGGGCTACCGCTGCCGGCGCTTCAGCCTTCGGCCCAAATTACTGCATCAAGCACCCTTACCCCGCTGGATGTGATGGTGGCCTTCGACATCTCCGGCTCGATGGAAGATCAAACCATCTGCCACGACTGCTGGGTCAGAACGAGTTACAATCCTAATTGGCCCAACAACGGTTATTTTAACCCGATTCCCTACAACAAGGTCTGGAAAGATACCGTCCCCGGCGGCCCTGGCGCTACGGGAAACCAATCTATTCCTGCTTCGGCCCTGTGTACGACTTATCCGCCGCAGCCCTATCTTGATAGCGGCTTTCAGTATTTGACGGTGGAGGCTGAACTGTACTCGCGTAATGGGGGCGATTGGCACCTTGATGCCCGTGTACCGGGCCAGGGTTTTTGGGTAATCCAGCGAGGTTCTAAACGCAGTGGCAATAATACCTCGGTGGCTGGTAATAATCTTCAAAATGGTACTCCGACTCCCGGTGAAGATAACGACCAACGTAACGCCACCGGAGACCCAACCCAGCAATCCTCCAACGTCTGCCGGCCCAACGCCGGGGGAATTGACTGCACCGTTGGCGGATCGAATGATGATATCTGTTCTTCCGCCGACGGTGGTATCGCTGCCGATTGCAGCGCCTATCTCGCCGCCCGGCCCTTTCATACCTATACTCAATCTCCAGGGCAGTACCCGCATCTGGTTGGCGCAGCCTACAACGCCGATTGTTTCAGCGGCAGTGCTTTGAGTGGCGCGTGCTGGTCACAAAGTCCATTTGTTTCTAGGGGCATCCTAACCAACCCTCCCAGTAATGTACCGTATGTAGAGTACGATTTTACCCCTAGCTGGAATGGCGACACATCCATCTGGATTCGAGCGATTGGGGGGGGCAGCGAGTCTTTTACCTGGGCCGGTCCCAGTCCCGACGAGCGTATACCCGACGTGGACGGCGGCGGGGTTAGCAATAACATTACCCCCTGGCGCAAGGTCATCCATTGGCAGGTAGATAACGGGAATATAAACCAACGTAAAGACAATATGAATAGCGATTACAGTAATTCGCCCACAGATAATGGCAGCCGCTACTTCCAACCGGCTCTGGCGCAGCCGGGCAGCACCCTGCTGACTTGGCGTGACAATCGTGCCATCAATGATTCGTGGCGTTGGATAAAACTCGGTTCAACCGCTACCATTTCGGGAACTCAGTCTATATTGAAACTGTTCCAGGGCAGCGCCGGTTATAAGGTGGATAAAATCGTCTTTACTAATGACAGCAGCGGTTCAACCCCCGCCACTGGAACAACCATCTCCAGTACAGTCCCCGCCGTTCTTCTGCAACGTTCCGATGGTTCTATTACCTCTACCACCAGCGGCGAGGCCATCGGTCCCCCGGCCAGCCCTGGTTCGGCCACCCGCGAAGCTTGTAACGTTTGCAACCCTATCTATGGTTATACGGTAAACCCCAGCCAGTGTAGCTGCAAGCGCACGGCTAATGATACAGCTAACGGCGGTTATGGCTCAGGCGTTGGTTGTACGTTGCTGTCCACCACCACCAACCTCCTACAAGCAGAACTACAGACCGGCCTCTATTCCGGCTTGCAGCCGATTCGCAGCGCCCAGGAGGCGGTCAAAAATTTTGCCCGCCAACTCGACCCGCAGTTTGACCAACTGGGCTTTGTGCCCTTTGTCGCCAGTCAGGATAACACCGATGCCCAGTCGGACCCCAACCGCCGGGCCAAGCTGCAATGTTTGGCCTGGGCCGCGCAAAACCAGGGCAATCCGGCTTCCTGTTACGATCCTAACCTGGAGACGCCTATTTCTTTTACGCAGGTTATCAGTGTGGTCGAGCGGCAGTGGCCGGAGAGCGGCACCAATATCGCCATCGGTCTACGGGAGGGGTTGGAGGAATTAGGCGTGAGCACCCCTGGCAATCTAGTTACCAACCACTGTACCCCCACAGTTAACGACGCCTATGCCTGTGACCGGGGCGGTGCAGCTCGAAAAGTGCTCATTCTGATGACGGATGGTATACCCAATGCCAACCCCGGCAACTGCGCTGATGACGACGGACTTGGCGCCGGCCAGACCTGTGGGATGGACTCGTCGGCACCGAAGACGCGGATTTTGAATGCGCTATGTATTACGCTTACCTGGCCGCACAAAACAGCGTTTCGGTTTATACTATTGGGATCGGCGCAGGACCCGATCCTGACCTGTTGACGGCAATGGCTACCGGCATTGACCCCTTCCGCGAATTTGAAGATATGTTCATTTTTAACGCCCAGTGCGGGCAATATTTCGCTGCGGCCAAGCCGACTGACATAGCTAGCGCGCTCACAGCAGTTTTGGCTCATGCCCGGAACTGTGTTCCCAATGCGCCCTCGCTGGCCTTGACCCAAAGTGATAGCCCTGATCCCGTGCAACCTGCCGAGCTGTTGACTTACCTGTTGGCGGTCACCAACACCGGCGCTCTGAGCGCTACCGGCACCATTCTCACCGATACCCTGGACAGCAACGTTAGTTTTGTCTCCGCCAGTGATGGCGGTCTGCACAATTCCGGTCTCGTTACCTGGAATGTGGGCACAATTCTGCCGAGTCAGACTATTACTCGCAGCCTGGTGGTCACAATTGGAAATGTCATCAACGGGACGACCCTCACAAATACCATTTCGATCAGTTCTGCTGAAAACCTCAACTCCAGCCGGATTATTACGACAAAAGTTTTCACCCAGGCAGCGCCTCCTTCAATTTCTAATTATCTGCCTATTATTTTGAAACAATAGTATAATGTAAAACTTACCAGAGGCCGCCGGCAATATTGCCAGCGGCCTTTTTTATTGCCCCCGTATAAAATCCGGTTATAATAATCCGGTCAGGTGATACGTGATGCGTGAGAAAAATCACGCATCACGCATCACGCCTTACATCCATTATCACAGAAGGAAACCCATGTCTCAATCCGACCGCTTTCTCCGCGCCTGCCGCCGCGAAGCTGTGGACGCAACCCTGTCTGGCTCATGCGCCAGGCCGGGCGCTATATGGTCGAGTACCGCACCTTGCGCGAGCGCTACTCGATTTTGGAACTGATCAAAACCGGACCTGGCCGCCGAAGTGACCATGCAGCCGATCAATGCCTTC